>JBOGGU010000029.1:0-26994 GCA_050744085.1 Acidimicrobiales bacterium
CATGCCGGCCTGGCCCTTGGCAGCCTGGGTGATGGAGGTGGCGACGGTGGCGCTGACCGCGTCGGTGCCGCCGAACTGGGTGGCGCTGGCCTCGGTGGCGTTGTGGGTGGTGGCGAAGGTCGCAACAGAGCCCACGGAGTCCACGCCGTCGGTGATCAGCGTTGGGGCCTTGGCAGCTCCGCCCAACGGGCCGCCGGAGAGCGAGTCGACCAGGTGGCCCTGGTCGCCGCTGGCGATGTCGAAGCTCGTGTTGACGAAGCCGAACTTGTTGGCGGTGTCCAGCTCGAACTCGGCGAGGGTGTCAGAGGTGGCGGAGCGATCCGGGCCTGCCTCCTGCTCGGAGGTGATGCCCGCTACCGTGAGGTCGCTGGCTACCTGGGAGCCGATGGCCGCGCTGCCGCCGACCAGGACGGCGTTCTTGATCCCGTCAGTGGCCATGATTGCCAGGTCGGTGCTCGAAAGCGTGCCGGTGGCGCCGTTTACCAGGAACAGCGGGTACGGCCCGGCGTAGGCCAGCGGCGAGGCGCCGAGAGCGTCGACCAGGTTCTGGTCCAGCCCGTCGGCCACGATGGCGACCGGCCCGGCGGGGTGGCCCCCCGGTGTCGCGGTCTTGCCAACCGTCATCAGCCCGGTCTGCGAGTCCACTGCGTCAGCGGTGGCGAAGCGGTTCGGTCCGGCTACGCGGGTCACGTTGCCCGCTCCGTAGCTGTTGGCGAGCGCGGTCTCCACGTCGCTCCCGACCGCGCCGGTGCCCCCGACTATCACGATCTTGGTGGGCTTGAGCAAGTTGAGCGCCGAGACGGTCGAGCTCGGGATCGCGCCCGTTGGGTTGACCAGCAGGATCGGAGCGCCCTTGCCCGCATTCTCCTGGGCTGCGAGGTAGCTGGCGGCCAGCGAGTCGGACAGGTTGGCGTTTGCGCCGCTGGCGATGACAACCGTCGGGGCGCCACTGGGGAAGGCCTTCTCGGCGATCACCGCTGCGGTGCCGAAGCGGTCGGCACCGGCCAGCTGGGTGATGCTGAAGGCAGACGTGGCGCCGGCGGCGCCTGCAGTGAGCAAGCCAGCGAAGCCGAGGCCGCCGACTGTGAGCGTTGAGACCCCGCCGACCAGCAGGCGACGGAACCAAAGCGGTGATTTTCTCATCGATTTCTCCTATATCTCCATTGACTAGGGAATTTGACGACTTCGGATGCTCGACCTGCTGTGCCCTCCGCAGTGCAGACAGTGCAAGAGCAGGAATGTCACGAACTTCGCCAAACAGTGCCGAGATTGTGGAATATGTCCGGTTTCGCGCCCGGCCGACCTACCCAGGCGGCTTCGCGAGCCGGCCGGCCAGCGCCAGGCGGTCCTGGAGTGGGCCGGGCAGGACCCACAGGGCCTCGCCCGTCGGCTGGCCCGCCACGAGCTCCTTCGCCCCTGCGAGCGCCGACGCCAGGTTCGCCCGACCGCTCACCACCTCGGCCGAGCACGGACGTCCTCCGCTCGCCGAGGCGAAAGGCACGAAGGCCTGCGTGGGGTCGTAGAGGCGGTAGTCGAAGTAGCTGAACCCGGCGTCGGCGGGGGAACCCGAGGTGTCGAATGCCACGCAGTGCCCCAACCCAGGCCCGAACCGGGCGCTCAGCGCCACCAGGGCGCTCGGCACGGCCTGCTCGGTGGCAACGTTCACCGACTGGGCCGATAGGTCGGAGAGCCCGGCGGCGGCGGACGGGACGAAAGAGGCCACGAGTATCGCCCCGGCCAGTGCAAGATTTAGCCGCCAAGCTGCCAGGACGACGACCAGGACGGCCGCGCCGAGCCCGGCGAGCGCGAGCAGGCTTATCGAGCTGGGCGCAGAGGCGCGAAATATGGCATGAGCTGCCAGGACATTCGTGGCCTGGGGCGTCCCGCGCAGGACGCCCCCACGCGCCGCGGCGACTGCAGCGGCGGTGATTGCCAGGGCTGCCAGGCCGCCGGGGAGCGCCCAGGCCCCGATGCGCCGGCGACCTCGCCCAGTGCCTCGCCGGGTGCCCAGGCCGATCCCCACCAGGGCGCCCGCCACCAGGACCGGGGCCAGGACGGCCTCGTTGTAGCGGCCGTAGAATGTCACGTCCAGGCGTCCCGCCCCCCCGGTGCCCAGGCTCAGCACCGACACCGCACCCATGACCACGCTGGTGGCGGCGACCAGGGTGAGGACGCCGGTGCGGGCTGCGCCGAGGGAGCCGGCGGTCCCGACCAGGCCCAGGCGGCGCTGGCCGGCCTCGGGGCCGGCGCCGGCGGCGGCGCTGGCCGGGTCGCCGCCACGGTCGCCGGCAGGGCGGCGGAGCACGGCGGCGGTTGCCCGGGCCAGGAGGGGCACGGCCAGCACCACCAGGCCGCCGGTGACCGCCAGCAGGTAGAGGAGCTGGCCGGCGGCGTTGACCCCGAGGTGGGCGACCCCGTGGAGGCTGGCCAGGTTGCCGATGGCCGAGAAGAATCCGGCCGTGTTGCTCGGCCCCCCGGAGGTAACGTAAGTGATCACCTGCTGCGATGCGACGAGGCCGGCGGCCAGCCCCGCCGCCAGGGGGACGACGCGGGCCAGCGCTGCGCGGGCGCCGGGCCAGGGCCGCGCCGTGGGGGCGATCGCCACCCATGCGCCGACAACCGCCACCGCGACCGTGACAGCCAGAGCCGAAGGATGCACCATGTACAGCAGGCCCCCCACCAGCCCGAGCGCTGCCCAGCTCAGGGCGGGTGCCCCGGCGCTCCGGTCGAAGGCCCGCCGCGCCAGCAGGCAGGTGGCCACGTAGGCGGGCAACAGCAGGTTCTCCGACTCGACCACATTCCCGAAGCCCAGGTAGGACGGGTAGGCGGCGACCACCAGCGCGACCAGCGCCCTGGTCCACCCGCCGATGCTCGGGGCGAGGCGCCCGGCCAGGACGTAGACCAGCCAGGCGCTTACGGCCGCGAGGGCGGTGTTCAGGTCCAGCGCTGCGTGGTAGACGGTGGAGGTGGCCTGGCTCGCCAGCCACAGGGGGGCCAGGAGGAGGCTGTAGCCGGGGTAGTAAGGAGAGGCCGCGCAGATAGTGGTGCACGCGGCGGTGGCCGGGTGGGGCCCGCCGAGGGCCAGGAAGTGGGCCCCGTACAGGTAGCCGAACTCGTCTGCCTGCACGATCGGCGCGTGCATGTGGCTGGTGAGCCACACGTGGGTGCCAGCCACGAGGACCACCACGGTGAGCGGGGGCAGTGCTGCCTTCAGGCGGCCAGTGCGCGGTGTTGCTCGCCCTTCCTCCCGAGTCCGCAGCGCTACCGAGCTCAACGAAGCCTCACCGGGCCAGCTTGCCACGGGAGAGCCCGGGCCGCTCGGACGCCTCCCAATGTCGATATGCTCGATGACTGGTTATGATGACCTGATGACCAGGTCAATGACTGCCACCGAGGCCAAGGCCAAGCTGCTCGGGCTCCTGGACGAGGTGGCCGCTGGCGACGAGGTGGACATCACCAAGCACGGCCGGACGGTGGCGCGCTTGATCCCGGTCGGCGGGCCTGGCGGCCTGCGGGGGTCGATGGCCGGCATCGCGAGCAGCGCCACCGACGACGAGGGCCTGTTCAGCACCGGGGACGCGTGGGACCTGCCGTGAGCACCGTCCTGCTCGACACTCACGTCCTTCATTGGTGGTCGGCGGAGCCGGATCAGGTCAGCGACGCTGCCACCGCAGTCCTGGAGTCGGCCGAGGAGCTGGCGGTGTCGGCGATCTCGTGGTACGAGCTGGCGTGGTTGGCCACTCACGGGCGGATCCCCGTCGCCATCCCGCTCCGATCCTGGCTCGACGGCCTGGCCAGGGCTGTCCGCACCATCGGCGTCACCCCAGCCATCGCCGCCACGGCCGCCCGCATGCCGTCCTCCTTCCCGGGCGACCCAGCCGACCGGCTCATCTACGCCACTGCGATCGAACGCGGATGCCAGCTGGTGACCAAGGACCGCCGGCTTCGAGACCACCCATTCCCCCGGCCCGTCACGGTCTGGTAGCGGCAGTGGCGCCGACCTCCCTGCGGGTGTTGCACCTGACCTCCTCGTTCCCCCGCTGGCCGGGGGATTCGGTCGCGCCTTGGCTGGCCGACCTGGCACGCGCCGAGGCCGAGTCAGGGATGGAGGTGCACGTCCTCGCCCCGCACGACCACGGCCTAGCCCACCGGGAGCGCTGGGGCGAGGTGCAGGTACACCGCTTCCGCTACGGCCCGCCAGGGCTGGAGCGCCTGGCCTACCGGGGGGGAATGCTGAGCGCAGCCCGCAGCTCGACCGCCTCCGCGGCCCTGGTGCCGGGACTGGTGGGGGCCCTCACCGCAGCAGCCGTGGCGGCCACTCGCAAGCTGCGCCCGGACGTGGTCCACGCCCATTGGTGGTTCCCGGCCGGCGTGGCTGCCTCAGTGGCGAGCACCCTCACGGGGGTGCCCTGGGTGCTGACGCTGCACGGTAGCGACGTGCACCTGGCGGCCCAGCCGGGCTGGGGCCTGGGGGGCCGAGCGGTGCTGCGGAAGGCCGGGGCGGTAGTGGCGGTATCGGCGGCCCTGGCCGCCGAGGCGGCCAGGGTCTGGGGGGTCCCGGTCAGTCGAATAGGGGTGGCCAGGATGCCGGTGGCCGTCCCGGCCCCCGGCCTCCTGGCCACCCCGATGCCGGTCGCTCCCCCGTTGCGCCTCGCCTTCGTGGGCCGCCTGGTCCCGGAGAAAGGCCTCGACGTGCTGCTGGGCGCCATGAGCCTGGCAGTCGGTCGTGGGCTGGATGCGCGCCTGGAGGTCGTGGGCGCCGGGCCGGAGGAAGAGCGCCTGCGCTCGATGGCAGCAGCACTTGGGGACCGGGTGAGCTGGTGTGGCGCGTTGCCCCCGAGGGAGGTGGGTGCCCACCTGGTGGCCGCCCACGCCCTGGTGGTGCCGAGCCGGCGCGAGGGCATGGGCCTAGTGGCGCTGGAGGCCCTGGCACACGGCCGGCCCGTGGTGGCGAGCCGGGTGGGCGGGCTGGTGGAGGTGCTGAGAGACAGTGCCGACGGGCTGCTCGTCGAGCCCGGCGACGAGGGCGTCCTGGCGGACGCCCTCATGCGCCTCCCACTCCGCGCTCCCACCGCCGAGGTGCTCGGAGCCCACCGCCTAGCGGCGGTGGCCTCCGACCACCTCGCCCTGTATGCGAAGCTCCTCCCCCCCTCACCCGCCAAGCAGTAGCCGGAGTATCCCCACTGAGGAGGCCTTCAGTGGATGCGGCGGCGACGGACAACCGAGCCCCTTCGAAGATTGCGATCTGTCCCGGGTCCTCGGAGTCGAGTCCGGCATCGGAAGGAACATCTTGGCCGCGTCGTTCAGCCAATCCGAGGAGCGCAGAACGCGCAGCCCGACAGAGGGGCGTCACTACCGCCCGCTCTGGGCGAGGCGGGCAGCCCTTCGCTGTAGGTAGGCATGAAACTTTGGCGCGGTGTACTCATACTGGCCCATCTGGACGCGGAACAGGACACCCTGTTCAGTGAGCCGGCCCATCAAGACATTGACGTTGCCCTCCTTCT
Organism: Acidimicrobiales bacterium; assembly: GCA_050744085.1. Taxonomy (GTDB): domain Bacteria; phylum Actinomycetota; class Acidimicrobiia; order Acidimicrobiales; family JAJPHD01; genus JAVKSL01. The sequence continues at coordinate 5,505 of JBOGGU010000029.1, forward strand.
TGCCGGATCGGGTGTGGATGTCACCCGTCTTCAAGGGTGGGTAGGGGCAGTTGGTGGTGGCCAAAAGCAAGTCTTGTTCCGCCGGGGTCAACGAATCGACACGGGGCTCATAGAAGTCCAGGTCCAACCTCCGGTAGATGTCTTGCTCGATCTCAGCAAGCAGCAACGTCGAAAGGTTTCCCACCCCAGCCAGATGAGCAGCTTCCCACAGCTCCGCCCCCCAAAGCTGCACGAAATAGGGGTAACCCTCTACCTCCTCGACGACTCGTTCGACGAGGTCCCCGTCCGCGGAGACGCCTGTGCCCTCAAGGGGCCTGACGAAGGCCTCGACGGCCTCTGGACCAGCGAGGCTGGATACCTCCTCACCTCGGAACATGCGCTCGCTGTACGTGCGGGCCCTCAGTAGGTTGGTGCGAAGCGTAGGCAGGCCGCAAAGGACGAGGCCAACGGGAAGGCCTGCCTCCTGAAGCGTGTTGGCGGCGGCAACGAGAAGAGAGAGCGGGTGCTCGCCGTCCCGAGCCATGTCGTCCCGGATGACCTGAGCCTCGTCGAACATCAGGAGGAGGCCTGCGAGTCCGTGTTGGTCGGCCCGTGCCGCTGTCCGGTAGAGGTTCCTTGCGATTGACTGCTCCTCCCGCCTGTCGAGGTTCGTCATGGAGAGTTCGATGTCTTGCCACGTCACCTTCACCAGGCCCCCCGCTGCCTCAACCACGCCACGCATCGTCTCGCGCAGCCGGCGGAGTCGCGAGATTTTGAGGGAGGCTCTCTCGCAGAGTTCGTTGATCAGGTCTGCCAGGACGGCCTCAGCATTGTGCCGCGGCTCGACCTGAACTCGAATCGTGGCCCAGCCATCCCCCTGGGCCACCTCCTCGAGGCGCCTCAGCAGGACGGTCTTGCCCACGCCGCGCAAACCGGCTATGCGCACGTTTGGGGGCAGCTCCGGCGCCGCCCTCAGCGTCGCTGAAAACCGGTTGATCTGGCTCTCTCGTCCGGCGAGGAAGACTGGTGGTACGGCTGCTCCCGGACGGTACGGGTTCCGCGGTGCCGGTTCTCGAGTCATTACACTCCTTGTGTTAGTCCACAAGAGTCTAACAGTTCGGCATGAGCTGCTCCGCTCCGACCGCCGAGGCGCCCACGCTTGTGCGGCGCGTCCAGACCAGGCTGGCATGCGACTCACGCCCGCTAGATCACTCCTCGTCTACCGATACCACCGTTTCTAGGTGGCTGGGGTCCCGGGCGTGGTAGTCCCCGAACAGCTCGTGGTGTCGGTCACGTTCTGTGTGGTGGTGGTGGTCGAGCCGGTCGAGGTGGTGGTCGAGCCGGTCGAGGTGGGAGTGCCTGGGCCCAGCGAAGCGGTGATGTTCGGCAAGGAAGCAATCCCAGTGTGGTCTCCGGTATCCTTCGTCTTGCCTGCAGTCGTGCCTGTCCCGACCTTACGCGGGACGGTGGTCGTCGTCGTGGAGGTCGAGGTCGTCGTCGTGGAGGTCGGCCCTGCCGTCGTGCTCGTGGTGGTGCAGGCAGGAGGTGGGGGAGCGCCGGCCGGCGCAGTGGCGCGGGTGGCGGTCGTGGTGGAGGTGGTCCCCGTTGCGCCCGCCGAACGTGGACCCGTGGTGGTGGTGGTAGCGGCGGCTTCGAGCGAGGCGACAGTACCCTTCAGGTTGGCCACCTCGGCCTGAGCCAAGGTCAGCTGCTGCTGGAGGCTGCTGAGCTTGTCTGTCGACGACCCCCGCGAATGCTGCACCTCGGTGTGGAGCTGTGTGGCCACGTTGGAGGTGGTCACCTGAGCTGCCGAAAGGTACTCCTTTGCCTTCACCTGGTCCCCCTGAGCCAGGGCCAGGCTGGCCAGGTTGAGCTGGGTGCCTGCTTGGCTGAGCTGCTGGGTGACCGAGACCAGCTCGGCCGGCTGGATCCCTGACTGGTTCAAGCCAGCCACCCCTGACCACGCCGCCGCGCCGATGACCGCCGCAGCAACCGCCCCGGCGCCGGACAGGCCGAGCTTGGCAGCCGGTGACATCGCCCGCCAAGGCCCACGGCCTCTCGCCAACGCGGTGGCGGCCCTCATGGCCAGCAAACAGTCCTCGGGCGCCTCCGGGGACGCGTCCGCCAAGCGGCGCAGGGCGCCAGCCACGGCCAGCTCGGCGGCCAGCTCGGGGAGCGCCTCGCCTCCCGCCGACGCGCCGCCTCCCACCGACGCGCCGCCTCCCACCGACGCGCCGCCTCCCACCGACGCGCCGCCTCCCGCCGATGCGCCCCCTCCCGCCGACGCGCCCCCTCCCACCGATGCGCCCCCTCCGGCCGACGCGCCCCCTCCCACCGGCGGGCCACTGATCGCCCACGCGGCGATCCTGATGTCGAGCTCCCGGTCCAGGCGCGCAGCCCGGGCCTGGTCCTCACGTGACGACCAAGCGGGGGCCTCGGACGGGCCCGAGCTGAGGATCCGCCACCCCCGCGGGCCCACCGGGCGGTCCCCGCTCATCGGCTCATCTTCCGAGCCATCGCCTCAAGGGCGCGCATCTGCTGCATGCGCACGGCGCCCGGCCGCTTGCCCACGATCCGGCCGACCTCGTCCGCGGACAGGCCGGCGCACACCCTCAACCAGACGACCTCGCGGTCCTCCTGGGGCAGGGTTTCCAGGGCGGCTCTGGCCTCGCCGGCGCTCTCGACGGCGATCATCGCCTCGTCGGCTCCGGGAGCGGACAGGTCAGGCGCATCCTGCGCGTACGGGACTGGCTGGACCCGGTTGCGGGAGCGCATGCGGTCGATGGCCACGTTGCGGGCGATCCGGTAGAGCCAGGCCCGAAACGCCGGCCCGTCGCCCCGGAACGTGGATGCCTTCTCCAGGCTGCGCAGGAAGGTCTCCGAGAGCGCCTCATTGGCATCATCGACGTTGTGCAGGCGCAGCACGAGGAAGCCCATGAGGGCCTTCCCGTATGCCAGATATGCTGCCTCCCACGCATCCCGATCCCCTCGCTTGACGGCCTCGACGGTCGTCGGGTCCAACTCAGTTGGGGCTCGCCCCTCCCTGGAAGAAGGACGTTGAGCAGGGGCTGATGTCACAAACGGCACGGTGGTCGGCGGCTCGGACGGGGCGGCTCCAGCCGAGCGCAGCCCCCTCCCCTCCCTGCCGGTCGACCTGCCCAAGTCCAAGATCGCTCCCCGACGCCTTCCCCAGAGCGCCGGCCTGGCGCCTGCACGAGTCTCCCTGAGAGGGCCCCGTGTTGTCAGGCCATGCTACCCACGCCCGCCCAGCGAGCTACGATTGGCCGGTCATGGACGATGCGACCCCGGCCCCCGAGGTATCGGTGGTGCTCCCTGTCTTCAACGAGCGCGGGCACCTGGTAGGCGAGATCAGCCGGATCCGGACCGCTCTGGAGGCATCCGGCCACAGCCACGAGATCATCGTCGTCGACGACGGCTCCACCGACGGCTCGGGTGAGGCCCTCGCGGGCATCGAGGGCATCCGCCTCATCCGCTTCGCCCAGAACCGGGGCTCTGGCTCGGCCCGCAAGGTGGGCACCAGGGCAGCCCGGGGCCGGGTGGTGGTGTGGACCGACGTGGACATGAGCTATCCCAACGAAGAGATCCCCCGCCTGGTCAAAGAGCTGGAGGGCTACGACCAGGTGGTCGGGGCCCGCACGTCGGAGCAGGGAAGGGTCAAGGCGCTCCGGGTCCCCGCCAAGTGGCTCATCGCCCGGCTGGCCAGCTACCTGACCGAGACGCGCATCCCGGACCTCAACTCGGGGCTGCGCGCATTTCGCCGGGAGGTGGCGCTGCAATACCTGCACCTTCTCCCGGCGGGGTTCTCCTGCGTGACCACGATGACCATGGCCTTCCTGGCCAACGGCTACTCGGTGCGATACGTGCCCATCGAGTACTCGCCGCGGGCGGGGCGCTCCAAGTTCCACTGGTGGGTCGACACCCGCCGCTACGTGCGCCAGGTGCTGCGAATGGTGCTCATGTACAACCCCTTGAAGGTGTTCATGCCACTCGGGCTGCTCCTGGCGTTCGTCGGTGTGGGCAAGCTGGCATATGACTTGGTAGCCCGACACTTCCACGTGGCGGCCGACACCATCGTCGTGCTGCTGGCCGCCGGGGCGATAATCGTGCTGGGCCTGCTGGCTGACCTGATCGTGCAAGTGGGCAGGACGCGCGACGAGGTCGACCCCGCCTCCCTGTAGCCGCGCACGCCCGAGCCTCTTAGACGCTTGGGCCGGTCTCCACCGAGGGGGGCCGGGTGCTGAACGAGACGGTCCAGGCATCGTGGGACTCGCCGTCGATCGTCAGGCGCCAGGTGAAGCGGCTGGCCAGGGGCAAAGGGATGGGGCCGAGGTTGACCGCCAGGGTCACATCCACCGGGCTGCCCTCGGGAAGGTCCGCCGGCCTGCCGACCTGGAAATCCCCCCTCACCTCGATGGCCTGGGGCCCCTCGGGGGTCTCCACCATGACCTCGCCACCGTCTTGGTCCTGGAGGAACAGCTCCCAGTGATGAGCGGGCTCCACCTCGTTCCAACCCACCTCGATCTTGAGGGCGATCGCCGAGGCCGTGGGCGCCGGCCCGATGACGCTCCAGCCCCCGCCGAGGATGAAAAGCTTCCCGTCCGCAACCTGGGCGGCGTCGCACAACAGCATGGTCACCTTCATGCGCCCCAAGCTAGACGCCCTGCGCCCTAGCATGACGCCCGATGACGGCGACGGTATCGTGCTTCGACCGCTTTTTGAGAAATGATGCCTATCGTCGCCCCCTGACCACTGCCCTCGAACGTCTGGCGCTCGCCCCTGGCTGGCGCTGCGTGGACGTGGGCGCCGGCGGGGGGGACGTGAGCGTGGCCCTGGCCGAGGTGGTGGGTCGAAGCGGGCGGGTCTATGCGGTCGACAGCGACCCGGCGGCACGCGACGCCACCGCCGCGGCAGCGGCAGCGGCCTCTGCGGCCCAGGTGGTGGCCATCACCCAGGCTGCGGAGGACCTGTTGCTCCCGGAGGCGGTCGACCTGGCCTACTGCAGGTTCTTGCTGGTGCACGTGGTGGACCCGGCCGTCGTCCTGGCACGGATGGGCTCAGTGGTCAAGCCGGGGGGATGGATAGTGGCCCAGGAGCCGATCACCACGGCCGGCCGGGTCGGCGGGGCTGCCCTTTCGATGCCCGCAGCCCATCATCCAGACGTCGGGGCCTTGCTGCCCTCCCTCGTGCGAGACACGGGCCTCGACCTCGTGGACGCCTGGGCAGAGTCCCAGGCCGGGGTCGGCCCCGGCCCGGTCGCCGATTACATGTGCCTGCTAACCGGGGTGGGCCCTGGTGACGAGGCGGTGGTGCTCCCCCCCCTGGTCACCGTGCTCGCCCGCCGACCGCTTATTTAGGGCCTGGCTCCCCGCCCGGTGCCGGCACCAACCCCGGCGCACAATCGGAGCAGACATGGCGACCCTCGATCAAGCGAGTCGTCACGAACTCGTTGCACACCGAGCAGCGGTGGCCAAAGTAGAGAGCCACCTTCGCGGGGTCAGGGGCCACGCGCTCCAGCTCGTCCAAGCGGTGCTGGACGGCCTCGGTGAGCACCCAGCCCGTGCCATCGTCGCCCGTGGCCTGGCGCACCGCCAGGTGCTCGGACAACAGCTCGCGCAGGATCGGGTCCAGGCGTCGGGCACGTCCGTCGGAGGGCATCGACTCCAACGCTAGTGCTGCTCAGCAGCGCTAGGCTACGCCGACCGTGCCAGCTCCGCGGCGCATCAACTGGCCAGGTCTGCGGGGACCAGCTGCTCGGTGATCAGGCGCCCAAAACGCTCTGGAGAGGCACCCACCCATCTCCTGCATAGTGGCAGGCCCTCCACGTAGCAGGTGACATAGGCCCTCCAGGTGGGGTCGCTCAGGAACTCCAGCGCCTTGGCTGCCCTGGCTCTGGGCAACAGCGCCCAGCGGGCCAGCTCGTCCACCACCACCTCGGGGTCGGCCCCGTCCTCGTGGAGCCGGAATGCCGCATTGGCGCGAGCGGCCCCCAAAGTCTCGGCGGCCTCCGAGACTGCGGCCACCACCTCGGGGTCATAGCCGATGCCGAGGGGTCGGAGGTGGGCCGCCACCGATTCCTCGGGGCGCCGGCCCATGACCACCTCAAGACCCAGGTCTGCAAGGCCCTCTGCCATGAGGCACTGCGGCGTACCGACGAGGAAGATCGCCTCCTCTACCTGGCCCCTCCTCCTCACCAGGCCGACCTCCTTGCGGCAGTGCTCGGTGTGGTGACCCGGGTAGGCCTCGTGCGCGACGAGGTGCGCCAGGCTGGTGGAAAGTACGGGCAGGTCCACGTTCACCGCGACCCGGCTGCGAAGGCCGCCCAGGTAGTAGTTGAACCCGGCCCACGGCCGCTTGGTGACCAGCTCGAAGGCCACCTGCTCACCCTCAGGCAGGCCGAACAGGGCCTCCGTGCGCTCCCGAAGGTCCTCCGCCAGCGAGGCGATGGCGGCCTCGAGGACGCCCGGCGGCACAGCTTGGGCCTCCCGCCAGGCCATGAAGCGCTCGGCGAGCGGCCCGCTGCCGGGGACCACCTTGTCCAGGGCGGCGTGCGCTTCGGCGAAGGCATCCTCGGGGACTCGGCGCGGGCGCACGCCGTAGCAGGCCTCCACCTCGTCCGCGTAGCCGACGTGTTCCCCGGCGAGCACCTGCGCAGTGGTGAGCAAGCCCAGCGCCTGGGCGCGCAACCAGCGCCTTCGGCGAAGCCCGGCCGAGCTGGCGGATTGGGGGCGTCCCCGGGCGTCGGAGTCCAGGGGCTCGCCCCCGTCCAGGCCGGCCCGAAGCGCTCTCGCATCGGCGACCAGGCGAACCGGCCGCGCCAGCGGCTCGGCTTTCACCCGCCGCTCCAGCGCCTCGGGCCCGTAGTAGGCGTCCACCATCCCCTCGACGTGGCGCCCGAGCCGCAGGCCGAGCTCGACGTAGCGGCCCGCCAAGCCCCCGGGCAGGGCAGTCGCTTCGAGCACGCCGGGCACGGCGGGAAGCTGCCCGACGCCTCAGGCGAGCTTGGCCCGCAGGAACGCGAGGGTGCGCTCCCACGCCAGCGCCGAGGCTTCGGCAGAGTATTGCCCAGGCCGGGTGTCGTTGAAGAAGCCGTGAGAGGTGTCCGGGTAGGTGAACATCTCGGCCTCCTTGCCCAGGCTCCCCAGCTGCTCCCTCAGCGCCCGGGCCACTGGCGGCCCGGCGAAGTCGTCCCTGGTGGCGTAGTGGCCCTGCACCGCGGCGCTCATCGCCGAGTAGTCCGGCTGGGCGTCGGGCCAGGGGATCAGGCCGTAGTAGGGCACGACTGCGCGGACCCTGTCGGGGCGCTGGCACCCGAGCACCAGCGCCAGGCCGCCGCCCATGCAATAGCCCACCACCCCCACCCCCCCGGAGGCCGACCGCCTGGCCACCTCGTCCACGGCTCCGCTCATGTCCCTGCCCGCCTGGTCCATGCGGAGTCCCATCATCTCCTTCTGGGCGTCGTCGGGCTCGGCGGCGGTCTCCCCCCGGTAGAGGTCTGGGGCGAGGGCAAAGAAGCCCTTCCCGGCGAAGCGGTCGCACACGTCGGCTATGTGGGGGACCAACCCCCACCACTCCTGGATCACCACCAGCCCGGGGCCGCTGCCCGATGCCGGTCTCGCCAGGTAGCCCTGGCCGGTGCCCCCATTGCTCGCAAAGGTGATCATCTCTCCCATTGCAGCGACCCTACCTAGTAGGGACCTAGTAGGTACCACCCAGCTTGCGGTGGTCCCAGGAGACGACCTTGTCGACCTCGATGCGCACCGCCACCCGCTTGGCAGCGGAGGCGATCATGGCCTGGCGCGCCGGACCGCTCATCGGCCCTGCGTAACGGTCCAGGAGCCGATGCGCCAGGGCGGTCACGGTCTCGGGGTCATCCACAATCACGCCCTGGCCGACGAGCTGCACGCCTCGCAAGCTCTGATAGCTGTCGCCGTCCTCCACCAGGGCGGTGATGCGCGGGTCCCGGCGCAGGTTCACTGCCTTCTGGGCACGGGAGTAGGTCCAGAAGGCCGGTGCGTCGGCCAGGTGGGCATACCAGACCGCGACGAGGTGCGGCCTCCCGTCGGCTCCGATCGTGGCGACGGTCATCGTGCGGGCGCCAGCGAGGTACTCGTGGACCTCGGCCTCGGTCATCGCTACCTGGTTGCGCCTGCTCACGCCCCCCGCGCCCCCACTGGCGTGAGCAGCTCCGCGGCGATGGGGCAGTCTGCTCGGAGCAGGGCGTCTGCCCACGGCACGGGGCCCTCCGGCCCGAGCACCGAGCTCACGAGGTCTGCCGGGAGCACCTCCCACGCCCGGTCCCAGGGCTCGGCCGGGTCGTCGTCAAGCCGTCGGACCACGGCCTCCCAGATGCGCGCGGGCAGCACCCTGCCAGCCCCCGCCACCAGCCAGACCGGGACCCCGGCCGAGCGAGCCACCGCGGCGGCCGCCCAGGACCCCGAAGCCACCACTGCCCCGCTCTCCACTGACCAGTCGGCCGGTGACCCCGCATCGTGCGCCCCAGCATCGGGCGCCCCGGCGGCCCGCACCCCCATAGTCGCCCCGCTGTCCACGCCCCAGCTGGCAGGCCCGGCCCCCATCGCCATGGCCTCTACCAGGACCACATCCGCGGCGGCCACTGCCTGGGCCAATCCCGGCCCACCCACCTCCACCACGTCACCCCCGGCCCCCCGCAACCGCCGGATCAGCCCATCTGCCTCGCCGAACTCGTCCACCAGCATCACAACCAGGTCCCCGCGCCGCATCAGGGCCGACCCGACCAGCTCCGGCCAGCCCAGCACCACCACTGCCGCCGACTCCCCCAGCTCCGCAGCCAGCAGCTTGGCCGTGGGGTCGCGATCCAGCTCGCCCACCACCGCCCATGCCTCGGCAACCGGCTCGGGCGCGGTGAGGACCCGCGAGGCCAGCCACCACATCGGCCCCACACCAGGGTGGCGCTCGACGAGGCGCCGGCACGCGGTCACCAGTGCCGCCGGGTCCTCGGCCAAGCCTGCCAGGGCCGACGCTGCTTCGCTCACCAGGGAGGATGGGGGCGCCCCACCAGCTCTCGCAACGTAACGCAGGCGCTCGATCGGGTGCACCGTGGAGAGCCTAATCGAGGGGCGTGCGACGACGCCGGGCGGCCGCTACCCAGGGTCGCCCCGGGTGCAGGATCCGGGAGCACGGCACCTCGGGTAAGTGGGCACGGGTCTTGCGGCCCGCCGAGCTGTATTTCGCCAGGACAGGCTCAGGGGCCGCCGATTATGCCGCCCTTGGTCATGGCCGCCACGTCGAGGGCGGCGTCCACCTCGGCCTCGGAGAGCAGTCCCCGCTCCAGCACCACCGAGCGCAGGTCCTTGCCCTGGGCCAGCGCCTCCTTCACCACCTCGGCGGCCGCCTCGTAGCCGATCCAGGGGTTGAGGGCCGTGGCCACCGACGGCGAGGACAGCGCATAGGCCCGGCAGCGATCCGCGTCGGCCTCGATCCCCGCCACGCAGCGGTCGGCCAGCGCCGTCGCGGCCCCGGTGAGCAAGCGGATCGACTCGAGGAGGTTGCGGGCGATCACCGGGGCCATCACGTTCAGCTCCAGCGCGCCCGCCGAGGCCCCGAACGCCACCGCGGCGTCGTTCCCGATCACTTGCGCCGCCACCTGGCACACCACCTCGGGGACCACGGGGTTGACCTTGCCGGGCATGATCGACGAGCCTGGCTGCAGCTCGGGCAAGCGGATCTCCCCCAGCCCGCACCGGGGCCCGCTGCCCATCAGGCGCAGGTCGTTGGCCACCTTGAACATGGCAATGGCGCACGTTCGCAGCGCTCCCGACGTGTCCACGAGGGCATCGCGCGCCCCCGCCACGGCGAAGTGATTCCTGGCTTCTGTCAGCGGTAGGCCAAGGCTCCCGGCCAGCTCCGCGATGACCGCTCGGGCAAACCCCGGTGGGGCGTTCAGGCCGGTGCCCACCGCGGTCCCCCCGAGCGGGAGCTCTCCCAGGCGCCCGCAAGCCATCACAAGGCACTCGACGCCCGCACGGACCTGCGCCGCGTAGCCGCCGAACTCCTGGCCGAGGGTCACCGGGGTGGCGTCCATCAGATGGGTCCGTCCGGCCTTGACCACCCCGGCAAAGGCGTCTGCGCGTTCGGAGAGCGTGTCGGCCAGGTGCTCGAGGGCAGGGACGAGACGCTTGGCGAGCCCCTGGGCAACCGCTATGTGGATGGCCGTGGGGAACACGTCGTTGGAGGACTGGGAGGCGTTGGGCTCGTCGTTCGGCCGGATAGCCCTGCCCAGGCGCTCACTGGCCAGGTTGGCCAGCACCTCGTTCATGTTCATGTTCGAGCTGGTGCCCGAGCCAGTCTGGAAGACGTCCACTGGGAACTGCTGGTCGTGGCGCCCCTCGGCCACCTCCGCGGCGGCGGCAGCGAGCGCCCCGGCGGCGTCGGCCGCGACGACGCCAAGGCTGGCGTTGGCTCGGGCCGCGGCGGCCTTGACGGCCGCCAGGGCGGCGATCAGCTCCGCGTCGAGGCGAAGGCCCGAGACCTGGAGGTTCTGCACCGCACGCTGGGTCTGCGCCCCCCAGCGGGCTTCGGCCGGGACCTCCACCTCGCCCATCGAGTCGTGCTCCACCCGTGCTGCGCTCATGGATGCACGGTAGCGCCGGCCCGTCCGATGAACGCAAAAGGAACAAACTGTGAAAAAACTCGCCTTTCGCCCTTGCGCTGGGGGGGAGGGTGGTTTAGCTTTGCGGCCTAGTGACCTTCCGAACGAGCCTCTCAGGGGCGCGAGCGGTCGCAAACCAGGTCCACCTGCGCAGGACGACCATGGCAGCGGCGCTGGTAGCCGCAATGCTGACATCCCCACTCGCTGCCTCGGCCAAACCAGCAGGGGCCACCAGCCTCGCGTCGGCCCAGGCCAGGGCGGCCCAGCTCGCCGCCCAGATCAGCACCGAGCAGAGCAGGGTGGACGCCCTTTCTCAGTCCTATGACCTCGCCCAGCTCAAGGTCAGCAGCCTGAACCAGCAGGTCTCGGCCGCCAAGGCGTCCCTTGCTCAGATGGCGGCAAATGTAAGCTCGATCTCGACCAAGCTGCGAGCCGAGGCCGTCAACGCCTGGGTGAACCAGGGCAGCGGGACCTCGACGGTGCAGGCCCTCCTGCAGGGCAACGCTTCGTCCTTCATCGTGCGCCAGCAGTACATCAACACAGTGGCTGGGAGCGAGCAGGACACGATCGACCAGCTGAACATCGCCAAGCGGGCGGAGCACGCCAAGCAGGTGGCCCTGGACGCAGCCCAGTCCCAGGCGGTGGCTGCGCTTGCCACGGTGTCCAACGACCGCCAGGCCGCCATCAACGAGACTGCCGCCTACCAAGCGACTCTCGGCCAGGTAAAGGGCCAGATCGCTACCATCGTGGCCCAGATCCAGGCGCAGAAGCTGGCCCAGCAGGAGGCTGCCGCCCGGGCTGCTGCTGTGGCGCTGGCTCAGCAGCAAGCGGCGGCGGCGGCGGCTCAGCAGCAAGCGGCGGCGGCGCAGTCCTCGGGTGGCGGCGGGGGCGGGGGCGGCGGCGGGGGCGGTGGCGGCCTGGCCCAGATCGCCGGAGGGACTCCCCCGCCCACGGGCAGCGGGGCCTCAGCGGCCGTGGCAGCCGCCCTGGCACAGGTCGGAACACCGTATGTGTGGGGAGGCGCCTCACCTGGTGGGTTCGACTGCTCTGGGCTGGTCATGTACGCATGGGCCCAGGCAGGGGTCAGCCTGCCTCACTACACGGGCTCCCAGTTCAACGACAGCACGCAGATCCCACTGGCCGACGCGCAGCCCGGAGACTTGATCTTCTACGACGTGCCTGGCGAGGCCTCGCCGGGCCATGTAGCCATGTACATCGGCAACGGCAATGTCGTGTCCGCCAACCAGACGGGCACCAACGTACAAACGCAGTCCATGTACTACGACGGCACGATCATGGGGGTTGGCCGGGTGGCCTGACCTATGCGGTCAGCTGGGGAGGCCGCACAGCCGGCCTTGAGCAGGGCACCATACCGGGGATACAACAAGCCGGGGATACAAAGGGGGGGCCAATGGGCCAGCATCTGGGGACTGTCCGACGAAAGAATCGCATAAGCAAGCCGGCCCTGGTCGCCCTCGTGGCCACCGGCCTGGTTGCAACGGGTGGCCTTGCGGCGCTCGCCGAGTCGGTTGCCGCGGCGCCGACCCTGGCCGTAGGGCGGATCTCGGGGAACAACCGCTACGCCACGGCCGTGGACATCGCCAGGACCACCTTTGGTGGCTCGTCTGGTGGCACGCCCAGCTTGCCGACGGTGATCATGGCGACGGGCACGAACTTCCCAGATGCCCTCTCTGCCAGCTACCTGGCAGGAGAGAAGCACACCGCCATCCTGCTCACCGACCCGAACTCCCTTCCCGCCGCCACCCGGGCCGGGTTGTCCAGCTTCGGGACCCGCTCCGTGGACCTGGTGGGCGGTCCCGCGGCGGTGGGCAACACCGTGGTCAACGACCTCACTGGCATGGGCATCACCGTCAAGAGGATCTTCGACCAGGACAACTGCGGAGCATCCTGCAGCCGTTACGACACCATGGAGTCCGTGGACACCCTCCCCGGCCTGACACCAGGAACATCCAGTGGGCCCAAGTCGTCGACTGGCTTGGCGTCTGTGGCAGCTCAGCGCACAGGCATCCTGGCCACCGGCAACAACTTCCCCGACGCGCTGGCCGCTGGGCCGCTCGCAGTCGGTGACCACTTTCCGATCATCCTCACCGCCGGGGGCGCCGCGACCCTGTCCCCCCAGGCGAGCACCGTGATCACCGACGAGCACATCACGCATCTGATAGTGGTGGGCGGTCCGGCAGCCATCAACCCCGCCCAGTACTCGCATCTGGCTGGGGTCACCGTCGACACCGCCGCGACCTACGGCGCCAACCGCTCCCAGACCTCTTACTTGCTCGCCCTCGACGGCGTGGCTCATTACGGGCTGTCGAGCTCGGCCCTCAACATCGCAAACGGCTACGACCCGAGCTTCAAGGGCCTCGATGCCCAGGCCCGCGGCGCCGGGCTTCTGGGCCCGGGGCTGGGCACCACCCTGGACCTCGCCGCGGTCAGCCTCGGCGCCTCTCCGAGCCCCACACCGGCAGCGGCCTCGGCCAAGGCCCCCGACCACGGCGCCCCCTCGTCGGGGGGCATGGCCATCGGCCTGGGGGCCGCCACGGTGTCGCCCAGCCTCATAGGCTTCACCCCGGACGCTCTGGCAGGAGGGGTCCTTGGCGGGACGGGCGCCCCGCTCGCCCCCACCCTGATCACCGACAGCCCGACCAACCCGGGTTTCGTGACGAGATACGTGAAAGCCGAGTCGGCCAGCCTGACGCAGGGCTACGTGTTCGGAGGCACGTCGGCGGTGAGCCCGTCGGCGATGGCCAAGGTCCTTGCGATGGTGCCCGGCGCCTCTACATACAGCGCCGCCGCCCTCGGACAGGGCCCTTCGGATCCTGGGGCCGGCGCAAGCGCCTACTCGGGGCCTCCCGCGGCCGGACCGATTGGCCAGCCCGGTGCGGCGGCGGCGGCGGCGATACAGGTGGCGCTGGCGCAGCAGGGAGTGCCTTACGTATTCGGAGGATCGAGCCAGTCTGGCTTCGACTGCTCGGGGCTGGTCATGTACGCCTGGGCCGCTGCGGGGGTGAGCCTCCCCCACAGCTCGGAGGCGCAGTACTACGGCTCCATCCAGATACCTTTCTCGGACATCGCCCCAGGTGACTTGGTCTTCTACAACGAGAAGACCAAAACCAACCCTGACCACGTGACCATGTACATCGGAGGGGGCCAAGTGGTGGCGGCGGACCACACGGGGACCTCGGTGAGGGTGGAGTCCCTGTACGCCGACGGCTCGCCAATGGGCTACGGCCAGGTCGGTTGAGGCTGGGTCGGTTGAGGCTGGGTCGGTTGGCTGAGCACGGGGCTGGGTCGGTTGGCTGAGCACAGGGCGGCCTGAGCCCTTGTGGGCGGTCACGATCTCGGGAGGCGAGCTCCGCTGGCAGGAACACCCCGACCCGCGCCCGGGGACCGGGGAGCTGCTGGTGGCGGTGCGAGCGGCCGGGGTGAACAACGCGGACCTGATGCAGCTCGGCGGTTTCTACCCCGCCCCACCGGGAAGCCCCGCCGACATCCCTGGGTTGGAGCTGGCCGGGATCGTCACGGAGGTGGGCCCCGCCGCGCAAAGGTTCTCTCCCGGCGACCGGGTGATGGCGGTCGTAGGAGGTGGCGGCCAGGCGCAGCTGGCGGTCCTCCACGAGCGGCTCGCCATGCGCATTCCCGACGGGCTTGCCTGGGAGGCTGCCGGGGGGTTCCCGGAAGCATTCACCACGGCGCACGACGCTCTATTTGGCCAGTGCGGTCTCAAGATGGGCGAGCGACTGCTGGTCAACGGGGCCGCGGGTGGCGTGGGGACCGCAGCTGTCCAGCTCGGCGTTGCTGCGGGCGCCTCGGTGGTGGCGACGGTCCGGCGGGACGCCCAGCGCGACGCCGTGGCGGCCTTCGGCGCCGAGGTCTGGGTCACCGACCCCCTCAAGACCCCTCCAGGGCCGTTCGACGTGGTCCTCGAGCTCGTCGGCGCACCCAACATGTCATCCAACCTGGCTGCCCTCGCCAACCGAGGCCGCATCGCCGTGGTGGGCACCGGCGCAGGGTCGAGAGCCGAGCTTGACCTCGGTCGGCTGATGGCCAGGCGCGGCGCCGTCCACGGGTCCACCCTGCGCGCCCGGTCGCTGGAGGACAAGGCTTCGGCCGCCAGGGCCGTCGAGTCCCAAGTGCTGCCAATCCTGGCCGACGGGAGGATGAGGGTGGCGGTCGAGGCGACCCTGCCCATGTCTGAGGCTGCGTCAGCCTACGAACGCTTTGCCGCCGGTGGGAAGGTGGGCAAGATAGTGCTGACCCTGGAGGGCAGTCCCGGGGAGGCGCCCGGCCAAGGCTGAGGCCTTGCGCGCGGTTCCGGCCCGGCCGAGCGGGTCTTGGGACGCGGGCGGTTTACCTTGGATACGTGAAGCCAGTCCCCATCGTCTTCCACCTCGGGCCTCTGGCCATCCACACCTACGGCATCGGGCTCGCCATCACATTCGCCTTTGGCCTGCTCTACACCAACCGGCGTCTCCGTGCCCGAGGCTACCCCACAGCCTGGATGGACAGGGCGTTCCTGTGGATCGTGGCCTCGGCGGTGGTCGGCGCCCGGGTAGTGCATGTGATTGCAAACTTCGGCCAGTACTACGCCGCCCACCCAGGCCAGATCGTGGCGGTGTGGAACGGGGGGCTCTCGTCCTATGGGGGCCTGCTGTTCGCCGTCCCCACCGGCCTGTGGTTTGCCAGGCGCCGCTGCCGCCAGCTTTACGGCCTTGCCGGGTTGGACTTCATCGCCCCGGTGCTAATGGCCTGCTGGTCCATGGGCCGCCTCCTTGGGCCGAACTTCGAGGTGAGCGGCGGCGGCCTTCAGACGCATGCCTGGTACGGCCTCGCCTACGCTGGCCAGCCCGGGCTGCGAATACCCGTGCCCATCTTCGAGTGCCTCGAAAGCTTTGGCGTCCTCGTGGTCATCCTGTGGCTGGAGCGCTGGGTGAGGGCACGGGTCGGGGGGCGTGGCGTGCGGGCGCGCGGCGGGCGGCGGGCGCTCGGCGGGCGGCGGGCGCTCGGCGGGGGGCTCGGCGTGCGGGGGCCTAGCGTGCGGGGGTCCGAGGCCGGGCTCACCGGGCTCGTGCTTTTCGCCATGCTCGGACTCTGGGACGTTGCACGGTTCTTCGGCGAGTACGCCTGGCTGGACCGGAACCCTCCGTTCGACGCAGTCGAGGTCGCCAGCATGGCGCTGGCCGTGGTCGGGTTTGTGGGCATGGCCTGGGTGTACCTACGGTGGCGGAAGCGCCCGCCCGCGTCGATCAAGGTCGGGCCCGCTTCTGCCGAGCCCGTCCCCGCCACCCGCTGAGCCCCAGGATGTCGCATTTGCAGGTATTCCGAGCCCGCCCGTCCGAGCTGTACAAGAACTGTGAAAGGTAATGCAGACAGTGTCTACATTACCTTTCACAGTTCTTGTACGACACAGGATCGGTCACGATCCGAAGACGGCGGACAGGACCTCCGGCGCCGCCACCTCCAACTGGTCGTAGCGACAGCTCTGCGGCGCTCGGTCCGCCCGCCAACGCCGGAAGGTAGCCGCATGACGGAAGCGGGCGCCCTGCAGATGGTCGTAGGCAACCTCACACACCAGCTCGGGGACCAGGGGCTCCCACGACAGGTCCTTGCCTGCGCTCCACCGGCTCTGGCCACCAGGACGCCGACCGGCGGGCTGCTCGCCAGCCGGGGCCCCCTCGCGAGGCTTGGCGCCCGAGGCCGGGCCCGTCGCCCCGGGCCCCGGCATCCAGGCCCAGGGGTGCCCCACTGAGTCCTCCAAACGGTACCCAGCAAGCTCATCCACCAGCTCGCGCCGGCGAACGTCGGTGAAGGACGCAGTCACACCCACGTGGTGGAGCGTCCCGGCAGCGTCGTACAACCCGAGCAGCAACGACCCCACGCCCACACCGGCGCGGTGCCAGCGAAACCCCCCGACAACGCAGTCCGCTGTCCTCTCGTGCTTGACCTTCACCCACGAGCGGGAGCCTTCGAGGTAGACCCCGCCGCCGGGCTTGGCCACCACGCCGTCGAGGCCCGCCCCCTCGAATCGCTCGAACCACTGTGCCGCCAGGGCCCGATCAGTGGTGGCAGGGGTGAGGTGGACAGGTGACCGGGAACCGGCGAGCACCTCTTCCAGCGCCGCTCGGCGCTCGGCGAACGCCAGTGGACGCAGGTCGAGGTCGCCCAGCGCAAGCAAGTCGAAGGCGACGAAGGAGGCAGGTGTCCGGACCGCGAGCAGGGCGACCCTGGACGCTGCGGGGTGGATGCGCTGCAGCAGGGCATCGAAGTCGAGGCCAGCGGGGCCGGCGATGACGATCTCGCCGTCCATCACGCAACGCTCAGGCAGGGAGGATCGAAGGGCATCGACCAGCTCGGGAAAGTACCTGGTGAGCGGGCGCTCGTTACGGCTCCCCAGCTCCACCTCGGCGCCATCTCGAAACACGACGCTGCGGAAGCCATCCCACTTGGGCTCGTACACCCACCCGCCGGGTGCGCCCAGGCCACCGAGTGCGCCCCGGCCCCCGGGTGCCCCCAGGCCACCGGAGACACGGCCGGGTGGTCGATCCGATCCGGAAGGCAGCTCCCTCGCCAGCTTGGCCAGCATCGGAGCGACGGGAGGCATCACAGGCAGTTTCACGCGCACATCCTGGCGCATCTCGGGCCCCTCGTGCAGCCCTGGTCAGGAGCGGCGCAACCACTAGCCTGCCACCTCATGGCGCTCCACCCAGAGCCAGTTGCCCCGACAGGGCTCACCCTGGCGGGGATCGCCCTTCCCGACGCCCGCACTGGCGAAGGAGTGGACCTGGGCGCGGGGCCAGCGCTTGGCCTGGTCATCCTTATCCGTCACCGCTACTGACTGCCGTGTCAGGAGCACCTGGTCGAGGTGCGCGACCGAGCCGAGGAGCTGGCTGCTCTCGGTGCGGAGCCGGTGGCTGTCGGCTTCAGCCCCGCCGAGCCCCTGGCGGCCCTGGCCGAGTACCTGCAGTGGCCCTGGCCGTTCCTGTCCGACACGGAGCGGGTCCTCTACCACCGGCTGGGCCTGCCACGGGCCAAGCTGCGCCAGGTCTGGACCCCTGGCACCAAGGACGTATACCGCGAGGCTCATTCCAAGGGCAAGGCGATACACGCCCCCGTCGAGGACCCGCTCCAGCTTGGGGGCGACGCCGTGGCGAGGGCCGGCAAAGTGACCGCCCTGTGGCGCCCGGCCAGCCCCGACGACCGCCCCGCCGTCGACGACCTGATGGCAGCGCTCAGGCCCGTGAGCCTGCCTGGACCAGCAGCCGGAACGGCGAACGGTCCACCAACCGGGTGACCCACCGCAAGATGAGCATTCCAAGGGGCCACAAGATGAGGACCACCAGCGCACCCAGCACCAGGCCCCCGACGACGTCGAAGGGGTAGTGGGCCCCCACGTACACCCGCGCAAAGGCCAAAAACAAGCCCGCCACTGTTGCCACCCCCGCCAGCCAGCGGTCCCGGCCAGTGAGCCACAGGCCAGCGATCACGGCCCCCGCAATGGTGGCGTGATCGCTGGGAAAGCTGAAATCGTGGGCCTTGGGCACCAGCAGCTCGACCCCGTGAAGGTGATAATAGGGACGCATCTCCGCTACTGCGTGGTTGATCGGCTGGGCGATGCCGAACGCAATCACCGTCCCGATTGCCACCCAGAGCACCGCTGCCACCGCATTGGGGGCCCTGCCATCCGAGCGTGCCCGCCACCAGGCAACCAGCACCAAGAAGGCGAGGAAGGCGACGCCGCCGTACAAGGCGTACCCAGCCATGAACCCGTGAGCCCACGCCGTGTGCCGGGCGAAGTTCTCGATGTCCAGAAACCAGCTCTTGTCCACAGCTCGTTAGACCTCTCAGTGCGACGGCGCCAGGCTCGGAGGGCTCAGCGGGTGGGGATGGCCTGGGCAAAGCGGAACACGTCGTCGGGGTCGTACGCTGCCTTGACCTTTACCATCCTGGCCAGGCTAGACCCGTAGTACGCCTGCTGCCAGTCGGACAGGGTGGGGTCCATGTAGTTCTGGTACGCCTGGGTGCTGACATAGGGCTGCATCGAGGACCAGGCATGGGCCAGCCAAGCGCGGTTCGCTGCGACCACGGAGGCCGGCGCCCCGGTGTCCCAGCCTGCGTTGTACTCCATGAGGTATTCGGTGTCGCGGTGCACGAACGCTGTGGCGCCCACCGGGACCCGGTTGATGGCCCCTCCAGTCGTGGACAGCACGATCCCTCCCGACCCGGCCACCCCGAGCCCCTGGCGGTCCTCGACAGCAGCCACCACAGCCGAGACCCCCGTGCCCGACAGCGACGCCGTCAGGAAGTTCGACTTGGTGGCAAAAGGCGACCTGGCGAGCACGCCAGACGGGTTCTCGCTCGGCAGGTGGCACTCGGCCAGGCTGTCGCCCTCGCAGCCCGCCTCGATCATCATCGCCTTGAGGAACGGCTCCGGCCCCACGAAGTCATAGGTGGTGGCGCTGCCGACGGCCCGCCGCAGCGGCGCCAGGGCAACCGAGAGGTCCCCGGCGCTGCCCACCCACACGCCCGTCACCCGCAGGCTGGGCGCCACAGCGCCGGGCGCTCCCATCTGGCAGTTGGCCCAGAGGGCATCCGGCGCGGTCCTGGCCCAGGCCAGCCACGCGCCTACGACGTCGGGCGCGGCGGCCCACGGCCATTCGAGGGTGAACAGTGCCAGCTGGTCGGTGGGGTGCACCAAGAAGCTGAACGACGTCGCCACACCGAAGCTCCCCCCGCCGCCCCCCTGGCTGGCCCAGTAGAGGTCGCTCTGCGATCCCTGGTTGCAGGTCAGCAGCCGGCTGTCGGCGGTCACGATGTCGAGGGAGGCCAGGGCGTCGCACGTGAGCCCGTGGGTCCGGTCGACCACCCCCAACCCTCCCCCGAGGGTGAGGCCGGCAATCCCGACGGTCGGGCAGGAGCCGCCCGCCAGCGCCACTCCTTGCCCATCGAGGGAGGAATAGAGATCTATGAGCCGCGCACCCGCGCCCACTCTCGCCGTGTTCGCCCCCTGGTCAACCGCCACTGTGCCCATAGAGCTCACGTCGAGGACCAGGCCGGGCCCGGTTGAGTAGCCCGCGAAGCTGTGGCCGCCAGAGCGCGTAGCCAGGGCGACGCCGTGGGCACGGGCAAACTCGATGGAGCGCTGCACGTCCGACACAGAGGCGCAATAGGCCACGGCGGCGGGGTGGACGGAGTCGAAGGTGGGGTTGAACAGCTGGGTCGCCGTCGGGTAAGCACCCTGCCCTGGCAGCACCAGGCGTCCCTTCAGCGACTTGGCCAGGGCTGCCCAGTCAGGCGGCCCGTGGTCGATGGTGGTCTCGGTGGTGCCGGGTCCGTTGCTGGTGGTGGCAGTTCCGCGGGTCGTGGCGGACCCGATCCGGCCGGAGGGCCCCTGCGGCACGGGCCCCGGATTGCCCCGGCTGCAGCCCGCCAGCTCTCCCAGGGCGCCCCCGCCCAGGGCGACGGTGCCGAGGGCCAGAGCAGCCCGTCCCGCCGAGCGCAAGAACTCCCGCCTGTCCATCGCTGCGCTCAGTGACCGGCGCCGGTCGTCGACTCGGACTCGAAGCCCTGGCTGGTGTGCTCACAGATGACGCGAAGGTCCCGGTCGAAGAACCAGGTCACCACCGTTGCTTCGGCCAGCTCGGCGACCGCCGCGATCAAGTAGTCGGCAGCAGGACGTCTGTGGTTCCCATGCGACCCGCGCGCCAGCTGTCGCTGGACCTCCAACGCGCGGCGGCTGGACCTCTCGTCGAGGTCGAGCCAGCGAAGCGGCGACAACAGGTCCTCGAAGAGCTGCTCGTACTGTGCCCCGGTCTCGGCCCGGTGCATGACCTCGAGCGCAACAGGGACGCAGGTCGCCACCTCTCCCCGCTCGAGCCTGGTGGCCAGCTTCTCCGTGATGTCGGGCCGGGATCGCTTGTTGGCCCAGGCCCAGATGGACGAGTCGGCCAAGTAGGTCGTCATCGCCTCTGTCAGGGGCTGCCGCGGCGCAGTTCGGGCAAGTCCTCCGGTTGAACGATGTTCAGGCCCCCCTCACGCACGAGCGCCGCCGCGTGGCGGAGCGCGGCCTGCCTGTTCACCTCGTGAAGTGCACGATTGACTGTCTCGCGTGCCGAGCTGGCGCCCAGCACCCTGCGGGCCCGCCTCAGCTCCTCTACGTCAAGCACGAGCGTGGTTCGCTGCATCTTCGTAAGGCCACCAGGTTCAGGCACGAGCCCAGTGTAGCTCTGGACACCTCGGAACTGCCACCAATGGGCCCTCAACTATGCCGGTAGAGCATCCAAGCCGGCATACGCTACGGGAGATGGCACTGAGGGCAGTTGTGTTCGACGTCGACGGGACGTTGGTGGACAGCGAGCAGGAGGGGCACCGAGTCTCTTTCAATAGGGCATTCGAGGAGCTGGAGCTCGGCTACCACTGGGACCGTGGCACCTATAGGGACCTCCTCGCCATCCCCGGTGGCGTCCCCCGCCTGAGCCATTACCTGCGCGCCCAGGGGGCGCCGGCCGCCGACGCGCTCGCCGCCCAGCTGCACACGCTCAAGACCGCCCACCTCGACGCCATGATCGCCGAGGGTAGCCTACCGCTTCGCCCGGGTGTCTCCGAGCTGCTCGCGGACCTCAGCTCGGCAGGGGTCAGGCTCGCGGTGGCGACCACTGGGTCGAGACGCTGGGTGGCGCCTCTGCTGGCACAGCTCGCTCCGGGCGCTTTCGAGGTGGTGGTGGCGGGCTCGGACGTTGGCGCCATCAAGCCGGACCCCGCGTGCTACGTGGAGGCGCTGGGCCGCCTGATGCTGGCGCCGGACGAGGTGGTTGCGGTGGAGGACTCTCCCCCCGGTTGCGCCGCGGC
>JBOGGU010000030.1:0-4133 GCA_050744085.1 Acidimicrobiales bacterium
GATTTCACTCGGCAGAGGCCGCGATTGGACTCGTCATGCTGAGCCTCGGGCCGATTACCCACGTCCTGCCTCACGAGCGTACACCTGTTCCCACCGGCTGACCCACATCTATGCCTGGAGGCCCACATAAGTAGCCTTGAACCATGAGGCAACGACTTGGACGCACTCCGGGCAACCAGGACGCGTCAGGAGGACCCTCGGCAGCAAACGCTGGGCGCAGGGATGATGTAGCGCGTTGCGGACCAGGACCACGGACGCCAGCTGTTGGGCACGACCTCCGGCACCCACCAAGCGCCGGAGCGATCCTCTCCCTCCAGCGGCTCATGGGCAACAATGCCGTGGGCCGGATGCTGCGCCCAGGCGTTGAACCTAACCTGTCGGATGTGACTCACCCGGCTTACCCGGCCGGATCCCTCGGCGAGCAAGCCCAGCCGGTGCAGCGACTGATGGTGCGAATGCCCAATCCGTACACCGACGCAGATAGTCCCGAAGATCTGGAGGAGTCGCTCGGCTCGGAGGTCGGTGACGCAGAGGTCGACGAGATGAGTGATCATCTTCGTCGCAAGGGCCGTGTAGGCAGTGGCGGCGATGTGATATGGGAGGGCACCTGGGGATTCCCTGATGTCAGGGAGGGTACCTACTTCTACGGGCACGGCAATCGCCGCGCGCTCGGAGGACTGTCAGCCAAAGACTTCGCAGACGCAGTCATGACCAAACACCACCTCAGGGTTGGCTCGGCCATGAAGTTCATGGCCTGTGGCGGGGGCGATGAGGCAGCTGCCCAAGGGGAAGCCTTCGGTACCAGCGTGACCGATGCCCTGCAGGAAACTGACTGGGTTGGAGCCATCAAAGCCACCCAAGGCCTAGTCTACTACGCTGACGGCCACAAAGCAATAATTCCCGAGGTTCCCAAAGCCGTCAGTAAGAGCAAGACGAAACTGACAAAGACGAAGGCATCCGAAATGCGGTCCGCCACATTGAGCCCGCTGGTAAATGCTCTTTTGCCATTGAACGTGCCGAAAGAGATTTGGGATCGCCTCGATGACCTGACTTTCAGCGTAAAGCAGGTGGTAATAGATCAGTTAAGAGAGCCTGAGGATGCCGAAACCCTGGACGCCTACAGGAAGAGCCCTCTATTTACGGAGGCAGTACCAGACGTGCAGAAGACCACCCGCGCATGGGTTAAGAAACCTCAGAACGGGTTGGCGGACTGGTTAAAAAAGCTCTTCAAAGGGTTGAGTGCAGAGCAGGTACTCGAACTGCTGACGCAGGCAAGGTTCGATTGGGATGAACTAGTGGGCGCCCAGACTAGCCTTGGAACGCTCGATGTCGGAGCGACGCTAAAGGAGAAAGGCGCGGAGGTCTGGGAGGCCTATAGCAAGGCTTTGATGCAGGACGACGCCATTGCCCGGCTAAAGAAGCCAACTGACGGTGGGCAGCGGATCGGGACAGAGGAGGGGCCGCCGGGTCCTGGTCGCTTCGAGCGTTGGTCCGATTACGGTCCGCGACGATGGGCCGACATTAAGAAGGAGGCGATAGAGGGGGGGGAGACCTCAGCTGAAGGGTTCAAGGCAAGGAACGAGGTGGCCAAGCGTATCTGAAGAGGGCCCCGATGGGAGTGCAGCGCCGTCGAGCGTCGCGGCGCGTCGGGACGATCAGGTCGGGATCGACCATGCGCGCGAGGTGGGCGAGGCCTCGCATGTCTCCGGGACCGAGCCCGCTGACCGCCAGTATGACGTGCGCAGCCTCCAGGGCGACCACCAACTGCCTCGCCCAAGAAGCGGCAGCGAGAGGTCGCGGCGTGTTGCTGGTGGACCTGAACCCACGGGGAACCGCCGCCGAGGGGGTGCCCGGCCTGACCGAGGGAGCAGCGGGGGTTCGGTACGGGGAAGACCTCGCTCCCAGTCTCCTCCCAGTCTGGGGGGTTACTAGGGGTGTCTGAAGGTTACTTGGGTCACCCCGAGCGAGGCCGTGGCGGTAGATATTCCCTAGTCAAAAGGCATATTGTGCCTGGTGCCCTCGGTAGGATTCGAACCTACGCCACCGGCTCCGGAGGCCGGTGCTCTATCCCCTGAGCTACGAGGGCCCCTGATTTTGAGAACCAGGTCGCGAGCCTACAGGGCCTCGTATGCTGCGGATGGAGGATCTCCGGGGTTGAGGCCATCTGCATGGCCACAGTTCCGGGAGTACCGTAGTGCTCGATGCGGGAACCCAGCTCCAACAGGGTACGGGAACTGCTCTGAGCAGCGAGGGCTTGGCGGAGCTGTACCTGCGGCTGTTGGCCGAGTCCGAGCTAAGGCGTGCCACCCGGAATGAGGATGCGGGAGAGGCGGGCTCGTCAAGCGTGCGGGCCTTTCGCATGGGCGCGCCGAGCCCCAGCGGGGGCGGGCCTCACCAAAGCAAGGAGGTCGGCCGGCTGAGGGTGGCAGTCGGTGTCCTGGCTGCTGTGGGCGCTGTCGACGAAAGCGTTGGTGAGTCCGTGGTGATGGAGCTGGAGACGGCCCTCGCCGCCAGAGGGCTCTTGCCAGCCCCGATGCTGCTCCCCCGGCAACGCCGCGGACCGACGGCGCGAGGGCTTAGCGACTCAGGGAGCCAGGGCCTACCGCTCGTCTCAACTGGACAGGTGAGGGTGGCCTCGGTGGGGGCGACGCTTCTCCTGGACGACGGGCATAGCCTGGTCGGTGAGCTCCACCTGATGGCGATGGTGGCGTTGCCCGGCCGAATCGTCCTCACCGTCGTGGCGCACGGGTCGAAGCTCGCTCGCACAGGACGCGCGTTACCGGTGTCGCCGGTGCCCCTCCACCGCATGGACGCGGTGTACCAGAACGGGACGCCAGGCGATCTGCAGTTCGTGGGGAGCGCGGCGGACGAGCGCTGGGAGGGCGCCCTGGAGTTGCTCGTCGCGCCAGACCTCATGCCGGCCTGGCTGGACGTCGGCCCAGGTGCCGGCGGAGCCCGAGTGCGGGTGCGACTCGACCTGCCCTCCCAACCCACGCTGGCCGAGCTGGCTCAGGCGGCGGTGGCGCCAACGAGCAGGGGGGAACGCCTCCTGGAGGCCGCAGCCGAGGCGCTTCTCGGAGATGTGCAGGGGGCGCGAGCATCCGTGGCCGCCCTGGTGTGGGACTTGGATGTGGCCGTGGGCGCCCTCCGGGCGGTTGACGAGCTTGCGGCGGACAGTCCCGCACCGGGACGCCTGTGCGCTCTCGCCAGGATCCTAGGCTTTGACGTGATGACAGGGGGCGCCCATCCAAGCTCGGTCCCGGATGCGGAACTCCCTGAGCAGTGGGCCAGCGTGCTCGTTGAAAGAGGTCGGAGGGAACAGCGTGAAGGCCCCGAGGGCCTGGCCCCAGTTGCAGTTGTCCTTCCCGAGATCGAAGGTGCCACGTTCGTGCTTGGCGGATTGCAGTCCACCCCTGAGGACTTCAGGCTCCACGTGTGCGCTCTGGGGTGGAAGCCGGACCCAAGTACCTGGCTGCGCCGGGCGCTAGGCGGTGACCTGGCGTTCTCGTGGTGGGCCCAGGAGCCCAGCGGACGCTGGCACCTTGGCCTGATAGATGGGTGGGAGGCCTCGGGAGACACAACCGGCTTTCGCCTACGGTTCGCTCCGCCCCTCGATGTGCGCTCGAGGTGGCTGGAGCTTGTGGTCTCCGGTCGTACGAGCCGGGTCAGCGCCCGCATCGGGCTGCGGTGGGAGGCGGCCTGGTGAGGATCGCCTGGTGACGAGTGCCTGGTGGGCCGCGGTCGGGCCGGTCGAGGCAGAGCTGAGCTGTGGGGCGCGGACGCACCGGCTGCGCTGGGAAGCTGGCTCCCTGGTGGCGCTGGATCACCCCGATACCGCGGCAGAGCTCGTCCTGGCCGCTCTTGGAGGGGCTAGGACCGAGTGCGTGGAGCTGGTCCAGGCTTGGGCCTCGCTCGTGGATGACCTGCAGGTATTCTCGCTCGGCCCCAGGAGCATCGACGACAAGCTGACGCTGAGCGAGGTCGATCTGGCCCAGGCAGGCGCCCTGTCAGCGAACAGAGCGGGCCGGCGCTCCATAATTGCCCAGGGCGCTGTGAGCCTCCGGGTAAGGGCCAGCCCCGCCCCCAGCCCCGCCCCCGCCCCCGGCACCGCCCCCGCCCCCGCCCCCGCCCCC
>JBOGGU010000031.1:0-8302 GCA_050744085.1 Acidimicrobiales bacterium
CACCACGCCGCCCTGCGGGTCCTCGGCAACCGCCTGGTCGGCATCTTGCACGGCTGTCTTGCCCACCACGCCTCCTACGACGAGTCCATCGCTTGGGGGCACCGTGTGGAAAAACTTCCGGCCGCGGCTTGACATTTGCGACCGTGGGATATCTAGTCCGAGCACAGGCTAGGTTCGCAGACGGAGGTGTACGAGCGCCTGGTGGGCTCCCCCGCCTTCAAAGCGGGTGGGACGGGTGCTCCCCGTCCGGCGGGTTCGATTCCCGTCCACCTCCGCACCCTCACGCTCGGGGGGCCGGTCGATCTGGTCGTGTTTGTGTACCTCAGCGGTATACAAACACGACCAGATCTGGATCGCCGCCTCTATCGCCGCCCGGATCGCCTGCGGATCTAGCCGGTCAGGAGGTCTCGGGCGCCGGTGTCGCTGGAGGGGTGACGGAGCTTGGACATGGCCCGGGCCTCGATCTGGCGTATCCGCTCTCGCGTCAGGTTGAAGTGCTCGCCGACCTCTTCGAGGGTGCGGGGCTCGCCCCGGTCCAAGCCGAAGCGCAGCCGGAGGATCTGGCGCTCCCGCTCGTCCAGGGGGGCGAGCAGCCGGACAATCTCCACCGGCAGCAGCGAGGTGGCCGCCATCTCGAAAGGCGACTCGGCGAGTCGATCCTCCACCACGTCCCCCAGCTCAGCGTCCCCATCCTCACGCAAGGGCTCCGACAGCGACAGTGGCTCGGCTCGGAACCGGAGGGCCTCGACCAGCTTCTCCTCGGGCATCTCGCACTCGACTCCGAGCTCGGTCAGCGTGGCTGGCCGGCCCAGCTTGAGCTCCAGCCGGGCCTGCGCCTTCTGGACCCTGGCGAGGGTGTCGCCGGCGTGGACAGGCAGCCGTATCGTCCGTCCGGTGTTGGCGATGCCCCGGGTGATCGCCTGGCGGATCCACCAGGTGGCGTACGTGGAGAACTTGAAGCCCTTGCGCCAGTCGAACTTCTCGACGGCGTGCATGAGGCCCAGGTTCCCCTCCTGGATTAGGTCCAACAACGGCAAGCCGGACGCCTGGTACTTCTTGGCGATCGAGACGACCAGCCGGAGGTTGGACTGCACGAAGGTCTGCTGGGCGCAGTCCCCGGCCCGGATGGCCCGTCTCAGCTCGCGGCGGCGAGCCGGGGAGGTTTCCCTGCTCTTGGCCTCCTCCAGCTCGGCGGCGGCGGCGTAACCAGCCTCGATGCACTGCGCCAGGCGCACCTCGTCGTCCTTGGTGAGCAAGGGGTACTGTCCGATGTCGGTGAGGTAGAGCCTTACAAGATCCTCCTCGTCGCGCTCCACTCTCTCCTTGGTCAGAGCCATGACACCCCTTTCACAGATCCTCCCCCCACACGGGGCAACGGCACCGTGTCGAACCTCCGGGCCGCGAGAGTTGAGCGGCGACGGCAGCAGAACATCTACTCATTAGCGTACCGAAGCAGTCAAGCACCTCGGCCCCAGACCGAAACGAGCAGGTCCTCGCCCTCGGCACAGTCGCGCCTCTCGTCGGCCAGCACCAGCTCCAAGGACCGCATAACCGGCCCGTCGGTGACCGGCCTGGCGCCGGCCAGGTGCCGGGCGTAGGTGTCGACGAGGTCCGGCAGGAGCCCCCGGTAGAGGCCCACCAGGGCCGTCTGGGCCTCAGCGCCTCCGGCCAGGGAGTCGAGCGCTTGACGCACCTCGTCGCTCGGCGGCGCCACCAGCAGCTCGAACCCGAGGTGGGCCAGGTTCGGGATGCGTGCCCGCCACAGCTCGGCATGCCAGGCGTGGTGGCGGGCGTGCGCCAGCGCCATCAGCGCCACCTCGGGGCGGGCGGGCTCCCCCCCTGGTCCTGGCGTCACCAGCCCTCCCAGGACCTCGTATAGCCGCTGCTCCACCCAGGCGTAGCCCCCCAGCGCCACAGCCGTGGCCTCGATCGTCCACTCGGGGTGGCGCGCCGGGCTCACGGCCGAGAACCTCACGGGCGAGAACCTCACGGGCGGGAGCCGTAGCGGTTGGTGATCGGGACCCGCCGGTCCTTGCCGAACGCCTTCGCCGACACCCTCACCCCAGGGGGGCCCTGGCGGCGCTTGTACTCGGCCCGGTCCACCAAGGTCGTGACCCTCTCCACCAAAGCGGGGTCGAAGCCGTCCGCCACCAGCTCGGCTGCGCTGCGATCCCACTCCACGTAAGCGGCCAGGAGGGGGTCGAGCACCTCGTAGGGCGGAAGGGAGTCTTCGTCGCGCTGGTCGGGGCGCAGCTCGGCAGAAGGGGCTTTGGAGATGACTGCTTCGGGGATCACCTCGCGGCCCCGCTTCGCGTTGAGGTAGCGGCACAGGTCGTACACAAGGGTCTTGGGCACGTCCTTGATCACCGCAAAGCCTCCGGCTGTGTCCCCGTAGAGGGTCGAGTACCCCGTTGCCAGCTCGCTTTTGTTGCCGGTGGTGAGCACCATCCAGCCCGTGGCGTTGGAAAGGGCCATCAGCACGACCCCCCGTATGCGGGACTGGAGGTTCTCCTCGGTCCCGCCAGCCGGAGCGCCACCCAGCTCGGGTGCCAGCATGCCCAGGAAAGCCGAATGGGCTGCCTCGATCGGCACCGTCCTGAGCTCGATGCCGAGGTTGTGGGCCAGGGCCTTGGCGTCGGCGAGGGATCCCTCGCTGGAGTAGCGCGAGGGCATGGCCACCCCGTGGACATGGGCCGGCCCAAGGGCGTCCGTGGCGATCGCTGCGACCAGCGAGGAGTCGACGCCCCCCGACAGCCCGATGACCACGTCGCTGAAGCCGTTCTTGCGGACGTAGTCACGGGTCCCGAGCACCAGGGCCTGGTGGACCTCCCCCGGCGCGCTGGCGACTGGCCGGGGCGCCGGGCTGGGCACCGGGGGAAAGGTCCCGCCCTCGCGGTGGTGCTCGCTGACCGTCACGGTCGGGAGGGCGACGCTGGGACGCCTGCCCCGGGGGTCGAGGAGCCGCTTGCGGAAGCTCGGCGGCACGTCCAGGTCGACGATCATCACCTCCTCGCCAAACTGGCCGGCCGACGCCAGCACCTGGCCCGCTGAGTCGAGCACCAGCGAGCCCCCGTCGAAGACCAGCTCGTCCTGTCCCCCCACGTGGTTGACGTAAACCAGGGGACAGGATGCGTCTGCAGCCCTGGTGGCCAGCGTGGCGTCCCGGTCGCTCAAGCGACCCGCGGCGAAGGGCGACGCGCTGAGGTTGACCAGGAGCTCCGCCCCGCCAACCGCCTGGTCGGCTATCGGCCCGGTGGGGCTCCAGGCATCTTCGCAGATCGACACCCCCACCCGGATCCCGGCGACCTTGTAGAGGAAGGCGGGAGGCCCTCCGGGGGCAAAATAGCGCTGCTCGTCGAACACCGAGTAGTTGGGGAGCAGGACCTTGCGGGTGACCCCGACCACCGACCCCTCCACGCACATCCCCGCCGCGTTGTGGAGGTCCAACGAGAGCTCCACGAACCCGACCAGCGCGGCACACTGCCTGGTGGCGGACGCCACCCGCGCCAGCGCCGCCACGTTGTCAGCCACGAAGCCCGGCTTGAGGAGCAGGTCCTCGGGCGGGTAGCCGGTGATCGCCAGCTCCCCGAACACCGCCAGGTCGCAGCCGGCCTCCTCGGCCCGGGCGAGCGCGGCGACGATGGCCTCGACGTTGCCGTCAAGGTCGCCGACCACCGGGTTGAGCTGGCAGGCCGCGATGCGGAGGCGGGCCATCCGCGCAGGATATGGGGCGTGAGTGGGCACGACGGCCCGGCGGAGCTGAGCAAGATTTCGCGAAAGAGCCTGGCGGGTTGCGCCCGTGGGCAAGACTGAGCCCATGAGCACCCTCGCCGGCCTGGTGGCTCAGTCCGCTGCTCCTGGGGTTGTTGGCCGGGTCCTCGGGCGCATGGCAGAGGCAGACCCGGCGCTTCCGGGCCGACTCGAAGCCGATCCTGCGCTGGCGCAGGCCCTGGTTGCGATCGTGGCAGCCAGTCGATCCATGGCGCGCCTTTGCGAGGCCGACCCGGCAGCGCTGGACACCCTCGCCCACCTAGACCGCCGTCCGACCCGTGGATCGCACGAACGCGAGCCCGAGCCCGCAGCCGGGCTGGTCGCCTGGAAGCACATGGAGCTGATGCGCATCGCCGCGCGGGACTTGCTTGGCCTCGATGGTCTGGAGGAGGTCGGTGCCTCGCTGGCCGCCCTGGCCGAGGACGTGCTCGAGTGGGCGTTGCGCACCGCCTCGCCGCAGGGCGCCGACGGCCTCGCGGTGGTCGGCATGGGCAAGCTTGGCGCCAGCGAGCTCAACTACGCCAGCGACGTGGACTTGATGTTCGTGGGCCCCGACGGCGAGGAGGCATTGGGCTCGGCAACTTCAGTGGCTCGGACAGTCGTCGAGGCGGCGAGCACGTGCTACCAGGTGGACATGGCGCTGCGGCCGGAGGGGCGGGCTGGGGCGCTGGTGCGCTCGCTCCGGTCCTACGCGTCCTACTGGGAGCGCTGGAGCAGCCCGTGGGAGCTCCAGGCGCTGCTCAAGGCCCGCCCTGTTTGCGGGGACCGGCCGCTGGGGGCTGACTTTGCGCGGGAGGCGGCAGAGGCAGTATGGAGCCGGCCCTGGGGGGTTGCGGAGATCCGCGAGGCGCGGGAGATGAAGGCTCGCACCGAGGCCGCGCTGGTCAGGCGGGGGCTGGCCGAGCGGGAGGTCAAGTCCGGCCCGGGCGGGATCCGGGACGTGGAGTTCTCTGTGCAGCTGCTGCAGCTGGTCCACGGCCGGACGGACCCGGCGCTGCGCCAGAGGCCCACGCTGGCGGCCCTCGCGGAGCTGGCCCAGGCAGGCTACGTCTCGTCAGGCGACGCTGCGGTGATGGAGGAGTCGTACAGGTACCTCCGCAAGGTGGAGCACCGCCTCCAGCTGGTGGAAGAGCGCCAGGTCCATACGGTCCCGTCGGATCCGGCTGGGCGTGCGAACCTCGCCAGGGTGCTCGGCCACCGGGACCGGGGTAATTCGACGGCGCTTGGCGCCTTCGACGACGAGCTGCGCCGGCATCGCAGCGCGGCCCGGGAGGTCCACGAGAGGCTGTTCTTCCGGCCCCTGATGGAGGCCTTCGCCCTGGTGCCCGCCCTGGTGCCCAAGGAAGGGGCGCCGGGCATGGGGGCCGCCGCGGTGTCCGAACGCCTCGCCGCCTTCGGGTTCAGCGACGCGGAACGCACCAGGGCGGCGCTGGCCGAGCTGACCCGGGGGCTCACCCGGTCCTCGCGGCTCATGGCCCAGATGCTGCCGTTGGTGCTCTCGTGGCTCTCGGAGGAGCCGGACCCCGAGCTGGGCCTCCTGCGCCTGCGCACCCTCGCTGACGGGGCGCACAGGCGTGGGCTGATCGTGGGTGCCTTTCGCGAGTCGCCGCTCGCAGCCAGGCGCTTGTGCAGGGTGCTCGGCACCAGCGGGCCCCTTCACGACCTGCTACGACATGAGCCCGAGCTGATACCGAAGCTGGGGGACGAGGGATTCCTGGTCGTTCCAGGGCGCGCCGAGCTGGTCGAGCGCGCACGTGGGGCGCTGGCCTCGGCCGCCGTGCCCAACAGGGCGCTCCTGCGCTTCAAACGCGTCCAGATGCTGCGCATAGCCACCAGGGACCTGCTGGGCATGGACACGATTGGCGAGACCGGCGCCGCCGTGAGCGCCCTGGCAGAGGCGGTGCTGGAAGTGGCCCTCGAAGCAGTGGCCCCGCCTGTTCCCATGGCGATCATCGCCCTGGGCCGGCTCGGGGGCGGTGAGCTGTCCTATGCGAGCGACCTGGACCTCATAGTGGTCCTCGGGGAGGGCAGCGCTGGGAACCCAGGTGAGGCCGCCGCCGAGTCGCTGCTCCACCTCCTGCACGGGCCCGCCCCGGCCGAGCGGGTCTTCACAGTCGACCCGAACCTGCGACCCGAAGGCAGGCAGGGCCGGCTGGCGAGGAGCCTGGCCGGCTACCAGGCCTATTTCGATCGCTGGGCACGTACGTGGGAGCGCCAGGCGCTGGTGAGGGCGCGGCCCGTCGCCGGAGATCCGGAGCTCGGCCGGGCGTTCGGCGCCCTTGTCGAGAGCTTCGTCTGGGAGCGCCCCTTCACCGACGACGAAGCCCGTCAGATCCGGCGGATGAAGGCGAGGGTGGAGCACGAGCGCCTCCCCCCCGGAGAGGACAGCCAGTTCCACCTCAAGCTCGGTCCAGGCGCCCTCGCCGATGTCGAGTGGACGGCACAGCTCCTCCAGCTCACCCACAAGGTGCGCTCCCCCGGCACCCTCGACGCCCTTGCTGGCCTCGCTGCGGCCGGTGCGCTCGACCCGGACGAGGCCTCTGCGCTCACCGACGCCTACCGCCACTGCGAGTCCGTCCGCAACCGCTGGGCGCTCATGGGCGGTGCCCCGGCCGACTCCCTGCCGATCGCCGCCGACCGCCTCGCGGCGCTGGCCCACAGCCTGGGAACAACCCCGGCCGAGCTGCGCCAGAGCTACCGCCGGGTCACCCGACGAGCCCGGCAGGTGGTGACTGACCGTTTCTATGGCATGTCCGCTTGAAGGGAGGAATCTTGAACAGAGCACCGCAGCTCGGTTGCCCACTCACGACCCGCCCCCTCGCTCAGCACGCCCCTCGCTCGGCACGCCCCCCCTCGGCGCCCCCCTCGGCGCCCCCTCAGCGCACCCGAGGCCGGTCGTGGATCGCTGCCGCCGAAGCCGCTGCGGTGGCGACATCGGTCGGGTACGTTCGCAGGCCCCTGAACAGGATCACCGAGCCCGCCAGGAGTGGCAGGAGCATGATCAGGAAGGCATACTGCAGCCCGACGTGGCCACCTATCCCGTCGGCCACCGCTCCGAAGAGCAGCGGCGCCAGCGCCTGGGCCCCCGTTCGCAGGCAGGTGCGGACTCCCTCTGCCCGCCCCCACAGCAGGGGTGGCACTATGTCGAGGCGGGCTGCGTCGATCGGCGGGTTCTGCGCCGAGAGGGCGAAGGCGGCCAGCAAGAGATAGGGCAGGGCGGTCGCCGCGCTGTGGCTGATGAGAGCGGGGATGAACAGCGCCACCGTCGCCAGGGCAGCTATCGCCGGAACCAGGATCCTGCCGTTCAGGTAGCCGCGGTGCAACAGCGCGTCACCTATGCGCCCCCCTGCCAGCACGCCCAGCAGTGCCCCGCCACCCAGCACCACCATGACCAGGGTGGCGACGAACTGGCCCACGCCGTACTGGGCCTTCGCGAACTCGAGGCCGAAGGTCTCCACACCCGCAAGGAAGAAGTACCCAAACGCCCCGGAGGCGATCAGGATGACGTTGGTTCGTAGCTTCAGGACGTAGCGCACTGCGGCGGGGAGCTTCATCCGGCGCGGGTCGCGACGCAGGACCAGCCGCTCGTCAGGGGTGATCCCACGCTCGGCCGCGATGCGCTGGGCATCTGTGGCATCAGGCTCGGCGTGCTCGGCTGAGCCTGAGGCCTCGCCAGAGGAGGTGGCCGCGGCTGCCGCGGCGGACAGCCCCGCCCACCTCGCCTCCTTGCGAGAGCCGTACCCCGAGATGCGCGCCGCCCCGGCGACCATCTGGCTGGCCCCGCCCCGGACGGGCTCGGGGAGGCGGCGAACCGCCACCGCCACCAGGACGGCCGGCAGGGCCAGGACCACGAAAGCGGCCCTCCAGCTGATCGCGGCTGCCAGGTCGCCAGTGATGACGAAGCCGAACCCTGCGCCCAGCAGCTCGCCGGAGAGGATGTAGCCGTAGATCTTGCCGCGCTCACGGGAGGGGAAGTAGTCGCCCACCAGCGAGGCCACCACGGGTCCCGCCGCGGCGGTAGCCGCCCCGAGACAGACCCTCACCAGGAGCAGCGAGCCGAAGGAGCTGACCGAGGCGCTGGCGAGCATGGCCAAGCCCCACAGCACGACGACGAAGGACAGAAGGCTGGTGCGGCGGACCCGGTCGGCGAGGACCCCGAAGGGGATGCTGAAGACCGCCCCGACTATCGACGTGACCGCGACCAGCAGGCCTATGTCGAAATTCGAGACGTGGAGGGCGCTGCGGAGCTGGGTGGCTGCCGCCCCGACCGTCGCGGTGTCGGCGCTGTTGAGGGCCAGGACAGCAGCCAAGACCAAGATGACCCTGGCTCGAGCCGGCCCGCCAGCCGCCAGCTCCAGCCGGCGGCGGGCACCGCGGGCCGCCCCCCCAAGTGGCCCCGAGAGGAGGCTACGCCCGCCGGGGGTTCGGGCACCTGGCCGGCCGCCGGGGGGTGGGGCGCCGGGAAGCCGGTGGGCCGAGCCGGGGGGTGGGGCGCCGGGAAGCCGGTGGGCCGAGCCGGGGGGTGGGGCGC
>JBOGGU010000032.1:0-6371 GCA_050744085.1 Acidimicrobiales bacterium
CCTGGTCGGCATCTTGCACGGCTGTCTTGCCCACCACGCCTCCTACGACGAGTCCATCGCTTGGGGGCACCGTGTGGAAAAACTTCCGGCCGCGGCTTGACATTTGCGACCGTGGGATATCTAGTTCTGCCTCCAGCCGCCGGTGCGTTGCTGCGAGGGGGCCCACCTCTGCCTGGGGGCCGAGGATCCGGGTGGCGTCCGCCCAAGCTCGGTCGAACCCGGCCCGGTCTCCCCCAGCCACAGCACCCGCCATGCGGTCCTCGTGCAGGGCCTCGTCGGTGGGAGCCGCCAGAAGGCCCCGCTCTGCGGCCCACGTCGCAGAGCCGGGCTCCCCGCACTCGACGGCCACGCTGGCCAGGCGATGCGCTGCCAGGGCTATGGCGCTGGTCATCTGGGACACCAACAGCTCGCTCCAGGCCCAGGCATAGCGTTCGGCGGCCCCGGCGAACGGGGTCCCTCGCACCAGGTCGAGCGCATGCTTCAACAGCGCGGCCTCCTCGACTGGCGCGGCACGGCGCGCTGCGCTGGTGAGCTCACAGAAGCGGGTCCAGTCACAGCCCACGCTCGGCGCCAGCCGGTAGCCTGAGGACTCGGCCTCGGGCAGGTATTCGGGTCCGATGCAGCGCCGCAGCCGGGACAGGTGCTGGTGCAGGGTGGCCGCTGACACGTCTCGCCCGCCCCCGTCGGGCTCAGCCGCCCACACCGCACCTCGCACCTCGTCGACCGAGCGCGCCCGCTCGGCGTGCAGGGCCAGGTACACCGCCAGCTCGGTGGTCACCCGGCGCTCCGGGACCTGGCGCCACCCGGTCACCTCCACTGCTCCGAGTACCCCCACCTGGGGGCAGGGTGGCGCAGCTACGGTGCTCGCAGTCGATGAGCTCGACTCCCCGCCGCCGGAACTATCAGGACTGGCGTCACCGATGTACGGCCTTGTTCTCCCGCTGGGCCCGGCCTCTCGGGCATTTCGCTCGTCGGCCAGCCGCCGTTCCACGGCTTCCGTTCCACCGTGTGTGCGGGGCCCGACAAAGTCGACATGCTCCTCACCAGTCGATCCTGTGGTTACCTCCGGCGGAGGGGCCTCAGGGGCGTTGGTCCCAACTCCGTCGTCCGGCTCAGCAGCGATTATGGCTGTCCCGGTCGTCGCGGTCGATGCCTCGACCGGGGCGCAGGCCTGCGGGACGACGGCGTCCTTCGCGCCACTCGGTCCGGGGCGGGGTGCCCCGCCAGCCGTCTGCGCTGCCTCTGGCTCGGTAGTGGTGGCCTGGAACCTGCCAGCCTGGCTGGCACCCTCGACACCTCGCTGGGCTTGGCGATCCGGGCCACGACTGGGGCCGAACGGAGCGAAAGCGCTGGTGCCCGGCCCAATCCCCGCGTCTCGTCGAGCAGGTCCCGGGTGAGGTGGGGCCATGATCGCAGCCCAGCTCGCCGGCTCGACGATGAGCCCCCACATGCGCGCTGCTTCCCTGGTGGTCTCCACCTGCCCCTTGCCCCGCTTGCGGCGCCACCGCTTCCAGCGGCGCCGGAAGTAGAGCACGATCAGCACCACCACGGCGATCACGGCAGCGATCACGGCGACAACCACCAACACGCTGAAGACCACCTCTGCGGTCGAGTAGTGCTGCGGCGTTGGGGCCGCGGCGCCGGACGCAGCCCGAACAAGGTGATGAAGGGCGGCCATTGCTCGGATGGAGAGGCTCATTGGCCCGGTCAGTCCTGCCCCATGCCCTCAGCCTTGCACGCCAGGCCACCGGCTCGCGCCGTCGGAGCGCCTGTCGCGATCGCAGAGCGAGCTTCCCTGTAGCGATCGGTGTTCTGGCGACCCCTTATGTGTTCGGCCGTCCCGCAAGGTGCCGGACGCATGAAAGGAGCCACTCATGCCCACCATCCACTGGTCGCCCCCGCCTGGCGTCCACCCCCAGGGGTCCTCCCTGGTGATGACTGTCGAGGAAGCTGGCAGGGCGCTCGGGATCTCCCGGGCACTCGCCTACGAGCTGGTGGCACGCCATGAGCTGCCATTCCTGCGTCTCGGCCGGCGGATTGTCATTCCTCGTACCGCCATCGCCGCGCTGGTCAACCGCGCTGGTGATGCGGCAAGCTCGACTCAGTGGCCCGGGACCTCCGCCGCGGGCTAATGTGACCGTGTATCGCCAACCGTGCCAGGGCTGGCCACAGGAGCCGGAAATGGATTACCGCTCGCTCGTTGACTCCGAACATGAAGGTGTCCTCGAGGACGACATGGACAGTGATGAGCGCGGCCGACTGATCCTCGCTGGCCAGCTTGTCGGCCTACGCGATGCCCGACGGCGCCTGGACTTCGCCGAGTGGTGGTCGGTGCCGCTTGACGATCACCCCTGGTTGACGCTTCTCGACCCGTCAAGCCTTGAATCCTTCGAGGCTTGGTGGAGCTATGGGGAACCGGTGGGCCCCTGGGGAGCGCACAGGCCCTCCATCGAGGTGCGGGGCCTCGTGCCCCCTCCCGGAGCCTGCCTCGATCTGCCTGCAAAGGTCGACGCCGTGGGCCGGTGGGCGCTTCGCGGTCTACCGGCAGCCGAGGCTGGCCGTTGGATTGCACTCGGTGCCCTCTCGCCCACCAGCGCAGTCCTGCGGGCCAGCTCGGCGCTGAGCGTATTGGGCGAGGTCGGAGGAGGCTCAGGACTGCTGGCCTCCGACGAGTGGGGTCGATCGTCCCTGAGCGATGCCTGCTTCGACCTGTTCGACATTCTGCTTGGGGCGGGGGTCGACCTGGGCGAGCTTGCCTACAAGGTCCGGGATGTGGTGTCTTGCCTTGGAGGTGAGGCGCAGGGCGCCGTGACCCGGCTGGAGAGCTGGTTGGCATTAATCCGAGATCACCCGTCGGAGTACGCCGACAGCTTCTCCATGGCCCACGCCTGGATGTCGAGCGATTTCAGCTTCGAGGAGGCGAGGCAGTGGTGCGAGGCCGGGTTCTCTGACCCGTATGAGGTAGAACGCCTCGTGTCCAGGGGCTTCACACCCGAGGATGCTCCGTACGAATGGAGGATCGATGACTGGCGGTCGTCCATCGGCCTCTTCCCGGTCCGCGAGGGTGCCGACCGCCCCCCGGTGCCGCCAGGATGGTTTGACGGCTGAAAAGGTTCAGTCCCCTCAGAACTGATCGATCAGCGGCGGGTTTACTTGTCGTGACTGGGGGCCGCACCATGAACCACTCGGCCGAGGTGCTCAGCGGCCTGGCGGTCGGAGGATCGCCGGCTCTTGGCGTAGTGCTTGGCCAGCACTCCCGCTCCATGTCCCTGGCGTTGGGCCACCATGGAGATGTTGAAACCGGCGTCGAGCAGCTCGCTGGAGGTGAACTTGCGCAGCGCCAGGATAGAGCCGTCGAAGGGGGCGCTGACCAGGCTGCTCGACCGGGCAGCTTCTCGGCGTTGGGCAGCGGCCACCGCCATGGCGGCCCACCGGTCGCTCTTTCCGAGCTGGCGCCCGATCTCCCGGAACGAAAGCCCGCCGTCGGGGAGGGGCCCGGTTCGCCCGGCCGCACGCGGAACGGGCTTGGCGCGCCGCAGGCGCAGGGCCTCGTCCTCCAAGGCGATCGTCTCAGGGCGCTTGTCCTCGATGCCGAGGTGTGCTTTCAGCACCGCCACCCGCTTAGTGACCAAGTCCGGGGGCATCGGCACCGAGCAGTCGAGTGCCAAGCTGAACACGAAGGCGTCAGGGCCAAGGACCGCGCCACTCGACGCTGCCCGCTCGTCCATCTCGGCGCAGTGCCGGCGCAGCATGGCCATCGTGTCGTCGTCGACGAAGAAGCTGCGTTCGATCCGGGTCTTGGTCCCCTTGACCTGCTTGGTCTCGCTGACCGCAGCATCGACGGTGATTCGCCCGTCGCCCCATCCGACGCGGGAGCGGCGCACCCCGACCAGCTCCCCCCGGCGCATCCCGGTGACCGCGCCCAGGGCCAGCACCGACGCCACCTCGGGGACCACCTCCAAGGCGCTCCGCAGGAGCAGGCAGAGCTGGTCGACCTCCGGGGGGGTGCGTTGGTGGGTCACCTGGCGGCTGGTGGGGAGCTGGAACTCCAGCATCGGGTTGCGGGCCACGATGCCCCGGCGCTTGGCCCAGCGGAACAGCGGTGAGTACAGGCTCTTTCCCTGGTTGAGCCGCGACCGGCTGAGCCCCGCGGATCGCATGGCGCCGAAGAGCCGGTCGATCGTGGCCTCGTCCACGTCACGTAGGCGACGAGTGCCGATGGTGGGGGAGAACCACTTGGAGTGCAGCTTGCGGTAGTCGGCGATGGTCTTCTCCTCCCGACCCTTCTCTACCCGCAGGTACTCGTCCAAGAAGCGCTCCACCGCCTCGTCGACGGTGAGGTCGCGCAGCTCTTTGGTCTCGGCCTGGTGGGCCTGCTGCACCTCGGTCACGAAGCCGGCCAGCTCGGCCACAGCCTCACGCTTCCCGTTCGCGTGCACCGACTTGAACAGTCTCCGTGGCGTGCCGTCGGCGAACCGACCAGCGCTGACAGCTAGCTCCCAGATCCCCGGCCGCACCTCGCGAAGCGAACCACCGCCCTGTCGCCCGCGCTGGCTGGTATTGGGTCTTGGGGACGTGGACCGGGGAACGTCGAGCCGGAGATGTTCGATCCGGACGCAGGCTGGTTCGTCCGGACAGCTCAGGACCCGGGCGTCACTTGGCAGCGGCCCGTTGGCCAGCTCCCAAGCCCAGCGACTGGCGGTCGTCAGCTTCCCTTCGACCCGCACCTGCCCGACTCCAGAGGCCTTCTTGGCCCCGAGCCAGAGGTGGTGCTCACCAGTTCGATCGACCTTGGCCTCGAAGCGAGCCGACTCCTCCACGTCCAGAAGTCTACCGCAACAGTCTACCGGAGTCTACCGCTGCGGCTAGTCCCAAACGGTCCAACGGTAGACTGCTGACAGAGCCCAAAAATGCGTATCTACCTGCTATTGTTCCGTGCGCCCCCTCGGATTCGAACCGAGAACCTGCGGATTAAGAGTCCGTTGCTCTGCCGTTGAGCTAGAGGCGCATTAAGTTGGCCCAAGCGGGGACTTAGCGCTTGACGGTGGTGTGCTTGTACTCGTTCAGCTCGGGGGAGTGCTCCAGCAGGCCGAGCACCTTCTCGACGGTGGCCCGGGCCAGCTCGGCGTCGCCCTCCGGCCGGGTCATCAGCCGAACGAACACGGCCTCGTCGCCCATCACGAAGGTCGGTACCCCGAAGGTCAAGTGATCGGCGACCTGGGCCTCGTGCGCCTTGCGGAGCGACTCGACCGGCCAGCGCTCGCAGATCATGGCGAACACCGGTCCCCCCAGGCCGTGCGGGCGGAGGACGTCGCGCAGGACCTCCTCGTCGCGGATGTCCCGGTCCTCCTCGTGGCGGGCCGCAAAGATCCCGAGGTGCACGTCCCAGAAGCTCTGCGGGAACCAGTCATGCACCACCATGCCGACCTGCAGGGCGAGCAGCTCCGGCGCCTTTTCCGGGTCGTCCCACACGTCTGGCTGGCCCTCCTCCACGTGGACGGCGGTCAGGGAGAAGGGGATGAACTCGACCTCCCAGTCTGCGCCACCTCGCAGGGCCGCGACGACGTGCTCGTTGGCGTTGCGGGCGTAAGGGCAGCGGTAGTCCCAGTTCAGGGAGAAGGTGGTCATATGGCGCCCAACCTAGCCGCCGACCACCCTCTGCCCACTTGGGTCGGACGCCAACGGGAACACCCGACGGACCGCCAGGCCGAGCAATGTCCCGATCACCACCCCACCGACCACGTCGGAGCCATGGTGGATCCGGACGTGCAGCCTGCTGGCGGCCACCACGGCCGCCACTGCGGCGTAGGCCGGCCACGCCGGGTCGCGCTCGGACAGGAGGACCAGGGCGCACGCTGCCGAGCTGGCGTGCCCACTGGGGAAGCTGCTGGTCCGGGGCTGGCGCATGTAGTGGGGGTGCTTGCCGTCCAGCGCTGGCCGGCGGCGACGAAAAACCGACTTGATCGCCCCGTTCACCAGCGCCGACTCGAAAGCCAGCGCCAGGCTTAGGCGGGCCGCCGCCGGCCGGTAGCTGGGGGAGCAGGCAGCTCGGGCCCCGGCAATGACCAGCCAGACGAAGCTGTGGTCCCCGACGGCCGTGGCCAGGTAGAAGAGCCGATCGGCAATTGGCCTCCCCCTCAGCTCGTCGAAGGCGGCGTCGACGGCTCCGTCGAAGGCATCGACAGCTCTCCGCAGCCCGCCCGCACCGGGGTCGTGGTCAGGACCGAGCAGCCGCAAGGTCCCCAACGGCCTGCTCGCCGGCCCCACCGCCAGCCCCGGCCCCACCGCCAGCCCCGGCCCCACCGCCAGCCCCGGCCCCACCGCCAGCCCCGGCCCCACCGCCAGCCCCGGCGCCACCGCCAGCCTCGGCC
>JBOGGU010000033.1:0-7613 GCA_050744085.1 Acidimicrobiales bacterium
GACGGCCTCGACGCTCCGACGACAGCGGTCGCCCTTCCACGGATGAGCGGCGACCCACCCCCCGCCATCGCCAGCTGCAGGCGACCGCCAGCCGGACCACCGACCCGACCCGCCGGGGTGTACATGACGACCACCACGCGCAGGTAGAAGAACGCCGCGATCACCGCCGAGACCATCGCTATCACCGCGATCGCGTACTGGCGCTGGGCGACTGCTGCGGCGATCACGTAGAACTTGGCGAAGAACCCGGTGGTGAACGGGATCCCCGCTTGGGCGATCAACAGCACAGTCATGCACAGCGCAAGCGCCGGGTTCCGCCTGGCCAGCCCCCGGTAGGCCTCCAGCCTGTGGTTGCCGTCGCCGACCCCACCTACCAGCGTGATCACCGCAAAGGTCCCGATGATCATGAAGGCATAGGCGAGCAGGTAGTACAGCGAGCCCGAGATGCCCCGGGACGTGGCTGCGTAGAGGCCCACCAGCACGAACCCGGCGTGGCTTATCGACGAGTACGCCATCATCCGCTTGATGTTGGACTGCATCACGGCCAGCACCGCTCCCACCACCAGGGTGAGCACCGCCAGGAGCCAGATCGCTGGGGCCCAGTCCAGGCGCAGGCTGGAAAAGCTGGAGAAGAACACCCGCAGGAGGGCGGCGAAACCCCCCGCCTTGGCGACAGCGGCCATAAAACCCGTGACCGGGGACGGTGATCCCTGGTAGACGTCAGGGGTCCAGGTGTGGAATGGCACTGCGGCGACCTTGAACCCGAAGCCCACCAGAAGCAGCGCCAGCCCGGCGAGCAGGAGCCCGTTGTTGGACAGTACATTGCCAGACAGGAAGGCAGCTATGTGGGCCAGGTTGGTGGTCCCCGTGGCCCCGTAGGTGAGCGCCACTCCGTAGATGAAGATGGCCGAGGAGAACGCCCCGAGTATGAAGTACTTCATCGCCGCCTCCCCCGAGTCCTGCCTCCGGGCGTTGAGCCCCGCCAGGATGTACAGGGGGATCGACAGGATCTCCAGGCCGAGGAATACGAGGATTAGGTCGTTGGCCGTGGCCATCAGCATGGCCCCCGCACCCGAGAACATGGCCAGGACGTAGAGCTCCGGCCCAGCCGGGCCCGGCCTGGCCCGGAGGCCGGCGCCCTCGCGCTCCAGCCAGGTCGCGCAGACCAGCACCCCCAAGATGATCGACGCCTCGACCAGCACGAACACCAGGAGGCTGAACCCGTCCACGGCGACCACCCCCGACAGGGCGGTATAGGGGCCGTGGGGGCCGGGGCCGTGGCCGGTGACCCGGGGCCACAGCACGATCATGGTCCAGCCCATGGCCGCCCCCGCCACAGCGATGGTCGCCACTGCGTGCACCATCGTGTGCAGGCGCCGAGAGGTGAGCGAGGCCAGGACGAGGACGCCGAGCGCCCCCCCAAGCAGGATCAGCTCCGGCATGATCGCCGAGTAGGCCACCGGCGGGCGCACGATCGGCCCGAGAGGTGTTACCGGGACCCCGATCGAGGAGGCCAGGGGGAAGATCACCGGCCGGCCCCAGTGGGGCTCGACGAGCTCCCGGCCGATCCGCCGCTGCCCTTGGACCGGTAGCTCACAGCGTGCGCCACCCCAGCCGGCCCCAGGCGCGCCACCGCCGGCTGGACGTATGAGCTGTTGGCCTCCACGTGGGAGATCAGGGCATTCACCGAGGGAACGATTCGGTTGAGCACCGGCGCTGGGTACACCCCGAGGAAGGCGACGACCACCAGCAGCGGGATGATCAGCGCTCGCTCCCCCGTGCTCAGGTCACCGACCATGCCCCGCAGCGCTCCCGGGCCGGCAGCGGCTCCCGCGGGCTGGGCCACCACCCCGCGTGGCTTGCCGTGGAATGCCTGCTGGAAGGCCCAGAGCATGTAGATCGACGCGATGATGGCGCCCGATGCGGCCACCACTGCCCACCAACGGTGGGTCACGAAGGTCCCGATGATGATGAGGAACTCGCCGACGAAGCCGTTCAGCCCCGGCAGGCCGATGGCAGCCATCATTGCCACGGTGAACGCGCCCGCCAGCACGGGGGCGACGCGCTGCGCACCCCGCAGCTCGTTGGCCTGCCAGGTCCCCCAACGCTTGTAGATGAACGCCAGGAGCAGGAACAGGGCTCCCGTGTACAGACCGTGGTTGAGCATCTCGATCACCCCGCCGGTCATCGACTGGGCAGTGAGGGCGAACAGGCCCAGGACGATGAAGCCCATGTGGGACAGCGACGAGTAGGCGACCAGGCGCTTCAGGTCGGGCTGGCGACAAGCGACGACCGCACCGTAGAGGATGCCGATCACCGCCAGGGTCAGCATCAGGGGCACGAAGTAGACGCTCGCCTTGGGGAACAGGCCGAAGTCGAAGCGGATCATCCCGTAGGTCCCGAGCTTGGCCATCACCGCGGCCAGGATTATCACTCCACCGGTCGGCGCCTCGGCGTAGGCGTCTGGTGACCAGGTGTGGAGCGGGAAGACCGGGGCCTTCACCGCGAACGCGGCGGTGAAGGCGAGGAACAACCAGGTCCCAGCGCCTCCCAGCACCCCGGGATCGGACTCCAGGGCCAAGAGGTTGAAGCTCACGTGCCCCGAGTGCGCGGCGTGGATGAACACCACCGCAAGCATCCCCACGAAGAAGAACGCCGAGCCCAAGAAGGTATATAGGAAGAACTTGACCGCGGCGTAGCCCCGCCTCTGGAAGCCCCACCCTGCGATCACGAAATAGATCGGGACCAGCGTCAGCTCGAAGAACACGAAGAACAGGAACAGGTCGAGCGACAGGAAGCTCCCCATGCAGGCCGCCTCCAGCACCAGCATCCACGCAACGTAAGACTTGGGGTTGCGCTTGACCGGGCCGCCCAACATCGCCAACGGGAACAGTGCCCCGGTCAGCAGGACCAGGAACAGCGAGATGCCGTCCACGCCCAAGTGGAAGGAGATCCCGAAGGCGGGTATCCAGGCGTAGTCGGCGACCATCTGGTAGCCCGGAAAGCCGGAGCTGAACTCGATCCCGATGACGACAGCCAGCGCCAGGGTGGCCACGACGGTGAACGCCCCGACCGCTCGCACCAGGCGCTCGCGGTTCGGCAACACCGCCACCACCAGGGCGGCCACGGCGGGAAGCCCGATGACCGAGGTGAGCAGGTAGTCGT
Organism: Acidimicrobiales bacterium; assembly: GCA_050744085.1. GTDB lineage: Bacteria > Actinomycetota > Acidimicrobiia > Acidimicrobiales > JAJPHD01 > JAVKSL01. The sequence goes on from JBOGGU010000033.1 coordinate 3,166, forward strand.
GGGCCGAGAGCACCCCGGATGCGTTGGGCACGGCCCTCAGACCCCGACCCTCAGACCCCGGCCCGGGACAGCACCCAGGCCATCAGGGCCACCGCGCCCGCAGCCAGCCCCAGGGCGTAGTTGCGCACGTAGCCGGTCTGGACTCGGCGCAGCCTGGATCCCACAGCCCTCACCAGGCCCCCCGACCCGTTCACCACCCCGTCGATGATGCGGTTGTCGACCACGAAGGCGGTGAACCCCGCCGCCCGGAACCCTGGCCGGGCGAGCGTGGCCTCGTAGATCGCGTCCAGGTACCAGCCCTTGCGCAGCAGGGCCGGTTCCAGGGCGGGGCGGTCCCAGCGTCGCAGCCACAGCGCCGTGGCGATCACGACCCCCAAGACCGCCATCACGGCATCCACCAAGGGCAGGCCGATGGCCAAGCCCAGCCCGGCCGGCCCCGGGTGCGCAAAGACGCCAACCACGGGTGCCAGCCAGCGGTCGAGGAACGGCCAGGTCGGGTGGATGGGCAGGTCTAGCAGCCCGGCTACGAACGACGCCACCGCCAGCACCACCAGTGGCACCAGCATCACCGGCCGGGACTCGTGCGGTCCGCTCCAGGCACCGTGCCCGCCAGCCGCGCCGCCCCCGCCGGCCGCCACCACTCCGTGCCCGGCCCCGGCCGACCCAGCCCCGGCCGACCCTGCCCAGGCCGCGGCCGCTCCCGGACCGCCCAGGCCGCCAGTCGCCAGGTCGGCGATCCGGCGCCAGCGCTCCTCCCCGTAGAAGCACAGGAAGAGCTCCCGGCCGATGTAGTAGGCGGTCAGGATCACTGTCAGCTCGCCCACGACCCACATGGCGTGGCTGTTGGCGAAAGCGCCGGTGAGCACCGAGCCCTTGGACCAGAAGCCGGAGAACGGCGGCACCCCGGCAATGGCGAACCAGGCCACGAAGAATGTCCCCGCGGTCACCGGCATGAGCTTGCGGAGCCCGCCCATGCGTTTGAGGTCCTGCTCGTCACCCATGCCGTGGATCACCGAACCCGCTCCCAGGAAAAGGAGGGCCTTGTAGAAGGCGTGGGTGACCATCAAGAAGATCGCCGCCCCGTACGCCCCCGAGCCCACTGCCAGGAACATGTACCCGAGCTGGGATACCGTGGAGAAGGCGAGGACTTTCTTGATGTCGGACTGGGCACAGGCAGCGAGCGCGGCCACCAAGGCGGTGGCCACCCCGAAGGCGGCGATGACCGTCATCGTCACCGGGGTGAGCGCCAGGATGGGGGCGATCCTGACCATGAGGTAGACCCCTGCCGTCACCATGGTGGCGGCGTGGATCAGCGCAGAGACGGGTGTCGGGCCCTCCATGGCGTCGAGCAGCCAGGGGTACAGGGGGATCTGGGCGGACTTGCCCACCGCCCCCAGGAACAACAGCAGCGCCACCGCGGTGGCCGTGGTCCCCGATATCCCCCCGCTGGCAGCCGCCCCGAACACCCCCCCGTAGGTGAGCGTCCCGGTGGAAGCGAACAAGAAGGCCATGGCGACGACGAAGCCGAGGTCGCCCACCCGGTTGTAGACGAACGCCTTCTTGCCGGCGCTGGCGGCGGAGTCCTTGTCGAACCAGAAGGCGATCAGCCAGTACGAGCAGGCACCCACGCCCTCCCAACCGACGAAGGTGAGCACGAAGTTGTTCGACATCACCAGGATCAGCATGGAGAACACGAAGAGGTTGAGGTAGACGAAGAACTTGGAGAACCCCTCGTCGTGCTCCATGTAACCGATCGAGTACAGGTGGATGATGGCGCTGACCCCAGTCACGAACAGGGCCATCACCATCGAGAGCGGGTCCACCCGCAGCGCCACATTGGCGTTGAACCCCCCGACTGGAAGCCAATCGAAAAGGGTCTGGACGAAGACTCGATGCCCAGGCGAGCGCAGGGCCAGGCCGATGAACGTGACCAGCGCGGCCACGAAGGACAAGCTGACCATGCCGGTCGCCAGCCAGCCGGCCCACGGGTTGCCCAGCCGCTTGCCCGCTATGAGCAGGGCGAAGAAGCCCGCCAGCGGGAGCACCACGATGAGGAAGGTGGCGTCGAGCAGCACAGGAGAGACCCCCTAGCCCTTGAGCACGTGGAGGTCGTCGGCTGTGGCGCCGGCTCGCCGGCGGTAGATGGCCACGATGATCCCGAGCCCCACTACCACCTCGGCGGCAGCGACCACCAGCACGAAGAAGACCAGGGCCTGGCCCCCGATGTCGTCGAGCATCCGGGCGAAGGTGACGAAGGTGAGGTTGGCTGCGTTGAGCATCAGCTCCACGCACATGAACATGACCAGCACGTTGCGGCGCACGAGCAGGCCGAGCGCGCCGACCGAAAAAAGCACCGCGGCCAGGCCCAGGTACCAGGCCCCGGGAACACTCACGGTGTGGTGACCTCCTGGCTCGGGGCCTCCGCCGCCGCGACCACAGCATCGGAGGGGAGGGGGGCCTCCTGCTCGCTGCGCATCCCGCTCATGGGCGTCCGCCGGGCCAGGACCACCGCCCCGACCACGGCCACGACCAGCAGCACCGACGTGACCTCGAAGGGCAGCAGGTACCGCGTGAACAAGGCCGTCGCCAGCTTTTCGATGTTCGATCCCGCCCCGCTGGCCGGCCCGACCACCGACGGCGCCCCGGTCCCCCAGCTCTCACGGGCCAGCAGGAGCACTTCGAGCAGCACCAGCAACGTCACAGCGAACGCCAGCGGGCGTTGGGCGACGAGCGGCTCTCGCCGGATGTCTTCCGACTGGTCGACCCCCAGCAGCATGATGACGAACAGGAAGAGCACCACGATTGCGCCGGCGTAGACGATCACCTGCACGGCGGCCAGGAAGTCGGCCTGCTGGGCCACGAAGAGCACGGCCACCGCGAACAGGGTGAGCACCAGGCTCAGCGCGGAATGGACCGGGTTCTTGGACAGCACCACGCCGAGCGCCCCGCACAGCGTGGCCAGGCCGGCCACCACGAACACGACCCAGTCCACTACTTGCCTGCCTCGCCCGGCCCGGCCGACTGGCCCTGCTCAGGGGGGCGCACGCCGAAGCCGAGTTCGCCCGACCAGGCGACCTTGCCCTCGTATTGGGCGGAGCCCGACGGTGCGGTGGCCCGCACCCAGGCCGAGGTGTTCTGCTCGTCGCCCGGTCGCCAGTCCTCCCACGGGAGCTTCTGGGGGAGGCCGTCGTCGTCGACGACCAGCTCCTCCTTGGTGTAGATGGCGTCCTGGCGGTTGGTGAACGAGAACTCGAACACCTTCGATTCGGTGATCGCCTCGGTGGGGCACGCCTCGACGCAGAGGTCGCAATGGATGCATCGGAGGTAGTTGATCTCGTAGATGAAGCCGTAGCGCTCGCCCGGCGAAACCGGCGCGTCGCGAGGGTTGTCGGCGCCCCGCACGTAGATGCACCGGGCCGGGCACACGCCAGCGCACAGCTCGCAGCCGATGCACTTCTCCATACCGTCCTCGTACCGGCCCAGCACGTGGCGGCCGTGGAAACGGACGGGCTTCGGGCGCTTCACGTCCGGGTACGGCGAGGTGACCGTATGGCCGATCTGGCCGAGCGTCACCTTGAAACCGTCGGTCACACCCATCAGGCGTTCGCCTCCTCGGTTCGGGCGGCTTCGGCGGTTCGGGTACCGAGCCGCAGCGCCGCCCCCAACGTCGTCCAGCAGATGAACCCGATGACCACCGCGCCGACAAACACCAGGACCGTGTTCCACCCGGCGTCACGACCCACCCGCAGGGCCCCGATCAGCAGCAGCCAGAACAGCGAGAGCGGGATGAGGGCCTTCCAGCCGAGATCCATGAGCTGGTCGTAGCGGAGCCGGGGCAGGGTGGCCCGCAACCAGACGAACCCGAAGAGGAAGGCCAGCAGCTTCACGAGGAACCAGACCGTCGGCCAGATGCCGGAGAGGAAGCTGATGTGGGGGCCGGCCGGTCCGCCCAGGAACAGGGTGATGGCGAGGGCCGAGATGGTGATGACGTTCATGTACTCGGCCAGGTAGAAGATGGCGAAGCGGATCGACGAGTACTCGGTCTGGTACCCGGCCACCAGCTCCTGCTCGGCCTCGACCAGGTCGAACGGCGGCCGGTTGAGCTCGGCGGTGATCGCGATCATGAAGAGGAAGAACGGCACGATCCCCGTGCGGATGACGTTCCAGCTCACGAAGAACGTGTGGGACTGGGCGTCGACGATGCCCCGGGTCGACAGCGTGCCGGCCAGGAGGACGACCATGGTGATGGTCATGCCGAGTGCAGCCTCGTAGGAGATCATCTGCGCCGAGGCGCGCACCCCGCCGAGCAGCGGGTACTTCGACCCTGACGACCAGCCCGCCAGCATCACCCCGTACACCGCGACCGACGACATGGCCAGGAGGATCAGGATGCCCACGGGGGGGTCGGCCACCTGCAGCTCGGTGCTGCGGTGGCCGAAGTGGATCAC
>JBOGGU010000034.1:0-9765 GCA_050744085.1 Acidimicrobiales bacterium
ACCGACCAACTGGGGCACGATCTAGTCCTAGGGCTGAACGCCCTGCGCTGCAAAGTGCTCACCAGCTGGCGGCTCGGTGACCAGCCTCCCTCATTTGGCTCACGAGGTTGATCGGTCCCCATTAGCGTGGACCGCGTCCGGGCGCTAGTATCAGCGCCTATGAAGAAGCTGATCGTGCTTGGCGCAGTCGTTGTCCTTGGAGCCGCAGCGGTGGCAGCCAAGAAGCTTCGCTCCAGCTGAGTTCGGGCCCAGGCGTGCTCGGGCCGCCACCGCTACCATGTCGCAGTCCCAGGATCAGTGCGCCGGCGCCGAGGACCGCTGCCCCGGCCGCCGCGGCCTGCCAGCGAGCCGGTCCGGGCCGTGCCATCTTCGACAGCCCCGACTTCGACAGCCCTGACACGGTGTCTCCGAGCGAGGACATCAAGCGGGGGTGCAGGCGGACCGGCCGTACGAACTGGCGCACGTCCCATCCTCGGTCGCGTGCCAGTTTGAGCAGGACCCTGTCGGGGTTGACCGCCACCGCGTGGCCCACCACCTCGAGCATCGGGACGTCGGTGTAGGAGTCGGAGTAGGCGTAGGAGCCTTCGAGGTCGATGCCTCGCTCGGCGGCGAGCGAGGTGATGGCCTCTGCCTTGTAGGGGCCGTACGCGTAGAACTCCATCTCCCCCGTGTACCGACCGGCGTCGTCGATCCGAGGTATGGAGGCGATTGCCGCGTCGGCGCCCAGGTAGCGGCACAGGGGCAGCACGACCTCCTCTGGCGCGGCAGAGACTATGTAGACCTCCCGCCCAGCCTCGTGGTGGGCGACGATCAGCTCGGCAGCCTCGGCGAAGATGATCGGCTCGACGACCTCCTCCAGTGTCTCTGCGACGATGCGGGCCACGCTCGCCTGGTCCCAGCCCCGGCACAGGGTGAGCACGGATTCGCGGATACGTGCCAAACGCTGCTCGTCGGCGCCCAGGTGCAGGTAGATGAGCTGTCCGTACAAGGCCCGCAGCGCGGTGGCCTTGGAGATCATGCCCTCGCGGTAGAAGGGCTTGCCGAACGCCAGCATGGAGGCCTTGGCGATCACTGTCTTGTCCAGGTCGAAGAAGGCTGCCTCCATGACCTAGATCCTAGGGCCAAGATCCTAGTGCCGCACCTCCTGGGGAGCCCGTTCGCCAGCTCAGGCCAGGCTCAGCGCCCGGAATGGTTAGTTTGTCCCCGATCGGGTAGCGTGTGCACGGGTCCCGACGCAAGCCGGGGTCGGTTAGCTAGTGACATAGGGCGCTGGGCTGCGTCAGCAGAGTGCACGGGACCCGCCGCGATGGGGTTCTGTGGAGGACAGAACGGGACGAATCGGGACTATTTGACACAAGCGGGCCGTTGTCTGCTACGGTACCGCCAGCCATATGTGTAATCGACCAACAGGACGACAGGGGCAACTCATGCGAGCACGTTTTATTCGGCCAGGCGCAGTGGCGGTCATGGCGACCGCGGTCGCCGTGGCCATAGCGGCACCCGCAGGCGCCAGCACCCCCGGGAGCTTCTCCGGTGCGGCTTCCGGGACGGCCTTGACCCTCAGCATCGGGAGCAACTCCCTGGCTGCGGGGGTCAGCTCGGTCAAGGGCGACTCCAGCCCAATGGCCCAGGCCCTCGGGGCCGGGAGCTTGAGCCTGTTGGGCGACGTCGCCAAGCAGACGGCTTCGGTGACCGGGGACAACCAGTCCCAGAGCAAGCCGCAGCTATGCGGCACCGGCTCGCTCCCCGCGGTCGGGCAGGCGTTCCCCCTGCTCAGCTTGGGGATCGGCTGCTCGTCGAACGTCAAGGCGTCCACCACCACCGAGCCCACGGCCGACGGCACGGGCACCGCTGCGGGCATCTCAGTGAGCCTGGGCGGCCTGCTCAACTCCACCAACGTCCTCCCCGGCAGCAGCACAGCCTCCTCCCTGCTGACCGGCCTGAAGAGCCTCCTGAGCCTGGGCGGCGGCAGCGGCACCACCGCCGGTGGCCTCACCAGCGGCTTGGGCGGCGTGCTGGGCGGCGCTGACAAGACAGCTCAGGCCACCACCACCACCACGGCCTCAGGCGGCAGCGGCCTCGGAGGCCTCACCAGCGGCCTCACCGGAGGCGGCAGTGGCGGCCTCCTCAGCGGACTCACCGGCAACGGCCTGCTCAGCGGCCTCCTCGGTGGCACGGTCGGCGGCGGCACCAATGGCGCCGGCACCGGGACCAGCATCACCCAGCTCCTCAACGGCCTGCCTGCCGGCGGAGCTTCGCTCGGTACGATCCTCAACCAGCTCCTGCAGAACACCGAGCAGACCCTGGGCGTCACCGCAGGTGCCACCACCGCCTCGCTGACCACCTCGAGCGGCTCTGCCGGCGCGGCCGACACTGCTACCGGCGCCACCATCAGCCTGCTGACCGTCCTCGGTGGGGCTCCCCTCATCAAGATCAGCGTGGGGTCCTCGGGTGCGCTGGCAACCTTCAACAAGTCCACTGGCAAGGCCACCCCGTCGGTCAACCCGGCCATCGTGACCATCTCCATCGCCGGCGGCAGCCCGATCACGCTCTCGCTGGGTGACCAGCCGATCAACCTGCTCCAGGGCACCCCCCTCGCCATCTCCATCGACCCGTCCTCCGGCAGCGTCACCCACAACGCCAACGGGTCGGTCACCGCGACGGCTGTCGGGGTCCGGATCGACCTCCTGCAGGGCCTCTTCGGCGGCTCCAGCAACGGCGGCACTGGCTCCGGTGCCGGGGGCCTCGGTAGCATCCTCAGCGGTGCTGCGGTAACCCCGTCTGACTCCACCTCAGCCGGTCTCGGTGGCCTCACTGGCGGCCTCGGGGGCGTGGGTGGCCTCACCAGCATCCTCGGCAGCGGGGGCTCCGGCCTCCTCGGGGGCATCCTGGGCGGCGGGGGTGGGCTTACCAGCCTCCTCGGCTCCGGCGGCGCCGGTGGCGGCATCCTCGGTGGTGGCTCGGGCGCCACCAACGGTGGGGGTGGTATCGACCTCACCCTGGCCAGCTCCACTGCCTCGATCGGGGGCACGGCGGCCACCACCTCCACCACAAGCTCGGGGCCACCCACCAGCGCCAGCGGCCATCACGGGGTGCTCCCCTTCACTGGTGAGCCTCCCTGGATGCCCTTCGCCGGCTTGGGCTTCCTGGCCCTGGCAGGAGTGGTCGGCAGGCTTGCCCTGAAGTCCCGGGTCCGCTAATCGGGGGTAGACTTCGAAGCATGGAGTCTTCCACCGCTAGGTGTGCCTCATGAGTTCGACCATGGCCTGGCTGCGCGAACACCGCGCAGCCAGGCTTGGTCTTTCTGGGCTCTCGGGAGCGCTGCTGCTGGCAGCGATCGGGCTCATCGCCTTCCCGCTGATAACCAACGTGGCCCAGGGGACCAACGAGGGGCACCTGTCCAAGCAGCTCAACAGCGCCGCGATCCGCAACGAGTACCTCAACGGGGACGTCGGGATCGGCCAGAGCCTCACCAGGATCAAGATCCCGGCCATCAAGGTGGACGTGGTGGTGGTCCAGGGCACCACGGAGTCCGCCCTCCAAGCTGGGGCCGGTCACTACCCCAGCACGCCGCTGCCGTGCACGGTCGGCAATGTGGCCATAGCCGGGCACCGCACCACCTACGGCAAGCCCTTCGCCAACCTGGACCAGCTGGTCAAGGGTGACACCGTCGAGCTGGACACGCCGATCGGTTCCTGCACCTACAAGGTGTCCGGCCCACCGCTCACGGTCTTGCCCAACGACACCGCCGTGGTCGCCAATACCCCCGGCAAGTACACCTTGACCCTCACCACCTGCACGCCGAAGTATTTCGCCACCCACCGGCTGGTCGTCCACGCAGTCATGTCCTCGCCGAAGCCGCTCTCGGGGAGTGCGCCAGCCGCCAACGCGGCGGCCTGATGGCCCAGGGGCGGCTCCGACACAAACGCTGGGGGCGGGTGCAGCGGTTGGCGGCCCCCGCTGCCCTCGGTGCGGCTGCGGTCGTCCTGGCGGGCGCTCCCGTGGAGCTGGCCCTTTCTCCCCCCGCAGCCGCCCAGTCCGGGTCTGGCCTCGGAAGCCTGCTTGGCGGCAAGCCCGCGCCTAGCGTCACCCTCTCGTCTCCGTCCACGTCCGGGGCACAGGCGTTCAACACCTCGAGCCCACGGATCGCCGGGGATGCTGTCCCAGGCAACCAGGGGGGCAGGGGTGTCATCAGCTCCGTGAAGGTGACTGTCAGCTCCTCTGCCGGCCACCCAGGGGCCACCTTCGACATCACTCCCCAAGCCCCGACCAGCGGCTCGAACTGGAGCTTTGCCGGTACCCCCCCGACCCCGCTCGCCTACAACGGGACCTACCAGGTCACGGTCACCGCAACGGAGACCGATACCACGCTGCTTAATCAGACCAGCACGGGCACCGCAGGCGCCAACGGATCCTTTGCCGAGAGCGTCCCTCCTGTTGCACCTTCGGGGGTCAGCGCAGCGCCGGCAGCCTCGTCGGCGCAGGGCGTCTCGGTGTCCTGGAACCCCAACCCGGAGCCGGACATCCTGGGCTATGTGGTGCTGCGCTCGCAGGGATCGGGGAATCCTGGCGAGATAGGTACCGCCACGAACACCAAGTACGTGGACACCACGGCCAAGCCGGGTGTCAGCTACACCTACTCGGTGGTGGCGTTGCGAGCCGGTGATACACCCGGCCAGAGCGTCCTATCACCCTCGTCCAGCGCCGGGCCGGTCACGATCGGAGGCGCCCCGGCAGGGCCAGCCGCCAAGACCGGCACTGCCAAGACCGGCTCGGTCAAGACCGGCTCCGCCAAGACGGGCTCGGCCAAGACCGGCTCCGCCAAGACCGGCTCTCCCACGCCCGGGGGCGGGGCGGGGCAGACCACGATCCCCACTGCCCCGAGCAGGCCTGGCATCACCCAGGCCGCCCTGGCCGCCCAGTACCAGGCCGACATTGCCGCAGCCGGGATACCCAAAGCCGCCCCGACCTCGCATCCGACCGCCAGCAAGTCTGATCCGTCGGCCACTGGGGCGCCCTCCCAGGGCGGCTTCTCCGAGACCCTGCCCTATGCCAGCGGAGGCAAGGTGGCCGCAGGCCCTGTGCGTGAGCCTGGGCCTGGGTCTACGGCGTCGTCTGGCTCCCGTGCGCGCATGCTGGGCACTGTGGCCCTGGGCATGATTTTCCTGGTTGTGGCTGCCCTGGCAATACGCCTGGTGCTCAGGACCCGCCGGAGCCAGTAGACCCACCCCATGGACATCGAGATCGACATTGTCGACAGCGCGGCGCCCTGCGCGGTCCTTGCGGTGCGGGGGGAGGTGGACGTGTACACGGCCCCCCGCCTCCGGGAGAGCTTGGTCGAGCTGGTGGGCGGGGGGACCAATCGGATAGTGGTCGACCTCGAGGGCGTCGAGTTCCTCGACTCGACAGGCATAGGCGTCCTCGTGGGCGGCCTCAAGCGGGTCCGCACCCATGGCGGCGAGCTCGCCCTGGTGTGCACCCAGCAACGCCTGCTGAAGGTGTTCGAGATCACTGGGCTTAGGGCGATCTTCTCGATCCACGACACGGTGGGGGCAGCCACCGCCGCAATGGTGGCGGCGTCGTGACCCAGGGCCGGCGCCCGTCGGCAGCGCTCCTGGGCGCCGATCACCACGGGCCGGCGAGCGTGGCGCTGGATATCCCGGCTGATGCCTCGATGGTGGCCACGGCTCGCCTTGTGGTGGGGTGTCTCGCCGCGGCCAGACGGGAGTTATCGGCGGACCGCCTTGACGACCTCAAGCTGGCCGTCTCGGAGGCTTGTGCCAATGCCATCGCGTCCTACGACCCAGACGAGGAGGAGCCGAGGGTTGTGCTGTCGTGGACAGAGGACGAGGAGCTCCTGGCGGTTACGGTCACCGACCGAGGCCAGGGCTACGATGGCGAGCTCGGGACCTGGAACGGCTCTGGAGGCTTGGGCGTCAGCCTGATCCGGGCGCTGGTGGACGAGGCCCACTGGGAGCACGGCGCCCCCGGCACGACGGTCCGCATGACCCTCAAGTGCCCCAGGGCCATACCCGACGGCGACTGATCTCAGGCCCCTGTTTGCGGTGGGCCTTGGGGGGATCCGAGCAGGACATTCCGGACCTTGTCCTCCGAATCCGGCGTTACCAGCGCCAGCACCTCGTCCCCCGTGGTGAGCGCAGTGTCGCCCCGCGGGACTACCACGTGATTGTTGCGCACCACCGCGACGATGGTGGCATCTCGGGGTAAGCCCAGGGTGCGGATGGTGAGGCCAGCGACTGGGGAGCCCTCGGCCAGGGTTACCTCGACGAGCCGTGCGCCACCGCCTTCCAGCGTAAGGAGCCGGACCAGTGAGCCCACCGAGACTGCCTCCTGGACCAGGGCCGAGAGCAAGTGCGGGGTGGACACCGATACGTCGACCCCCCAGGTCGGCTTGAAGAGCCAGTGGTTCTTGGGGTGGTTGACCCGGCCAACCACCCGCGGCACTGCGAACTCCTGCTTGGCCAGCAGGGAGACCACGAGGTTGTCCTCGTCGTCGCCGGTGGCCGCCACCATGACCTCTGCAGTCTCCAGCTTGGCTGTTTGAAGGACCCTCATGTCGCAGGCGTCGCCCAACAGCCACTCCACACCCAGGCTCACCTTGCTGTCTGGGAGGGCGCCACCTCCGGAGGCCGCGGAGCTCCGCTCTGTGTCGCCGTGCTGGGTCTCGCTCGCCAGCAGCCTTGCGACCACCTCGGGGTCCTTCTCCACCACCAGTACCTCGTGGCCCGCTGCGACGAGGTCCTGGGCCAAGAAGACCCCCACGTTGCCCGCGCCAGCGATGACCACCCTCACTGTGGCTCCGGTCCCTTGGCGAGGAGTTGGTCGAGCTGGTCGAGGGCGTCGCGCATCACCGCTACGTGGAGGTGGTCGCCCTCCTGGCCCAAGAGGTCAGGGCTTGGCAGGAGTGGCTCGGCGTTTCGCTCCACGGCCACGAGGCGATGCTTCCCGCGAGCCCCCAGGCGGTCCAGGCGCTCACCTGCCCAAGCTTCGGGCAGGCCCCGCTCCACCAGCAACAACCTCCCTGAAGCGTCGCTCCAGTCGTGCCAGGCAGTCTCGGGGAACAGGCGGCGTATCGCCTGGTCGACGGACCAGGTCACGCTGGCCACTGTGTCGATGCCGAGTCGCCGGTAGATCTGTGCCCGGCGGGGGTCGTAGATGCGTGCGACCACGTGGGGGATCAGGTAGCGCTCCTTTGCTATGCGGGCAGTGAGGATGTTGGTGTTGTCCCCGCTGGTTACCGCCGCCAGGGCGCCGGCACCGTCGATCCCCGCGTCTTGGAGGTGGTCCCGGTCGAACCCGAAGCCCACGACCTTGCGCCCCGACCACTCCGGCGGGAGGCGCCGGAAGGCTGAGGAGACCTTGTCCATGATCACTGTCTCGTGGCCTGCCTTGACAAGGTTGACCGCCAGCTCTGAGCCAACCCGGCCACAACCAACGACGATCACGCGCACGCCCACCATCGAACACGCTCCGGCTGGTTCGGCACAACTCGCGTCGGGCCCAAGGGAGAGCTACCTGAGCGGCGAGGCAGAGATATTCTAGCCCCGACCAGGCAATATGCCGTTGCGGCCGCTCAGGTAGTTCTCCCAGGGGCCCTAATGGTGTTTTACTGTCCCGGTGAGCAAGCAACCGGGCCCGCTGCCGACCCCAGAGTCTCTGGACCTCCCCGAGACCCTCGGCTACCGGGTGAAGAACAAGCTGCTGGGCCCTCCGATCAACAGTTCGCGGCTGAGCACCGAGCGGCTGGGCAACTTCGCCGCGATGGGGGTCCTGGCCCCCGACTGCATCTCGTCCTCGGCCTACGCATCCGAGCAGATCCTGACGATCCTGGTCCCAGTGGTGGGCGTGGCGGCCTTCAGCCTGGTGCTGCCGATCACGGCGGTCATCATCGCGGTGCTGATCCTGGTGACCCTGTCCTACCGGGAGGTGGTGCAGGTATACACCAAGGCGGGGGGCTCCTATGTGGTGGCCCGGGAGAACTTGGGGCCCAACGTGGCCCAGGTCTCCGCGGTGGCGCTGCTCATCGACTACACCTTGACGGTAGCCGTCCAGACCGCTGCGGGGACCGCCGCGCTGGTATCGGTGTTCCCCGGCACCCTCCTGGCCTATCAGACTGTGATCAGCGTGGTGGTGGTGGCCCTGCTGACCTACGGGAACCTTCGGGGCATCAAGGAGGCGAGCAAAGCCTTCGCCTTCCCCACCTACTTCTTTGTCACAGCCCTGAGCGCGGTCATCGTCATCGGCTTGGTCAGGGCCGCCATGGGAGACCTCCCCACGTTGCCGATCCATGTCCATGGAGCCGTGGCACTGCTACCGGGGCACCACTCCGGGACGGGCATCTTCGAGGGTGCCGGCCTCTTCTACATCCTCAAGGCTTACGCCAGCGGGGGCTCGGCGCTCACCGGCCTCGAAGCGATCTCAGACGGCGTGAGCGCGTTCCGCCCGCCCGAGGGCATCAACGCCCGCAAGGTGTTGGTCATGATGAGCTGCACGCTCGGAACGATGGTGCTTGGTGTGTCCATCCTGGCCCATCTCACCCATGCCATCCCCTTCGTCAGTGGTGTCCCCACGGTCATATCCCAGGAGGCCAAGGAGGTCTTCGGCGGGGGGGCCGGGGTCGTGCCCTACTATCTCTTCCAGCTCGCCACCGTCATGATCCTGTGGACCGGGGCCAACACCAGCTTCAACGGCTTCCCCTATTTGGCCAACTTCGTGGCCGGAGACTCCTTCCTTCCCCGCCAGCTGACCAAACGCGGCCACCGGCTGGTGTTCTCCACCGGCATCATCGTGCTGGCCGTAGTGGGGATCGCCCTGCTGGTGGCGACGAACTCCAACGTCACCGCGCTGATCGCCATGTATGCAATCGGGGTGTTCACCGGGTTCACCATGGCCGGTGCGGGCATGTCCAGGTACCACTTGCGGCACCGGGAAGCCCATTGGCGGCTGAAGCTGTGTGTCAACGGGCTCGCAGCCGTCGTGTCCGGTGTGGTGGTCCTGATCTTCGCGGTCACCAAGTTCACCGAGGGAGCCTTCGTTGTGGTGGTTGCGTTCCCGATCCTGCTGTGGATCCTGATCCGGCTCAACCGCCAGTACCGCCGTGAGGCGGACCTGCTGGAACGCGGAGCAGAGAGGGCCGCCGAGGCTCCGGCGCTGGACCACCTGGTCGTGTTCGTGTTCATCGATCGCCTCGACCTGGCGGCTGCAAGGGCCATCCAGTACGCCCGAGCCCTGCGACCGGACGAAATCCGGGCGGTCCACTTCGTCCTCGACGACCTGGTGGCCAAGGAGCTGAAGGCAACCTGGGAGCACCTCGCAGTGCCGGAGGAGATCACCCTCGACCTACGGGACTGCCCCGACCGGCGTCTCCTGCGTGACGCCCTAGAGCTGGTGGCCGAGACTGTCGCCGAGGGGGGAACCGAGGTCAGCGTGCTGCTGCCCCGCCGGGCATACGCCCGTGCATGGAGCCGGCTGCTGCATGATCGCACCGCCGACCACATGGCTGGCGAGATCAGCCGCCTGCCCCACGCCAACGCCACGATCGTGCCGTTCCAGGTGGAAGCCGAGCCACTGATGGCCCATCCGGCGCACCCTCAGCCGACTGCCCCCGCTGGGGCCACCCAGTCCGCACCCACCCAGCAGGCCGAGCCCGCGGTCACATCCCAGCCCGCCCCCGCCGAGCCGACCGCCCCCGCCGCCGAGCCGACCGCCCCCGCCGCCGAGCCGACCGCCCCCGCCGCCAAGCCC
>JBOGGU010000035.1:0-2682 GCA_050744085.1 Acidimicrobiales bacterium
GTTGAACCGCGTATAACGCGGTTCAACTACCCCAGTTCGAGGAGACAGCACGCCTGAGCCGGATCCCAGGTCGGCCACGGCGGCTCGCAGGGCGGCCAGGGCCTCGCTCGCTCCCCCGCCGCCGGCCCCCACACCGCTCGCTCCCCCGCCGTCCGCGCCCCCGCCGTCCGCGCCCACCGCCGCCGCCTTGCCCAGGACCTTGTCGGCGGCCAGCAGGGCGGGTAGGGCCGCTGGGATCCCGTCCATCACGCTCGCCCGGCCTTTCTCGACCTGCTTGATCTGCTCCCAGTTGGACGCCACCTGCGAAGCGCTGTCCGCGGTGACCGAGCCGAAGACGTGGGGGTGGCGCCCCACCAGCTTGTCGTGCACTCCCGAGGCCACGTCCGCCAAGTTGAACTGGCCCTGCTCGGCAGCGAGGGTCGAGTGGAAGCAGACCTGGACCAGCAGATCGCCCAATTCTTCCTCGAGATGCTCGAAGCCCTCCCCACCCGCCAGGCCGTCTATCGCTTCCACCACCTCGTAGGCCTCCTCGATCAGGTGCTTGCCGAGGGAGGCATGGGTCTGCTCGCGATCCCACGGGCAGCGCTGGCGCAGGGTGCGGACCAGCTCGACCAGGCGCGCCAGCTCGACCCCAACCGGGGCCGCCAGGGCGGGGATCCACAACGACGTCAGGTGGTCGGGCTCCACTGCCCGGTCCAGGTCGGCCCAGCGCAGCTCGAAGACCGCCTCGTCGGGCAGGCCCAGGTGCCGCAGCACCGTGACCGGGCCAAGTGGGGGCGACTCGACAGCCAGCTTGATCCCCGACAGCACCTCCCGGGACCAGCACTGGGCCACGAGCAACGGCCCCCGCTCGCCGGCCGCATCCACGCCGAATGCCTCCCCGTCCACCAGGCGCACCCCGGCTGCCACCGGGTCCACCGCGAGCCGGGCCCAGGCCAGGTCAAGGAAGGACATCCCGGCCACCACCGACACCTCCACCCGGTCGTCAGCACGCAGCAGGGAGACGGAGCGCTCGAGCACGAGAGGAGAGCCCGGCACCGCGTAGACGACCTCGCCGTGGCGCGCGGCTGCGTCCACGAGGGCCTCCACGATCCCCGCGTAGACGTCCTCCATGCTCGGGGCCGACTCGTAGAGGTGGTCGAAGCTGGCCACGTCCGGCGCCAGGACGCCAGCAGCTGGGTGGCGCCGGGTCCTCACGAAGTCACAGCGCGCCAAGGCCTCGGTCGCCGGGAGGGTGAGCAGCTCGGGCCCCGCCGGGCCCAACCCCACCACCACCACCCGTGGCGCCGCTGGGGCGGGCGTGCGGCTCAGCCCGACCCGCTCGTCGTAGTGGTCGTGCCGGTGGGGAGCACCAGGTCAGAGGCGGGCGGCTTGGTCGGCGCCAGCACGTCGGGGCTCCCGTTCTTGAGGGTGAAGCGGCCATAGCTGGGATCGACGCTGATCTTGGCGGCCTTCCCCATCTTGGCCAGGTAGGAGTTGAGCTTGGTCATCACCGGGTTGAGCTGCAAGCCCAGGATGATCGGGGTCGCCTTGGTCTCCGTGAGAGGGGTCTTCGAGGTGACGCTGGCCACCACGTACGCCGTGGCATGACTGGAGGTGCTCACCTTCACCGCCGGCCCGTACTTGCCCACGCCCAGGCTCTGCACCTGCTTGCCCACCGTGGGGCCGTAAGCCTGGACGAAGGCTTGAGGGATGCTGCACCCGACCGCTCCCCCCTTGGCCCCGGTGGACGCATTCTGCGAGTCCGCCTGCGCCAGCGCAGCGAAATTGCCCCCCTTGTGCAGCGACGCCTCCACCTTGGTGGCTTTGGCCTTGGTGGGCAGCACGATGAGCGAGACGCACAGGTTGGTGAGCTCAGCCCGATGGGCTGCGTAGTACTTGTCCACGGCCGCCTGGGTCACCGGGACGTTCGCCAGGGATCCCTCCAGGGCGGTGTACTCGGCTGTGCTCCTTACCAGGAAGTCCTGGTACGACTTCGGGAAGTCGCTGAGCGCCTTGGAGTTGCCCACGGTCGAGACCAGGTCGGTGCGCGCCAGGGACAGGTCAGCAGGAGTGATCTTGATACCGCGCTTGCGGTCGGCCTGGTGGACCAAGGTCACCGAGATCTGCTGGTTGAGGACCTGGTCGACGAAGGAGGTGGTGAAGGTCCCCTTGGCCTTGCCACGCACGGTCACACCTTGCTTGGCATAGGAGGCCACGTAAGCCGGGTTGCCACTGATGGCGTTCAGCTCGCTGAACAGGTAAGAGCGGGTGATCACCTGGCCGTTCACCTTGGCCACATACGGCGCCAAGCCACAAGCGGAGGCACCGAGGCCGAGCGCGAGGAAGCCAGCGCCCAGAGCGCACAGCCGTTTGAGGGCAGTCATGGGGAGACGGGGGTTGCAGCGGCGTCGGGGATGGGCGAGAGCATATCGGGCACGAGGGCCCGCAGCAGGTCGGCCACCGCGGTGGCCTCCGTCGGGCCCCGGAGCGGCACCACCAACTGTCCGCGCTCGGCCTTGTAGATCGCTCCGGGGTACAGGCGCCGCAACCTGACCTCGGCGCTCGCACGGAGGGCGAGGGGGCCCAGCCGGGCAGTGAACCGCCTGTCCGGGGCACCGGGGCCGGGGCCGCCGCCGGGACCTCGGCCGCCGCCGGGACCTCGGCCGCCGCCGGGACCTCGGCCGCCGCCGGGACCTCGGC
>JBOGGU010000036.1:0-4888 GCA_050744085.1 Acidimicrobiales bacterium
GCCCCAGCCCCCGCCCCCGCCCCCGCCCGGCTGCCCGGCTTGGCCCCTGCCCCCGCCCTGGCCGCGGGTGCCGCCGCCTTGGCGGCCGCCTTCATCGCCGACTTGTGCTCACGCACCCGGGTGAGTGATTCAGCGTCCACTATGTCAGCCACCGACAGGTAGCTCCCAGGCGTGCCAAAGGGACCGGCCGCCTCCTCCCACCCGGGTGGGGTCACGGCGAGCTGCTTGGCCAGCAGCGCCACGAAGATGCGGGCCTTCTGCTCGCCGAACCCAGGCAGCGCGTTGACCCGGCGCAGCAGCTCGGCCCCGGTCTCAGCGCCGGCCCAGACATCCTCCGCCCTGCCGCCGTAGTCCGAGACGACGACGCTGCACAGTGCCTGCACCCGGGCCGCCATGGACCCGGGGAAGCGGTGAAGCGCGGGCGGTGTGGAGAAGACTGACGCCAGCGTCTCGGGGTCCATCGCCGCGATGGCCCCGGCGTCCAGCTCGACGCCGAGGCGCTCGCGCAGGTCCGAGGGGCTCTTGAAGGCTCGCTCGAGCGGGATCTGCTGGTCGAGCACCATGCCGATCAGCAGGGCCAGGGGGTCCCTGGAGAGGAGCTGGTCAGCATCAGGATCTCGGCTCAGGTAAAGAGTCACGAGCCCGATCCTAGGGGCGGAGGCCAGCAGGGTGCTGCTCGGATCGCCGAATCGGGCGGGCGTGGCGGCCACCACGGAGGGGGCATATTCCTCCGAAAGCTGGGGACCACAGGACTGGTCCCTTAAGCTGGAAGGAGCGACCGGAGGAGCGGAGCATGAGGGTTGGGCAGGCGAGGGAGATGGCGGGCTGCGTGGCCTTGGCGATGGCCCTCGCGGCCTGTGCCGCCAGCCCGACGCCCAAGGGGCCCAGCCATCCAGCGGCCCTGGCAGTCAGCAACCTCTGTGGGAGCGCGGCACGTCCCGAGCGCCTGGTCGTCACCCGAACCGCCGCCTTTCCCGAGAACGACATCGTCTTCTCGTTCCCGGCCAAGGTTGCGGTCAGTGCGCCCAGCCAGCTCGCAGCGGTGGACCAGGCCGTCTGCTCCCTGCCGCCAGCACCGAAGGGCCCGGTAAGCTGCCCTGCGGAACTCGGGATCGACTACTCGTTGGCCTTCTCCTCTCCGAGCGCTCCGAGGGCCGACTTCGCTGCGATCCATGTCGGGGCCACCGACTGTGAGATCGTGACCGGGACGGGATCAGGCGCCCGCACCGCATCGGGCTCACCCGCATTCTGGGACACCTTGGGGAGAGCGATGGGACTGGCGAACCCGGGAGATGCCGCCTTCAGGGGCAAGCGGGGAACGCCAACCAGCCCTCGCGCAGTCACTGCCAAGCCGGCGAGCGTCAGCGTCCCGGTCGTGGCCTGCCCCACCTCCCAGGCCTTCTCAGGAGAGCCCTTCTCGTTGGGGCCTTCGATCACCAGCGTGACCATGTCCACCGAGCTTGGCTCCGCATTGGCCTATTACAGCGGCGCAGCCCGCTCGATGATCCCGCTCCTCGGACCGAAGGGGTGGCACTGCAGCGCCTCGGTCTACGGCGACACCACGATGGACCTGACGCTTCTCGCACCGAACGAGCCACTCCCAAAGCCGTTCACCGACAATCGGGCCAAGAGCGACGAAGCCGTCACTGCGAATATCGCCTCGCCGTGCCTGGGCTGTGTCTACGGCCTGGTTTGCCCGCTCATCCAAGTGGTCGTCCACACACAGCTCGGGAGAGGCTTCGGCCCCTGCCCCGCAGAACCCAGGGCAGAAACCGTGACCTGGCTACGCGGTACTCCGAGCCAGGTCGCGGCTGACAGGTCATTCGCGGTTGCCGTCGCATTCGAGGACCCGCCCGGTACAGCCGGAGAGGGCAAGCCCTCGGGTGGCCTGTACCCCGCCAACGGGCTGTTGCTGTTCTCCGGCCACGACGGGGGATACTCGGCCACCCTCGAGACCTGCACCCTCCCTGCCGCCGAGCACGCCACTTGCACCGAGATCCTCAACCAGTTCCTGACTGCTGGCTGGCCGGTCGGGTCGCGTTGAGCGCCGGCGGCGGGGGCGACCCATCAGGTCAACCCAGCTCGTATGTGCTATTGGCACGGGCCATATACAGCGTATCCGCCGGGCGTTTCGTGTATCTGCCTGGTATTCGCGGCAGGTCGCGCCCTCCTGACCGGGTGCAGCGGAGCGACACCGAAAGCTTCGCCCACCTCCGCCCCGAAGGGCTCGATCCACGTGCTGGCCCCGGCGACGCTGACCGGGGCATTCATGTCGTTGGATCAGGCCTTCGTCCGAGCCCACCCGGGCGTCACGGTCCTCCTGAACCGGGGCCACTCACCGGACCAGGTGCTCCAGCTGGAGCAAGGCGCCCCGGCCGACCTGTTCGCCTCGGCCGGGAGGATGGCGATGAGGATGGCCCGGTCCCACAAGGTGGTCGATGGCCCGGCGACGGTGTCGCTCAGCAACGTCCTACAGATAGTGGTGCCGGCCGGGAACCCCCGCCACATCACAGGGTTGGCCAGCCTGGCCAAACCGGTCCTCACTGTGGTCTTGCCGGCGCCCCAGTTCCCGGTGGGCCAAGCGGCCGTGACCGCCTTGCACAAGCCGGGGTCACGGTGCACCCCAAGTCCTTCGACCAGGGCAGCCCGCCAATCGTTCAGGCGGTGCCGAGGGACGAAGCCGATGCATCGTGTTCAACAGCGACGTTACCGCGGGTGGGGCCAAGGTCGCCGGTAGACGTACCGTCCGCCGACCAGGTGACCAACAGCTAGCCGATCGCGCTGGCGAGCCACACCACCAACCGGGCCACTGCGCAGGCATTCGTCGCCTTCCTGACCTTGGCCCCCGCCCAGGGAATCCTCCGACCGCTCGGTTTCTTGGCCCCCTGACCCGCCGCAGCAGTCGGGGCCTTCGTCCCGCCCTGACCAACCCCAGCGCCTTGGGCCGCCGCACCCCTCCGGCCAGCCGGGCACTCCGGGTTCGCCGCGGCCTTGGCGCGGCGCCAGCCGGTGGGCATCCTGGTGCCGGCCCTGGTGGGGGTTGCCTTCCTCGTGTCGACAGATGGCACTATCCGGCGGCCACCGCCTCGGCCGCGACCGCGTCGCTCACCGCCGCGCTGCCCCCGAATAGCTGGAGCGAGGTGATGGTCGAGCGATTCTCACGCAGATAGGTGGCCACCGATGCAGGCAGGACCCCGGTGGGGTTGACCAACAAAATGGGAGCGCCCTCGGTGCCGACGAGGGGATCCGCGGCAAGGGCGTCGGGAAAGCTGACCCCGGTGGCGAGGCCCACCGTCTTCGGTGCGCTAAAGAACGCCTTGGCTACGTCCACCGCGGTGTCGAAGCGGTCGGCCCCCACCAGAGCACTGGCCGAGGTGTCCGCGCTGGCCGCTGGGCCGCCCACCGTGTAGCGGGTTAGGGGGGTATGGCCCGAAAGGTACGCCGAGGTCAACGGCGACTGCGTTGCCCCGTTGGTCAACAAGATGGCCCCATGGGCACCCGCTGCGGCCGAGCTGGCGGACAAGGCGTCGGGAAAGCTGACCCCGCTGGCCTCGAAGATGGTGTCGGGCGAGATGGCCACCGCCACGGCTACCGCGGTGGCGAAGCGGTCGGGCCCTGACAGCCGGGTAGTGCTGAAGCCCTTGGTGCCAAGGGCGCTCGCCACCGAGTCGTTCAGGGCAGCGCTCCCCCCGAGCAGGTAGATCCTGCCCCCGGCGACCAGCACCCTTTGGATCTCGACCAGGGTGGCGGGGTCCAGGTGGTCCGGCTCACTGAGCAGCAGCGGCGCTCCCTTGGCCACGGCCAGCGGCCCGCCCGCCAGGGCGTCAGGGTAGGCGTCCGCGCGGGCCAGGACCACGGCGCTGGCCGAGTGCGCCACCGGGAAGGCCTTGGCCGAGATGGCGATGGCCGTGGCGATCCGGTTCGGCCCCGCCAGGCGTGTTAGGGTCGGAGGCGTCTTGGTCGTGGTGGTGGTGGTGGTCGTTGTCCCGCCGCCTCCGCCTCCGCCGCCGACCACAGGCGCGCTCGGGGTGACTGCGTTGGATGGTCCTGACGACGGCCCGGTGCCCACTGTGTTGGTGGCGGTCACGGTGAAGGTGTAGGAGTCGCCGTTGGTCAGGCCCCTGACGGTGATGGGGCCGGCGGTGCCCTTGGCGGTCTGGCCCCCGTTGGCGGGGGTGGTCAGATCCTTGGCGGTGACGGTGTAGCCCGTGATCGGGCGGCTGCCGTGAGAGGACGGGACGGTGAAGGTCACCGTGGCCGAGGCGTTGCCAGCGGTGGCCGTCCCGATGGTGGGAGCACCAGGAGCCTGGCCGACCTTGTATTGGGCATACAAGGTCATCGTCACCGGACCCGCGCCGAGCGCTGACAGCATGGTTGTGTCTGTAACCGGGGTGCCCCCCGACATTGCGGTGAACCAGCCCGCAAAGATGTCACCCATCGGCGCGGTCGGGGTCGGAAGCGCCTGGACCGATGTGTGGATCGTCGGGGCGTAGACGTATAAAGTATTCGTTGCCGAAGTCCCCAGGGTCCCTGAGCCTGGGACAAGGCTCAGCTTATAGGCGTTGGTGTCCACCGTCAAGGTGCTCGAATGCAAGGTGTCGGCGATCGACCCGGTGGAGGCGACTATGATCACGCCGTGGTTGTCGATGGTCCCCGAACCCGACAACGTGACATCCAGGTCGATGGTGCCCGTGTTGACGAAATCGGTCGTCACGGGCACTACCTCGTAGGTGCCCGAAAAAGTCACCTTCCCAGCGTTGGACAGTGACCCGAACGACCCGGCGGACCCTCCCTTGCCGACAGCGCCGCCGCCGCCGCCGCCGCCGATACCCGCCCCGGCGCCGCCAACGCCGCCGCCGCCGCCGGTGACGGTCAGGCTGGCGCCGCC
>JBOGGU010000037.1:0-18703 GCA_050744085.1 Acidimicrobiales bacterium
CCTCGCCGCCCAGCCGTCTTCGGGCTCATGTACTTCGGCCGGGGCGGTGAGCCTCCAGTCCCTGCAGGCCGATCTCCACGCCTACCAGCAGCGCTGCGTCGCCTTCGCTGCCCGTGTTCGCCAACTCGAAGACCGGCTGTCGGGTCTGCTCGGGACCCAGACCTGGCAGAACTCCGGCCTGGGCGCACCCGACGACATCGACCATCTGCAGCGTCAGGTCGCCCGCCTTGAAGCCCAGGTCGCCGATGTTCGGCTGCAGCTCGAAGAACGCACGGACGAGCTCAACGCTGCCCGGCTGGCCAATCGCGAACTCATTACCCACCTGAACTCAAGCCGGGGAACGGACTGACCCGACCACGTGCACCACAGCTGTTGCACACGCTAAGGACGATCAGAACCTCTCCTACCATGAGCATCGCGGCGCTCTCAGTCCTCGCGCATCTGGCGAACCCAAGAGAAGGCCTGCACGCCGGCATCGGCTACGTCACACCAGACGACGAGCACGAGGGCTGTGGACCAGCGATCCGCAAGGCCCGAAAGGACGGTCTGGAAGCCTCCAGGGCCAAGCGCATCGCCTATCATCGCAACCGTCACCAGCACAAGCCCCCGGAGCTCCCCGATGCGGACTGATCGATCCGGAATCTGTGGCTTTGAGTCAGACGCACGTCATGTGGTGGATATTCCCTGCTAAACCCCGGTGCCCCTCCCCCTATACCAGGAGTCCTGGTATCAGAAACGGCGGCTCCACCACCATCTGCAACACTGATTGTGGACATGGGTTGTGAACGCGATCAGAGGCCTCATTGGCGGCCTTCCCGCCTTGTCTCACAACCGACTGCTTGTTGGAACGAGTGCCCAGTTGGCTGGTGTTACGGGCATCTCTTCGTGGGCACCGGGAGCCGTGTTGCGGCAGCGTTGATTGAGGATGGAGTTGGGTCTGGCGGCCTCGGAGGTCGTGGAGTCGGCTCGGACGGGTGGTAGGCCATGGTCGTGTCGATCACCTGGGCGTGTCAGCTTTCGGTGGCCGACTACGTCGCTCTGGGGCGTCTGGCGCCGGCTCCCCGGCCGGCGTGTCGCCGCTGCGGCGAGTCGATGGCCTTTCGATGGCTGCTACCCCCGCCAGGTCCGCGAGTCCGGGGTCGTGTACAAGATCATGGTTCGACGCGCCTACTGCTCGCACTGCGCGCTGGGCGACGCCGTCGTGCCTGACTTTGTGCTGCGCCGGCGCCTGGACAGCGTCTCGGCGGTCGGAGCTGGGGTAGTCGCCCACGCCGGCATCGACCTCGGCGAGCGGGCCACCGGGCTCTACGCCGGGGTGCCGGCTCGTACCGTGCGCTCCTGGGTCCAACGCTTCGCCGAGCGCGCCGAGCAGCTGTGGGGGCTCCTGGCGGCGGTGTCGGTCAGCTGGGGCGGCGACGATGGGATTGGTGAAGCGGCAGCACCCAGCCCTGCCGGCTACGCCCTCGGCGCCATCGCAGCGCTCTGGCGTGGCGCACGCCGACGCCCGGAGGCGGACGTCCCCCCTGCGTGGCGTCTGGCCAACGTCATGGTCGGCGGGAGGCTGATGTCAACCCGCGTGGACCTGCCGTGGCCTATCGACCCGGCCTGGATCGGGTGGGCCCGGGGCCCCTGAGCAGCCTCGGCACCCGGCGTCGGGCATCCTCGCCCGACACCCGCCCGGGCCGCCCCGCCTTGGCCCATAGCGCATCGTTCCATCGTGTCCTGCTCGACGCGCCCGTACGCACCGGCTACGACCAGGAACTCTACGACCATCCTCAACCAGCGCTGCCGGGCCGTGATCACCGAGCACTGCCGAGTCATGTGCAGACAGCGGTGCCGTCAACAGCTGGCCGTGACCTCGGCGGGATGGATTGACAAGGGACTCCCGGCAGAGCAACCATTCGATTACGAGCCTCTCAGCCCTGCGGGAGTCGTCAGGTGGAGAGCATGCTGGCTTGATCTCCCGAGGTGATGAGGGTCACGGCCCCCCGATTGGTCCCTCCGCTGACGCCGTCAGTATCAGCGTAGATGTCGCCGTTTACCATCGCTGTGACACCAGAAGGGCGAAAAACACCCGCCAAGCTGGGAAAGGTTCCGCGATGGAACGTCGCCACAGGCACGAGATAACCGCCCGATAGGCGGTCGACTGCAAACGTGCCGTAGTTGGCGACCAAGATGGTGCCGTTGGGTGCGGTGCTGAGGCCGGCGGGGCTGATATAGGCCGTCCAAGTACTTAGCACCCGGCCAGCGGGAGAGAACTCGATGAGCAACTTGGGCGAGAAGTCAGAGACATACAGGTTGCCGTTGGCACCGATGGTGATCGCGTCGGGAAAAAAGCTCGTGGCCTGGTTCCCGATCATGATCGTCCCGGAGCCGGAGCGAATGAGCGTGCTGATGGTTCCGGTCGGAGACACCAACTGGACACCAGAGCGGTCTGCGATGTAAAGGCCTGGCTGAGCGTACGCCACGGCTTTAGGGTCTCCGACCTGAGCACGCCCAGCTGCCCCGCCGACACCGGTGGAACCTGGTCCGCCGTTGCCAGCCACGGTGGTAATGCTGTCTTGGGGTGAGATGGCTCGCACTCGATTGTTAGCAGTGTCGGCGAAGTATATCGTCCCGTTGGGGGCAACAGCCAGGCCCCCTGGCGCATCAAGGTCTGCACGCGCTGCTCGACCGTGGTCGCCGGAGTAGCCGACTCGGCCGCTTCCGGCGACAACGCTAAGGGTGCCATCGGATGCGCGGCGCAAGATCTGATCGGTGCCCTGATTAGAGATCAGCAGGCTGCCATCACTGGTGACAGCCAGAGCCTCGGGACGATTGAGCGAGACCAGGGGCCCGAGATCGCTCGGAGGCTAGGCTGGGAGTGGCTCAAGGTCTGATCGACGCGATGTTGGGTTGGACCCCCACATCCGGTGATCGCGACAACGAGCACGATGACCAACCCTGAGGTCAGTGCAGTCAGGCCACCGCCAGGGAGTCCCCTCCGCCTGCGACGTGGGCTGTACTGCGAGTCTGGGACAACACTGTGCCACGAGCGCTCCGAGGCCCCGGGCTCGAGACTCTCGCCGCCTGTAGCGAACGGGTCGTCACCGCCAGCCGTCGAGCGTCGCATAGCGCTACTGCACCACAGCCAACAGGCGCTCCCACACGTCGCCCTCGCTGGTGCGAGACAACTCGACAGCAGCGACCACGGCCAGGTTCTCCGGGTGTTCGGCAACCCCGAAGACAACGGCCACTTCGACCGTGTCCGCGTCGCTCGCGTCGGGAGTCCCCTCGTAGGTCAGGACCCAGAGCCGCGCCGATCCGTCGTACCAAACGTCCGACGGATCACGGGACTCTAGCCGCGTCAGGCTCTCGCGATAGGCCGGCGACCGGACCACTGCCCGAAGCAGTCCAAGCATGAGCTGCTGTTCAACACCATGAAGAGCAACACCCTGCCGCCGGGCCTCCTCGCAGGGACCACACGGCCGAAGCGTGCGCCATGCCCCGTTGTCATCCAGGCGGTCATCGAGAACGCGGACCCTGGGCACTCAGGCCATGTCTTCTAGTTGGACCTTATGGAGCGTCAACGCCCACAGGGTGATGGGAGTCAAGCTCGCATCATCGGCTGTTGCGACCCAGTGGATGTCGTCGCCTACCGCTAGGGTGCCCGTACCGCCTCCGATCTTGGTCGCCTGGTCGATCCATGTCGTGGTGTAGGAGCCGATCGTCAGCTGTCTCGTGATTTGGGCTGAGTCCTGGTCTGGCCTCAACACCATCATGGCGGAGTTGATCGTCGTGATCTGGCCCCAACCGGCGAGGACGTTGGCATTGACCCAGATGGCCGTCCGGTTTCCTCCTTGCCGGTGAAGCTGTAAGCCTCGATGCGGTCGCCCGGGGTCAATGAACTCCATGGTTCCTGACAGGTGCGCTTACAAATCTCTGTCGTGGGAGTGAGGTAGATGTCTACCTCCGATGGTAGAAACCCTGGAGCGGAGACCCGAATCCGCTGCTCAGACACCTCAAAGAGCGTCCCTGCCACAGTTCGCCTTGAGGTGGGGCTTTTGGGCTGCGAGAGTTGCCGGTGAGTCGTCCTTGGTCGCGAGGAGCCGTCGAGCAAGCGGCGATGTACTGGTGGTCACGATGCCGACGCCGAGTACGGCGTGGGACAGGAAGGCTCTCCGGCCAATGAGATCCCCGTGATCTGCCATCACGTCACCGCCGCGTACACCAGCCCCAACCGCGCCGGATTGCATCCGCCGCACAGCTGAGCAAACGCCGTCGTGTTCACACATGCCACCACAGGCAGCGATCGACCCTGATAGCAGGCATAGGACGGCGCTGTCCGAGCGCACGGCCCGCAGTCCCACAGCCCACAGATCACCATCCCGCTACCTCCGGTACACGGGCTTGAGAAAGTGAGGTCGTCACAACATCCCTGAGCCGACGGCAAGGCTGACTGCGTGCGACATTCGATGCCGTGGCACTCAGCGAAGTGAGGATATGCGCACTGATCGAAGTTCAAGCCCAGCCACGCCCACAACCCTGCCACCACCAAGTCCCATCGCATGTCCTCCTACATCGAGCGTTGGGTAGAGTTTATTCTACAACTTCGGCCTCGGACGGTCAAGGGGCCAGCGACCCAGCGGGGAGGGCACCTGGCCGGGGTTCACTGAGACCTAGGTTCCCATCGACCGCCTGAGCCCCCCTGAAGGGTCACTCCCAGTCAGCCCCAGCGCCTCTCCGCTCGCCCTCGGCTGGGTGGCTGAGGCCTACTCGTTCAGGATCCTGCACCGATCCTCGTCACAGGCCAATACGAGCCGCTGTGCCTCGAAGCGCTCACGCGGGACTTGCCGGCCCTGGACCAACCGGTGTCTCACCGGTGCCCATTCCTTCGGGCACCGGTGGGACCACCGCCGCTGGTCCGGCCACGGCCGGGTAGCGAGCACCGCCCACCGCTGCTGGTCCCTCACAGCACCCGCGCAAGGAAGGTGCCGGTGTGGCTGTCAGGGCACTTGGCCACTTGCTCCGGTGTGCCCTCGGCCACTACCGTCCCTCCCCCGTCGCCCCCCTCCGGGCCCAGGTCGATCACCCAGTCGGCGCACTTGATCACGTCCAGGTTGTGCTCTATCACCAGCACCGTGTTCCCCGTGGACACCAAGCGGTCCAACACGCCCAGCAGGCGGCGGATGTCCTCGAAATGCAGCCCCGTGGTGGGCTCGTCCAACACGTACAGCGTCCGGCCCGTCGACCGCTTGGACAGCTCCGAAGCCAGCTTCACCCGCTGGGCCTCCCCGCCGGACAGCGTGGTGGCCGGCTGGCCCAGGCGCACGTATCCCAGCCCCACATCGACGAGCGTCCGCAAATGACGCGAGATCACCGGCTGGTTGGCGAAGAACTCGGCCCCCTCCTCGCACGACATCCCCAACACCTCGGCAATGTTGTGGCCCCGGAACAGCACATCCAACGTGTCCCGGTTGTACCTGGCGCCTCCACACACCTCGCATGGCACGTAGACATCGGGGAGGAAGTGCATCTCTATCTTGATCGTCCCGTCCCCTGCGCACGCTTCGCAACGCCCGCCCTTCACGTTGAACGAGAAGCGCCCAGGCAAGTACCCCCGCACCTTGGCCTCCTGAGTCTGGGCGAACAGCTTGCGAATATGGTCGAAGACGCCGGTATAGGTGGCAGCA
The DNA here is from genome assembly GCA_050744085.1 of Acidimicrobiales bacterium. Lineage (GTDB taxonomy): Bacteria > Actinomycetota > Acidimicrobiia > Acidimicrobiales > JAJPHD01 > JAVKSL01. The sequence goes on from JBOGGU010000037.1 coordinate 5,673, forward strand.
TTGGAGCGCGGGGTGCGCCCGATCGGGGCCTGGTCCACATCGACCACCTTGTCCAGTGCGTCCAGGCCCTCGATGGTACGGTGGCGTCCCGGCACGGCCTTGGAATGGTACACCCGCTGCATCAACGAGCGCAGCAGGATATCGTTCACCAAGGTGGATTTGCCCGACCCCGAGACTCCAGTCACCGCCACCATGCACCCCAGGGGGATCTCCACGTCGATCCCGCGCAGGTTGTGCTCCCGGGCCCCGCGCACGACCAGGGTCGACTCTCCCGGCTCGCGCCGCATCGCCGGAATCGGGATCGAGCGAACCCCCGAAAGGTACTGCCCGGTCAGGGACTCCGCGCACCCCAACAGGTCGGCGAAGCTGCCTGAGCAGACAATGGCGCCCCCGTGTTCCCCCGCGCCGGGGCCGATGTCCACGACATGGTCCGCGACCCGGATGGTCTCCTCGTCGTGCTCGACGACGATCACCGTGTTCCCGATGTCGCGCAGGCGCATCAGGGTGTCGATCAGGCGCCGGTTGTCCCGCTGGTGCAGGCCTATAGAAGGCTCGTCCAGCACGTACAGCACCCCGACCAGGCCGCTGCCGATCTGGCTTGCCAGCCGAATGCGCTGGGCCTCTCCCCCGGCGAGTGTTGCAGCCGAGCGGTTGAGGGACAGGTAATGCAGCCCGACGTCCAACAAGAACTGCACGCGAGCCCGGACCTCGCGCAGCACCCGGTCGGCGATCAGGTGGTCGCGCTCGGAGAGCTCCAGCGCTCCGACCTCCTCGGCGGCCCGGGATATGGAAAGGTTGCACAGCTCGAATATGTTGTGCCCGCCGACGGTAACCGCCAACGACTCCGGCTTGAGCCGGGCGCCCCCGCAGGCGGGGCACGGCACCTCTCGCATGTATCCCTCCACTGCCTCGCGATGCGCGTCGGAGTCCGCCTCGGCGTGGCGGCGCCGCAACCAGGGGATCACCCCCTCATAGGAGGTCTTGTAGGAGCGGGTCCGGCCGTAGCGGTTGCGGTAGGAGACGTGGACCTGGATCTTCCCCGAGCCCCACAGGACCACCTTTTGCTGGGACTTGTGCAATTTCACCCAGGGCGTGTCCATCGAGAACCCGTACTCGCCGGAAAGGGCCTCCAGAACCCTGCCGAAATACTCGGTTCGACCCCCGGCCCAAGGCGCCACCGCCCCCTCTGCCAGGCTGAGGCCGACGTTCGGCACGACCAGCTCGGGGTCCACCTCGAAGCGGGTTCCGAGCCCGGCACAGGCAGGGCACGCCCCGTAGGGGGAGTTGAAGGAGAAATTGCGCGGGGCCAGCTCGTCGAATGACAACCCACAATGGGTGCATGCCAGGTTCTGGCTAAATGTGAGCATGTGCTCCTCGGCCCCCGATCCCCTCTCACCCGCCGCGCTTTCCCCTGCTTGGTCACCTGCGGGCATCACCTGCACCTCTGCAACCCCCTCCGCCAGGCGCAGCGCCGTCTCGAGCGAGTCGGTGAGGCGGCGGGTGATCCCCTTGCGCCGGACCAGGCGGTCGACCACCACCTCGATCGTGTGGGCCTCGTAGCGGGCCAGGCGCTCCTCGGGGTCGCCCTCGCGGGCCGCCCCGTCCCTGGCAGCCCGGCGCTGCGACAGGTCGCGGATCTCGCCGTCCACCCTCACCCGGGCGAATCCCTGGGTGGCGAGGTCGTCCAGAAGGCCCTCGTAGGAGCCCTTGCGTCCCCGCACGACGGGCGCCAGGACCATGAACCTGGTACCTTCGCCGAGCTCCATTATGCGATCCACGATCTGGGTGGGGGTCTGGCGGGTGACGAGGCGCCCGCAGCGAGGGCAGTGGGGCTGGCCGACCCGGGCGTAGAGGAGGCGCAGGTAGTCGTAGATCTCGGTGATGGTGCCCACAGTGGAGCGGGGGTTGCGCGACGCCGACTTCTGGTCGATTGAGATCGCCGGGGAGAGGCCCTCGATGAAGTCCACGTCCGGCTTGTCCATCTGGCCGAGGAACTGGCGGGCGTAGGAGGACAGCGACTCCACGTAGCGGCGCTGGCCCTCGGCATAGATGGTGTCGAAGGCCAGGGAGGACTTGCCCGAGCCGGACAGCCCGGTGAACACCACCAGCTTGTCCCGGGGCAGGTCCAGGGAGATGTTGCGCAGGTTGTGCTCCCGGGCCCCCCTGATCACCAGCCGGTCCGACACGACGCGAGGCTACCCCCCGGCGCGAGGCAGGCGAGCTACGACAGGACGTCGCCCTCCCAGAGCCTGATGCCGCCCAGGATGCCGGCGTCGTTGCTCACGATCGTCACGCCTTTGCCCACGTGGCCCTCCAGGCGGGTCGAGTTGCCGCCGCCGATGTACAGGTGGTCGTAGTTGATGAGGGTGTGGAGGGTGTCGATGGCCTTGAGCACCCGCTTGCGCCACGTCTTGTTGCCGACCTTCTTGCGGGCGGCCTCGCCGATGCGCTCGTTGTAGGTCTCGCCCTTGGCGAGCGGATGCTGGGCCAGCTCCAAGTGGGGGGCCAGGCGGCCCTGCCAGAACAGCCCCGTGCCCACGCCCGTCCCGAGGGTCACCACCAGCTCCAGGCCCTTGCCGGTGATGACCGCCGCTCCCTGGAGGTCGGCGTCGTTGGCCACCCTGACCGGCTTGCCCAGCACCTGGGCGAGCGCCCTTGCCAGGTCGAAGCCGCTCCAGGCCCGGACCAGGGCCTTGTCGCGCTTGGTGCCCGGGCCGTGCTTGGTCACGAAATGCGGCGCGGTGACGACCTTGCCGACCCGGACCACGCCTGGGAAGCCCACCGAGACCCGCTCGTAAGGGGGCAGGGGCGCCACCAGGGCGGTGAGGGTGGAGACCATCCGTGCGGGCGGCAGGGGGTAGGTCGTGGGGACCCGGACCCGGGCGGTCTCCATCTTGTCGAAGTGGTCAAGCACCGACGCCTTGAGCCCGGTACCCCCGATGTCGATCGCCAGCGTGGCACCAACCATCGTGAAGGCATCCGGCTGGACGGTGCTCGCCGGGGGGTCTGTCGGGTCGCGCTCAGGCTCAGGCGGAAGGTCGGTCACAGACACGAGCGTAGACCATCGGGGCGACGGAGGACGGGGTTCGCGGGCAAGTAGGATCGGCGTCCAGAGTCGGGAACCTCTCCCGGCCCAGAGGAGGCACATCGGTGGCGAGCGTTCGGACCAGGCAACCCAGCGGTCACATGCGGACCGGGACCAGCAGGCTGCTGGCGGCGTACCCGACCGGCGCCGACACCCTGGCGGGTACTGGGCGGGTCTTCAGCATGTCGGGGACCCTCAACAAGACCGCCATCCTGACCATCCTGGCCCTCGCCACCGCGATCTACGCGTCGCTGACCGTGACCAGCATCGGGGCGGGCTTTGTCCTGGCGCTGGTAGCCGCGATCGTGGTCAGCCTGGTGGGCATGTACCGGCCGCGCACCGCGGTGGTGATGGCCCCGGTATACGCCCTGCTGGAGGGCTACGTGCTCGGTGTTGTGAGCGCCAGCTACGCCCGGGTAGACGGCGCCGTGGTGCCCCTGGCGGTGGTCGGCACGGCCACAGTGTTCGCGGCCACCATGGTGGCGTGCCGCACCGGCCTGATCCGGCCGGGTCGCCGTTTCGTCCAGGTCACCATGGTAGCCACGTTCGGGCTGCTGGCGGTGCTGATCGTCTCGCTGTTCGTGCTTCCAGGCCTGGTCGGCCCCTTCGGCGTCGTCATCGCCGCCTTTGCCCTGGTGATCGGTGCAGCCAACTTGATCGTCGACTTCGGCTACATCGGCAACCTGGAGCGCACCGGCCTTCCGGCGAACGCCGAGTGGCACGCCGCCCTGATGCTGATGGTGTCCCTGGTGCTGGTGTTCCTGAGCCTGCTCAGGCTCATCGGGGGCGCAGGCGGCCGGTAGGCCACGGCCTGGTGGGCCTGGTGCGAGGAGGCCGGGGCAGCTCAGCTCGGTAGCCCCATGCTGGCCAGGACAGCCTCGGCGGCGGCGTAGGGGTCCAACCGACGCCCGGCGACCTCGGCGCGGACCGAGTCCAGCTCGGGGCCCGCTACCAGCCGGGCGGCGCCCTCCTCCAGCCGGCGAGCCACTATCGCCGCCAGCTCGTCCTCCAAATGGGCTGTCCGTCTCCGTTCGAGGCCGCCGGTGCTGCGCAGCCACGTCAGGTGGCTGGCGATCGCCTCCCAGGCCTCGGGGGCCCCGTCCCCCGTCGAGGCGACCGTGTCCAGGATCGGGGCCCGCCACTCGGAAGCACCGGACAGGTCCAGCATCATGGCTAGGTCCCGGCGCAGCTCCCGCGCTCCCTGGCGGTCGGACTTGTTGACCACGAAGACGTCGGCCACCTCCATCAGGCCCGCCTTGTTCGCCTGCACCCCGTCGCCCGAGCCAGGGCTGAGGACGACGACCGTGGTGTCGACCACCCCGGCCACCTCGACCTCCACCTGGCCCACTCCCACCGTCTCGACCAGGACCAGGTCGAGGCCGGCGGCGTCCAGGACCCGGATCACCTCGGGCACGGCCAAGGCCAGGCCGCCCAGGTGGCCACGGGTGGCGAGGGACCGGATGAACACCCCCGGGTCGGTCGAATGACCCTGCATCCGAACCCGGTCGCCGAGCAGGGCACCTCCGGAGAAGGGCGAGGTCGGATCGACAGCCAGCACCCCGACCTCCTGGCCCCGCGCCCTCGCGGCGGCCACCCAGACGTTGACCAGCGTGGACTTGCCCACCCCAGGAGGGCCGGTGACGCCCACCGACCAGGCATGGCCCCCGAGGCCGAAGCTGAGCCGCCCCACCTCCCGTGCCTGCTCCCCGCCCCTCTCCACCGCCGAGACCAGCCGGGCCAAGGCTGAGCGATCCCCCCGGCGAGCTGCCCCCATCAGGTCGGCCGCGCCAGCTTTCGGAGGAATATGCCCGGTGGTTCCCCCGACGGTGGTCCCGGCACCTCGGTGAGCCCCCGTTGGCCCGGGCACGCGGGGTCAGTCGACCCGCGCCACGTCGGCCCCCAGGGAGGCCAGCTTGCCGGCCAGGTCCTCGTACCCACGGTCGACGTGGTGGGCGCTGGCCACCAGCGTCTCGCCATCGGCCCGCAACCCGGCCAGGACCAGCGCCGCGCCAGCTCGGATGTCGGGGGCGCGGACCTTGGCTCCGGACAGGCGGCCCACGCCGGACACCACCGCGTGATGGCCCTCGGTGCGGATGTCGGCGCCCATCCGGCGCAGCTCGTCCACGTAGCGGAACCGGCCTGGGTAGAGGTTCTCAGTGACTATCGCGGCCCCCTCCGCCACGCTGAGCAAGGTGACTATCAGCGGCTTGTAGTCGGTGGCCACGCCTGGATAGGGCAGGGTGGCCACGTCCACGGGCTGGATCCGCCCGGTGGAGGACACCAGCAGGCCCCCGTCGGTGGCCGAGATGCACAGGCCCATGGCGCCCAGCTTGGCCACCAGCATGTCCATGTGCTCGGCCCTCGCACCCTCGACCATCACCTCGCCGCCCGCCATGCCCACCGCCGCCAGGTACGTCGCGGCCTCCACCCGGTCCGAGACCACCCGGTGCTCGGCCGGCGCCAGGCGCTCCACCCCCTCCACGACGATGCGGGACGTCCCAGCCCCGCTCACCTGGGCCCCCATCGCGTTGAGGTAAGAGGCAAGGTCGGACACCTCGGGCTCGCGGGCAGCATTCTCGATGATCGTGGTCCCCTTGGCCAGGCTGGCTGCCATCATCAAGTTGTCGGTGGTGGTGTGGCTCGGGAACTCCAAGACGATGCGGCTGCCGGTCAGGCGCCCCGCCCTGCCCTCGACGTAGCCGTGGGCGCTGGTGAAGGTGGTGCCCATCGACTCCAATCCCCGCAGGTGGAAGTCGATGGGCCGGTTCCCGAAGTCGTCCCCCCCCGGCAGCGAGACCGTCGCCCGCCCCAAGCGGGCCAGGAGGGGGCCCAGGACCACCACCGAGGCACGCATCCGCTCCACCATCTCGTACGGGGCCTCGGGGACGAGGTCGGCGGGCACCTCGACCACCAGGACGTCGCTGCCTTCCCGCGTCGAGGTCACGCCCATGGCCCCCAACAGGGCTGCCATGATGTCCACGTCCACGATCCGCGGGACGTTGGTCAACCGGTGCCGGCCCTCTGCCAGCAGGCAGGCGGCCATGAGCTTGAGCACCGAGTTCTTCGCCCCTGCAACCCTGACTGTCCCTGACAGGCCCGGCCCCGGGCGAATGCGGAAGCGATCCATAGGCTCCAGTATGCCCCGATTTGTGCACCAGGTGGCGAATCCGGTCGCTCTGTGGAGCCACGAAGTGCAATGATGCCGGGCCATGGGGCAGCACAACCGACCGCGAGCTCACAGACGCCGCCACCGGCGGGCGGCAGCGGGCCGGGTGGCGTTTCTCGCTGTGGCTGCACTCGGCGGCGGAGCCGTGCTCCAGGCATCCAATGTGGAGGCGCCGCCGCATCCTGCGACGTTGGCGCAACAGGGTCAGGCGCCCCTAGTGCTGCACGATCCGACCACGTCATCGCAGCATCCGACCGTGACCACCCAGCGCCACCTTCCGATGGAGCCGGGAGGCGGTCGGGTGCTGTTCCCCAGCCACCGGGTCGTGGCGTTCTACGGCGCCGCGGGCGACCCGGCGCTCGGAGTGCTGGGGGACGCGCCACCTGCCCGGCTGTGGCCCCGCCTGGCCGCCCAATCCGCTCCCTACGGCCAGCGCGGGTTGCAGACGGTCCCAGCTCTCGAGCTGATCGCATACGTCGCCCAGGGCTCGCCCGGCAACGACGGCGGCTATGCAGCAAGGGTCCCTGACTCCACCATCCGGACCTACCTGAAGGTCGTGCAAGCCCACCACGGCATGCTTATCTTGGACATCCAGCCCGGGCGGACAAGCCTCCTGGCCGACGCAAAGACCCTGGCTCCGTACCTCGCTCAGCCTGACGTGGCCCTGGCTCTCGACCCGGAGTGGGAGCTCCAGGCCGGCCAGCTACCGCTCCACCAGGTCGGCCACACCACAGCCGGGGAGGTCAACGCCGTGTCCGCGTGGTTGAGCCAGCTGGTGGCGGCCCACGACCTGCCTCAGAAGCTGCTGCTCGTCCACCAGTTCAGGGCCTCGATGATCCTGGACAAGCCTGCCGTGCAGCCTCGAGCCGGTCTCGCCATTGTCTTCAACATGGACGGTTTCGGGGACCGCTCCGAGAAGCTCTCCACATATGCCATGGTCTCCTCCGACCACCGCTTCGGGCTCGGCTTCAAGCTCTTCTACCAGCGTGACACCGACATCTTCGGTCCGGCCGAGGTGCTCGGGCTCGAGCCCGCTCCGGTCGTCGTGGAGTACGAATAGCGCCACTCATCGCTTCGCTGCCCGCGCCAGGCGGCCGGGCCACCACATGGCCGGTCCGATGTCGAGCACGAGAGCCGGTAGCAGGACCGAACGCACGACGATCGTGTCCAGCAGCACTCCCAAGGCGACAGCCACGCCCACCTCGGTGAGCTGGACCAGAGGAAGCACCGCCAGCACGGCGAACGTCCCGGCGAGCACGACCCCAGCCGAGGTGATGACCCCGCCGGTCACAGCCAGGCCGCGCCGGGTGCCTGCCCTGGTCCCCAGGGTAGCCGTCTCCTCCCGGACCCGGGTCATCAAGAAGATGTTGTAGTCCACACCCAGGGCCACCAGGAATATGAACACGTACAGGGGGATCGTGGGGTCGATGCCAGCCAGGCCCAGCAGGTAGCGAAAGATAACCGTGGAGGCCCCGAAGGTGGCCGCAAAGGACACGATAACGGTGGCGAGTATCAGCAGGGGCGCGACGATCGCCCGGAGCAGAAGCGCCAGGATCACCAGCACCACCACCAAGGCAAGGGGCGCCACCAGGTAGTCGTCGTGGGCAGCAGCGGCGTTGGTGTCCCCCTGGACCGCTGTGGGGCCGCCCACCAGGGCGGCGGGCGAGGCCATCGACCTGAGGCGCCGTCTCAGCAGGTCGACGGTGTGGACTGCCTGGCTGCCGTACGGGTCGGAGGCCAGGACCGCGGGGATGTCCACGTAGGGCCCGAGGGCTCCTGGCCTCTCCAGGCTTGCCACACCTGGCGTGGCTAGGGCAACCCGCTCGGCCGCCGCCAGCGAGGAGCGCGGAACAACCACGTCGGCCGGCGCGCTGAGGCCCGGGCCGAAGCTGGAGTCGACCAGGCGCTGGCCAGCCACCGCGGGTGGGGTCCCGCGCAGGTCGTTGAGCGGGTTGAGGTTGAGCTGTATGGCGGCAAGCCCGACGATCAGCACCCCGATCGCCAGCGCGGTGACAACCCACACCTTGCGAGGACGGCGCGAGATCGCGTTGCCCAGGCGCCCCCAGGGGCCCCGGTCCAGGTCCGTCGCCACTCCGAGGTGAGGGACCCGTGGCCAGAACAGCCAGCGTCCCCCGATCAGCAGCAGAGCTGGCAACAGGCTGAGCATCCCGACCAGCACGACGGCCACCCCGATGCACACCACGGGCCCGAGGCCGCTGGTCGAGGCGAGCGAGGCGAGGGTGAGGCAGGCCATCGCCGCTATCACCGTCCCACCCGAGGCAACGATGGTCGGTGCAGCACGCCGCAGCGCTGCGGCCATGGCATCGTGGCGATCAGCGTGCCTGGACAACTCCTCCCGGTAGCGGGCCACGATCAGCAGGGCGTAGTCAGTGCCCGCCCCGAACACCACGACGATGAGGATCCCCTGGACCAGGCTGCTCACCACCAGGCCGGACCGGGCTGCGGCGTACACGATCGCCTCGACGACCTCCACGCACAGACCGACCGAGATCACTGGCAGCAGCCAGAGCCAGGGGCTGCGGTAGGTGAGCAGCAGGAGCACCACCACTACCCCGCCAGCTGCGTACAACAGCTTGGTGTCGATGCCGTTGAAGGCCGAGTTGGACGCCGCGGACAGCGCTGCGGGGCCGGTCACGCCGACAGCCAGGCCGTTTGCCGAGGGGCCGACAGCCCTGGTGATCGCCGAGACTTGCCGAGATTGTTCCTTGGGGGTGCCGCTGCTGGCCAATGTCATGCTGAACACGAACCCGGTGTGGTTGGGCGAGAGGACCAGGGCGCCTACCTTGCCCGACCCGGGCAGGCGCAGCGCAGATACGGCCAGCCTGGCGGCACCTGCCCTGGAGACGTCGGCGCCGGTGAGGCCCGACGCCCGTCGCCCCACGACCAGCACCGGCTGGGACGCCGGCCCTCCGTAGCGGGCCTGGAGGTCGAGGACTCGGCTGGACTGGGCGTGCGCCGGCAAGTAAGCGGAATTCTGGTTGTCCAGCGCCTTGGACAGCTTGCCCGCGAAGGGGACCGCCACGACGACACCCACCAACCAGGCGGCGAGCACCAGCCACTTGGCCACCCGGAGCCGCCGACCGGTAGGTGAGATACCCACAGTAGGTATGATATCTTGGGAATGGTGAACGTGTCAAGCAGGAGTCGGCGCGACGAGTACGCGGACGCCACCCGGCGCGCGCTGCTGGACAGCGCCACCGCCCTGTTCGGGTCCCGGGGGTACGCAGCCACCTCCCTGGAGCAGGTGGCTGCCGACGCCCGGGTCACAAAAGGCGCCGTGTACCACCACTTTCCGAGCAAGCAGGCGCTGTTCATGGAGGTCGCCGACGAGCAGGACACCCTGGTCCGCGACACAGCGATGGCGGCGATCCGCTCGCAGAGCACCACCTGGGACGCCTCGATCGCAGGGATGGACGCTTTCTTGGACCTGTGCCTGGACCCGGTCTTCGTGAGGCTGGTCTTCCTGGAGGGCCCGGTCGCGATCGGCTTCCACGGCTGGTGGGACTGCGCCACCGGCTCCCGCGAGCTGATCCGAGCGATGCTCGACGCCCTGATGGCCGAGGGCACCATCGACCCCCAGCCCGCGGACGTCCTCACCGAGGTCATGTTCGGCTGCCTCAACTCGATGGCCCTGCTCATCGCCCGCTCCGAGAACAAGGACCTGGTCCGCCGGCAGGCAGGCCAGGTCATGCGCCGCATCCTGGGGGGGCTCCGGGCACCCGCCTGACCGGCCCGCCGCCCGGGCCTATCACCGAACTGTGTTCGGTGCGATTCGGGCCAGACGGCCCTACCGCAAGGAGCGCTCCATGACGACGAAGTCGCACCCCGCGCGCCACGCCGGCAGCTCGGCGGACGGCGCGAAGCCCCGGGCCAGGTAGAAAGTCACCGCGGGGCTGCCCACCCGCACCAGGGCCCGCAGCGACACGCAGCTCTCCGAGGCCGCGTGGGACTCCACGGCGGCCAGGAGGTGGGAGCCGACGCCCTGGGAGCGGGACGAGGGGGCGACGACGAGGCGGGACAGGGTGGCCGTAGGCCACCCTGTCCCGCAGCCACCCACCGAGCCCTCCGCGACGCCTACCACCCGGCGCGCCAGGCGGGCGGCAAAGGCGAAGGGGCGGTCGGAGACCGCCCCTTCGCCGTAGGTCTCAGTCACATAAGACGCCCAGGCCGCCGCCGCCCAGGCGGCGGCCTGGGCGTCGAGCCCCAGCGCTCCACTCACCTCGACAGCCAGCCCGCCCCGGCCGATCACGGCCGGGGCCGACAGGCGGGCCGAGCCCACCGACTCCCACACCTGCCCGGCGCGCTGAGCCAGCAGGTGGACCACCTCGACACTCACCTCGGCCCGGTAGGCGCCCAGCAGCGCCAGGGCGGCAGGGATCAGCTCCGGATCCACGTTGTCCCGGACGGTCACATGCGGCACGAAGGCCTGGTCGGAGGGCCGGTCCAGCGGCGGTCGCAGCAGGGCGCCCCGCAGCCGCTCGACCCCTGGGAGCCCGGCACCGCCTACCGACAGATAGACCACCGGGTTTGCCGGCCAGAAGGTTGCCGCCGGCCCCAGCTCCAGCTCCAGGGGCCTCACCTGCCCTGCCGCTGCTCGGAGCACCTCCAGAGCGGTGCCCAGCTCGGCCTCGGCCACATTGATCGGCGGCACGAGGGTGATGTGCGGGGGGATGCGCCCTAGGGCGCCCGAGCCCAGCGCCCGGCGGAGGCCGTCCACCTCTCTCCCGACCGGCTCGGGGATGACCAGCACCACCCCCAGGCGCACCCGCGGCACCTCTCCCCCGCTCCTAGCTTCCAAACGGTTCCACAGGTACCGACGCTATATCGGGCCAAGGAGTCGCTCGAATCCTGCGCCGGCAGTTCATAGACTAGCTCTAGCTAAGCTAGTCAAATGATCGTGAACATGCATCAAGCCAAGAGCCAGCTGTCCCGGTTGGTGGAGCTGGTCCAAACTGGCGAGACGGTGATCATCGCGAACAACAGCAAGCCAGTGGCCCAACTGGTCTCCTACTGGGGTGCCCGCGCACGACGCTACGGGGCCTGGGCGGACCGCATTCGGGTCCACGACCTCGACGAGACTCCCGAGTGGCTGGTCGAGCTGTTCTACGACGAGGAGCCTTGAGGATGGCGACCCGGCAGCTACTGCTGGACACCCACGCCCTCATCTGGTGGTTGAAAGGGATCGAGCTCAACGAAGAGGCCCAGGCGACGATCGGGGACCCCTCCACAGTGGTGGCGATCAGCTCGGCCTCGATCTGGGAGGCCTGCATCAAGGTAGCCGCGGGCGAGCTGGAGGTCGACGGCGACCTGGGGCAGGCAGTCGAGGAGCAGGGCTTCCACGAGTTGCTCATTGGCTTCGGTCACGCGGCGACAGCGGCGCAACTCCCAATGCACCACCGGGACCCGTTCGACCGGATGCTGATTGCCCAGGCGATCGACGAGGGCATGGAGGTTGTCACCAGGGACGAGCGATTCCGGCATTACGACGTCGCAGTGCTGGGGTGTTGAACGGCCCCCACCCCCGGCGAGTCGAGCTTTAGTGGGCGCGGGTCATGCGCCGCACTGAGGCATATTCCTCAAAAGGGACCACTACTCGGTGAGGCTTAGGAACTGCTCCCAGCGCCGCCGGTCACGCTCGGCCACCTGGCGCCTCTCGGTGTCCTCGCCGGCCTGCTCCAGCTCTTGCTCGGCGATCCGCAAACGTTCTCGCAGGTCGTCCGGGTCCAGGTCGGCGGGGCGATGGGCTTCCTCGACCAGCAGCAGCGCCCGGTTGCCGCCAACCTGGAGGTAGCCTTCCGATTGCGCGAACCGAACCACCTCGGTCTCGGTCGCATACAGCCGCAGCTCGGTGGGCTCGAGCGTTGCCAACAGCGGCGCATGCCTGGCGAGGATGCCGATCTGACCCAGCGTGGTGCGCGTGGAGACCATCTCCACCTCGCCGTTGAAGACCTCGCCGTCCGGCGTCAGGACCTCGACGGGGAACTTGGCGTGGGCCACCTCAGGTCTCTCCCTCGCCGCGGGCGTCTTTGACCACCTGGTCGATCGTGCCCTTCATGAAGAACGCCCGCTCCGAGAGGTCGTCGTGGCGTCCCTCGAGGATCTCCTTGAACCCGCGAACCGTCTCGGCAATCGGGACGTACGTGCCCGGAGTGCCGGTGAACTGCTCGGCGACGTAGAACGGCTGCGAGAGGTAGCGCTCGATCTTGCGAGCCCGGGTGACGGTGACCCGGTCCTCGTCCGAGAGCTCGTCGATCCCGAGGATCGCGATGATGTCCTGGAGCTCCTTGTAGCGCTGGAGCACCTGCTTGACCTCGTTGGCAACGCGGAAGTGCTCCTCGCCCACGACCTCCGCCTTGAGGATGGTGGAGGTCGAGTCGAGCGGGTCGACGGCGGGGTAGATGCCCTTTTCGGCGATCGAGCGAGACAGCACGGTGGTGGCGTTCAGGTGGGCGAACACCGACGCCGGAGCTGGGTCAGTGAGGTCGTCGGCGGGCACGTAGATCGCCTGCACGCTGGTCACCGATCCCCGGCGCGTGGAGGTGATGCGCTCCTGCAGCTCGCCCATCTCGGACTCCAGGGTGGGCTGGTAGCCGACCTGTGAGGGCATCCGACCGAGCAGGGCCGAGACCTCGGAGCCCGCCTGGACGAAGCGGAAGATGTTGTCGATGAAGAGCAGCACGTCCTGGCCCTCCTGGTCACGGAAGTACTCCGCCATCGTCAGTCCTGAAAGGGCCACGCGCATGCGGGCTCCGGGCGGCT
>JBOGGU010000038.1:0-28804 GCA_050744085.1 Acidimicrobiales bacterium
GACCAGGCCAGGTTGGTCAACCAGCTGCGCGACGAGTACCCCGGGACCCGCCTGCTCGGCCCGAACTGCCCGGGCGTCATCTCCCCGGGGCGCGCCAACATCGGTATCACCTCGGGCGACATCGCCCTGCCCGGCGGGCCGGTGGGTATCGTGAGCCGCTCCGGGACCCTGACCTACCAGGCGCTGCACGAGCTGTCGATGCAGGGGATAGGCCAGACCACCTGCGTGGGGATAGGTGGGGACCCGGTTCCGGGGACCAGCTTCATCGACTGCCTGGCGGCCTTCGAGGCCGACACCGAGACCAGGGCGGTGATGCTGATCGGCGAGATCGGCGGCTCGGAGGAGGAGCGGGCGGCCGAGTGGGTAGCGGTTCATATGTCCAAGCCGGTCGTGGCTTACGTTGCAGGCGTCACGGCTCCCGAAGGCCGCCACATGGGACACGCCGGGGCGATCGTCTCGGGCCACGCAGGCACCGCGCGGGCAAAGATGTCCGCCCTCGCTGCCGCCGGTGTGCAGGTCGCCACCAACCCCACCGCCGCTGGCGAGATGATGGTCGGTCTCGTCAAGGCTCTGTAGTATCTGGGCGAACTTTGTGTAACGAAGGCATCACAGACGCGTTCCTTCCACAAAGTTCGCCACTGCGGCGGCGGCGGAGGGAGTGGGATTTGAACCCACGGGACTCTCGTCCAAGGCTTTTCAAGAGCCTCGCATTCGGCCGCTCTGCCATCCCTCCTCCGACAGTATGGCAGTCACTGTGTCCGGCGGCGGCGCACTGGTTGGGAGTGGGCGCGGGTCGGGGGCTCACCCCTTGCCTATTTGGCCTCTAATGGCCTCCAGCCAGCTCGCCGCCGCCCGCCAACCGGCGTCCGCGTCCCGCCGCCGCCCTGGCCCGTCGGCGCCCGCGGCGGGGTAGGAGCCGAGGAACTTCACCTCCGCCAGGCTGGCGTGGAGGTCCCTCAGGCAGTCGCCGACCAGCTCGTCGGCAATGTGGCCCTCCAGGTCGATGATGAAGCAGTACTGGCCCATGCCGGCCTTGGTGGGGCGCGACTCGATCTTGGTCAAGTTGATGTCCCGGGCCGCGAACTGCCCGAGGATGGCGTGGAGGGTCCCCGAGCGGTCCACGTGCTGGAAACAAGCCACACTGGTGCGGTCGTGCCCGCTCGGCCCCGGCACCCCCTCCCGCCCCACGAGCACGAATCGGGTCTGGTTCCCCGCATGGTCCTCGACCGACTCGGCCAGCACCTCCAGGCCGTAGAGCGCGGCCGCCTGCAGCGGGGCGAGCGCGGCGGTCCCGGGAGTGCGCTGCTCGCCCAGCACCCTCGCTGCATCGGCTGTCGAGGCAGCCGCCGCCACCCTCACGCCAGGCAGCGCAGCGCTCAGCCATCCCCGGCACTGCGCCGAGGCGTGGGGGAACGAGACGACCGTACGCACGTCGCCCAGCAACGTGCCTGGCGGCGCCAGCAGGTTGAGGTGCACGTCGAGCATCACCTCCCGCCGGATCACCAGGTCCAGGTCGAACACCAGGGCGTCGAGGGTGGCCGTGACCGTGCCCTCGATCGAGTTCTCGATCGGCACGAAACCGAGCTCGCACTCGCCAGCCTCCACCGCCTCCAGCACCTCGGCGATCGTCGGCAGGGCTACCCGGCGCGCCGGTGCCAGGTCGGCTTGGCTGCGCAGCGCTTCCTCGGTGAAGGTGCCTGGGGGGCCGAAGTAGCCGATCCCGCTCGGAGGGGCAGTGCCGGTCGAAGGGCCAGTGCCGGTCGGAGGGGCCATGGCAGGCAGGATAATGACACGATGGACGAGCCCACACTGCGCAAGCTGGCCGAGGACCTGCGCTCCGGCGCGCTCACCGCCGACGAGGCAGTCCGACGGCTCCGCCGCCTGCCCTACGCGGATCTGGGCTTTGCCCGGGTGGACCACCACCGGACCCTGCGCCAGGGCGTGGCCGAGGCGGTCTACGCCCCGGGCAAGACGCCGCGACAGTGCGCGGCCATAGTCGCCGAGCTGCTGGCCGAGCCCGACGGCGGCCCGGTGCTGCTGACCCGGGCAGACGCCGACCAGGCCCGCTCCGCCATGGAACAGAACCCCGGCGGCACCCTCACGCCTGGCGACGGCGGCGCCCCCACCTCCGAGCCGCCATCGCCTTCGGAGGAATATGCCCCCTTGCGCCGGGCCGCCCTATCCACCCTCGTCTGGCGCCCCCGGGCCCCCAGGCCGGCCCGCGTCACCCTCGTCACCGCGGGCACGGCCGACCTGCCGGTGGCCGCCGAGTGCGCGGCCACGCTTGGCGCTTATGGGCTGGCCCCGGACCTGCTTGTGGACTGCGGGGTTGCGGGGCTCCACCGCCTGCTCGGGTCGGTGGACTCACTGGCAGAGGCGGACGTGGTGGTGGTCGTCGCCGGCATGGAGGGGGCCCTGGCCAGCCTGGTGGCGGGTATCACGCCGGCTCCTGTGGTGGCCGTGCCGACCAGCGTGGGCTACGGAGCGGCGCTGGAAGGGGTCACTGCGCTGCTGGCGATGCTGTCCTCTTGTGCTGCGGGGATGGTGGTCGTGGGCATCGACAACGGGTTCGGGGCCGCCTGCGCGGTGGCCCGGATACTGCGATGACGCAAGTTGTGTGGTTCCACTGCTTCGCCGGGATCGCCGGGGACATGGCCCTCGGGAGCCTGCTGGACGCCGGGGCGGAGCTGGACTCGGTGCGCGAGCTGCTCAGCCGCCTGCCGCTGGGGGGCTGGGGGCTAGAGGCAGAGCCTGTCCTGCGGGGTGGCCTGGCCGCCACCAGGGCCGTCGTGGAGGTGCGCGACGACACGGTGGTGCGTACCCACGCTCACATCGTGGGCCTGATCGAGGAGGCCCGGCTGCCGGCGAGGGTGCGGGACCGGTCGCTGGCTGCCTTCGCCGCCCTGGCGCAGGTTGAGGGCCGGCTGCACGGACGTCCGGCGGCACAGGTCCACTTCCACGAGGTGGGGGGGCACGACGCGATGGTCGACATCGTGGGGACCTGCGCTGCGCTGGAGGTGCTCGGCATCGAGTTGGTCTTTGCCAGCCCGGTCGCGACGGGGACCGGCGTGGTTCGGACGGCTCACGGATTGCTCCCCAACCCTTCTCCCGCGGTGGTGGCCCTCCTGGCGGGTGCGCCGGTCGAGGGGCGGGGGCTGAAGGTGGAGCTCACCACGCCGACCGGGGCGGCCCTGCTGGCGGCTATGGCCGTGGGTTATGGGCCGTTGCCGGCCATGAGAGTCGAGGCCACCGGCTATGGCGCGGGCTCAGCCGAGCTGGACGGCCTGCCGAACGTGCTGCAGGTGGTCGTGGGCGAAGCGAGCGGCCCCCGCCCCCTCGCCCCCGGCGGCCGTGGCCCCGGCCCCGGCGGCTCCGGCTCCGGCTCCGGCGGCCGTGGCCCCGGCCCCGGCGGCCCCGGCTCCGGCTCCGGCGGCCGTGGCCCCGGCCCCGGCGGCTCCGGCTCCGGCTCCGGCGGCTCCGGCTCCGGCCAGCCTCTGGTCCTGCTGGAGGCCAACCTGGACGACGCCACGGGAGAGGTGCTGGCCCACTCGGTGGCGGCCCTCCTGGAAGCAGGCGCCCTGGATGCCTGGGTCACCCCCGTCCTCATGAAGAAGGGCCGGCCAGGCCACGTGGTGTCGGTCCTGGCTGAGCATGCCCTGGTCACGGCCCTGGTCGCGGTGATGGCGGCCGAGACGGGGACCCTCGGCGTGCGCAGCCACGTGGTGTCTCGCTGGGCGGCGTCACGATCCGTGGACGAGGTGGACGTGGACGGCTGGCCGGTTCGGGTAAAGGTGAGCCCAGGACGGGTAAAGGCGGAGCATGACGACGCCGCCAGGGTTGCCCGCAGGCGCGGCCGCCCGCTGAGGGAGGTGCTCACCAGGGCCGAGGATGCCTGGCGCAGGGCAGAGGAGCAGGGGGCCGACCCGCCCGCTGGCCCCCGAGGACCGAACTGGGGTAGTTGAGCCACATATAACGCGGCTCAACTACCCCAGTTCGTAGAAGTGAGCCCTCACAGGAGCCCGCGCTCAGCCATGCTCTGAGCCCATTTGCGGTCCCAGCCGGGCTTGCGCTGCGACCGCACTGGTACTTCGACAGCGCGTGCGCTGTCCGGCAGGAGGTCGATCTGTCTCACGCCGTAGCGCTCGAGGTAGGCAGCCAGGCGCTGGGGGATGTCGTCGTCCACTGCTGCCTCCTTGCGGTCCTCGCCCGATCCTAGCCGTCCGGCGAAAGTCCCTTAGCCTGCCACATACTCCGGGACAGCGGGGTGCGCTTGCTGGTGGTCTAAGGTTTCGATCGGCGCCAGGGCACCCGACACCTCCTCGAGCGAGCGGCGTGCTGGCTCGGCCAGGACCAAGGTGAGCAGCAGCCCGGCCGCCGCCAGGCCGGCAGTGAGGGTGAGAGTCCCGCGAAGGCCTAGGGCGGCAGTGAGCAGTGGGAACACAAAGACACCGATGAACGCCCCCACCTTGGCTATGCCCGCCGAGATGCCGTGTCCCGTCGTGCGAAGGCTCACGGGGAACAGCTCCGATGCCATCACAAATGTCGTGGTGTTCGGGCCGAACTCGGCGAAGAAGTAGCTGATGCCGTACACCGCGAGGAATGGGATAGCGGCTGCCGCAACCTCAGGGACCACGCCAATGGTGAGGAAGGCAACGCCCATCACCGCGAAGCCGATTAGCTGCAACCGGCGGTGGCCGATCCGGTCCAGCGTGAAGGCAGCGAGCACGTAGCCAGGTAGGGCGGCAATGGCGAAGATCCCGAGTGTCCACTCCAGGGTTGTCAGGAGGCTGGCGTTGGGGGCGACCATTCGCAGGATCACCGGAGTCGAGATCGAGTTGCCATAGTACGCGTAGTCGAATAGGAACCAGGTTCCAGCGGTGCCGATGAGGGTGAGCATGAGGCGGCGGTCCCTGACGAAGGCCCCGAGCCCCAAGCGCTCCTTCGCTGGGGACGCGGCCGGAGCCCGACGGCCGTTCGCGGCGGGGTTCTGGGTGACCCGGATGGAACCCCCCGAGAAGGTGGCCAGCTCGTCAGCCGCTTGGGTGGCCTGGCCCCGCACCTCCGCTTGGAAACGCGGCGACTCGGGGAGGCGGCGCCGGGCGACGATCACGGCAGCCGCTGGTATCGCGCCCAAGCCAAGCATCAGCCGCCACGTGAGGGCGGCGGGCACGTGCGATGCCACCAGCGCGATGCCGACGGCGGGGCCCACGACCAGTCCCAGTGCCTGCATCGAGAAGACCAGGCTGACCAGCTTGCCCCGGTCGCGGCGGTTGGCGTACTCGCTCATCAGCACGGCACTCACGGGGTAGTCCCCGCCGATTCCCACCCCGATTACAAAGCGGAACACGATGAGCCAGACCAGGTCAGGGGCGAACGCCGAGCCGATGGCCCCGACGACCATGATCGCTGCCTCCAGTCCGTAGACCCGCCGTCGCCCGAGGACGTCGGCTATGCGCCCGAAGACGAACGCTCCGAAGAAGGCCGCCAGCAGGGCAGCGCTGCCAACCAGGGCGACTCCAGTGGGCCTGAGGTGCCACTGGCCCTTCAGGATGGTGAGGACCGCCCCGATGACGAAAAGGTCGTAGGCGTCGGTGAAGAACCCCACCCCTGTGGTCATGGCCGCCCGCAGGTGGAATCGGCCGATCGAAGCCTCATCGAGGGCTTCCAGGAGGCTTGACGACGCAGGGTCGGCGGGGATGGATGCCACAACGTGGACAGCTTCACTCTCCCAGGTGAACTCCAACCCAACCCAATGTGAACGAGAGGTGACACGTTGGTGAAACCCTGGTAACGCACCCGCCCGCCGCCACGGGCGAGGATGCCTCCTAGCGGCGCCGGATGATGGTGATCCCGTCACGCACGGTGAGCTGGACGCAGGTCACCCGGGTGTCGGTGACCACGCCCTTGTTGAAGGACCGGATGGCCGCGGTCTCCTTGCTCTTGTCCGCGCGGTCGATCACCCCCCCGCCTCGAAGGGTGTTGTCGGCCACTATGAGGCCGCGCCCCGACACCTTGTCGAGTGACAGTTCGAAGTACTCGCGGTAGGAGGCCTTGTCGGCGTCGATGAAGATGAGATCGAAGGCGCCTGACAGTCCGGCGATCGTCTCGAGGGCGGGGCCTTCTTTGACCTCGATCATGTCGGCGAAGGGGCTTAGGGCGATGTGTCGCCGGGCAATCTCGGCGTGACGGGGATCCAGCTCGCAGGTGATGATGTGGCCGCTGGGGGGGAGCGCGGCCGCCATGGCCAGCGCCGAGTAACCCGTGAAGGTCCCGATCTCCAGGACCCTCGTGGCCCTGGTGGCGAACACGAGCATCTCGAGGAACTTGCCCTCCACCGGGCCGACCATCATCTGCGGTGACTCCATCGACTCGCTCGTCTCGGCTGCCAGCGAGACCAGGTATTCGGGCGGCGCGCTGGTGCACTCCTCGGCGTAGGCCTCGATCTTCGGATCTACTATCTCTGTCATCTTGCTGGCCGTTTCATGGTCGGAGTGTACCCGCCGGTCGGCCTGCCTGTTGAGGGACAGGGCCGGCCTAGGCGACCCTCTGTCGTAGGGTGTCGGAGCATGGCCACGGTTCCCTCCTCCGCGGGAGCGGGAGCGGCTGAGCACATCGAGGCCGAGGTGTGCCGGCTGTTCGCCCTGGTTCGCGAGGCCCTGAGCGGCGCCACGTATGCCTTGCTCAACCAGGACAGGGAGGCGGCGGCGCGCCTGGTTGCGGGCGACCAGGCCATCGACGACCTTGCGAGCGAGGTGGCCGAGATGGTTCGCCACCTCCTCATCCAGCCCGACCTGGCAAGGAGCCAGCTCCCGTACCTGGTGGCCTTGCTCCAGATGCTCCCTGAGCTCGAGCGCAGCGCGGACCTTGCCGAGCACATCGCCCAGCGCGCCGGCCACGGCCTGGGCAGGGACATGACCCCCCAGAGCAGGGGGATCGTCCAGCGAATGGCCGAGGTCGGCCTGGAGATGTGGGCCTTGGTCGCCGAGGCGTACGTGCAGCGATCAACCGAGGCTGCCGAGGAGCTGGACGAGGCAGACACCGAGATCGACGTCCTGCACAACCGTCTCACAGGCGAGGTGGCCAAGGGGGAGATGCCTGTGGCGGTCGCCAGCGAGGTCACCCTCATCGCTCGTTTCTACGAGCGCCTGGGTGATCACGCGGTGAACCTGGGGAGACGGATTGCCCGACTCGCAGCAGGCCAGGTCTGACCAGCTCAGCCGGGGCTGACGATCACCTCTCCGCTCATGTTGTAGTGCAGCGTGCAGCTGTAGTCATAGGTCCCGGGCTTCGTGAAGGTGTGGTAGTACACCCCGTCGACCCGGGTTGGGCTGTGAAAGCTGGCGAAAGTGACGTTGTTGGGAACGCCGGGGTCCCGCCAGATCCACTCGACCGTCTGGCCAGCCTTCACTGTCACGAACGACGGGTCGAAGCTGAAGTGCTTCAGTTCCACAACTGCGGCGGGCTTGTTGGCTGGGGCTGTAGGCATCGCCGCAGCCTCTTGGCCGGTGGGGAGGTTGACCCCAGAGCCGCACGCGGTGGTGACGAGGCCAAGGGCGAGGGCACCGACGAGCGCACCCACAAGCGCGCCCATAAGCGCAAGGTGGCTGCGGGAGAGGATTTTCACGAGCGCAATCCTTGCAGCGCGGGGCACAACTCTCCAGGCGGCTTCGGACGGCCCTACCGGGGCGGCCCGGCGTCGGGCCGGCGCTCGAGCCATCGACGCAGGCCGGCGGCGTTGGAATGGACCCCGTTCAAGGTCTCCAGGCGCTCCGCAGCCGCGGGGTCCACGCCCGTCAGGTCCGCAGCGAAGGCCGCCGAGAGAGCGGAGGCGATGTCGCGACCGTCCCGCCACGCGGCCTCGGCCACGGCGGTCCAGTTACGAAGCGTGGAGGCCGCCTCCGAGAGCAGCTCGGCGGGATCTCGTACCAACCCGTAGTGGGCGAGGGCGAGAGCGGCCGGGGCGCGGGCCTCGAATCGCCGCAGGGAGGAAAGCGCCTGGTCAAGGTCGAAGTCCGGCGGGGGAACGGACGGTCGGAGCACCCCCACGTCAGGAAGGCGCACCCCCACCGCATCCCCTGCGAACAAGATTCCCGAGCCCGAGTCGTGAAGGCCGAGGTGGTGCTTGGCGTGCCCAGGCGAGTCGATGGCGGTGAGGAAGCGTCCCGGCCCAACCTCGATGTCCTCACCGTCGGCCAGCACGTGGATGCGCTCGGAGGCAGTGGGCTCCAACCGACCGTACAGCGAGTCGAGGAGGCCTCCGTAGACCCGGGACGCCGAGTCGATCAGCCGTGTCGGGTCGACAAGATGGCGGGCGCCCTTCTCGTGTACGTAGACGGTGGCCAGGGGAAATGCTCGCGCCACGTCGCCTACCCCGCCGGCGTGGTCGAGGTGGATATGGGTGACCACGACGCCGGCCAGGTCCTCGGCGGATACGCCCAAGCCGTCGAGCGCCTCCAGCAGGGCAGGCACCGAGCTCTGACTGCCGGTCTCGATCAGGACCGGGGCAGCCCCCTCGATCAGGTAGCCAGCGGTCAGCCTCTGCCAACCACCGAGCAAGGTGTCGATCTCGATGACCCCATCGCCGACCCGATTCGCCATGGGCCCCTCAGGCCAGAGCCACCAGGTCGGCCAGCTCGTCGCTCCAGTAGTCCACAGTGGCGTCAGGCAGCACCAGGACTCGGTCGGGGGTGAGCGTGCCCACAAATGATACATCGTGGCTGACCACGACCATCGTCCCGGGCCAGGACGCGAGCGCCCGGCCGATCGAGTCGCGGGCGCCGGGGTCGAGGTTGTTGGTGGGCTCGTCCAACAGCAACACGTTGTGGCGCCCCGCCACCAGCTGGGCGAGCGCCAGCTTGGTCTTCTCCCCGCCCGACAGGGTCCCCGCGTCCTGGAAGGCCACCTCCCCGCTGAGCCCCACCATTCCCAGGAGGGCCCGCTGGTCGGCTTCGGAGACATCGGCCAAGCCTTTGAGGTGTTCCAGCACCCTCAGCCCGGGGGTGATGCCCTCGTGCTCCTGGGCGTAGTAACCGATGGACACACCCAGCCCAGCTCGTGCCTCGCCCGCGTCGGGGGCCACCATGCCCGCGAGGATGCGCAGCAACGTGGTCTTGCCCGCTCCGTTCAAGCCCATCACTAGCAGCCGCTCCCCCCGCTCGACGACAAGCTCCAGGTCCTCGAACAGCGGAGGTCCACCGAAGCCCTTGGTCAGGCCCGCTATCTCCAGCACCACCTTCCCCGCATGGGGAGGCGCCGGAAAGCGGATTGCCGGGGTGCGGCGCCGGCCTGCCGGGGCGCCTCCGGAGACCGCTTCGGCGGCCAGGCGCTCCACCCGGCGGTCGAGGGTCTTGGCCTTGCGGGCCCGTGCTGCGGTCTGGTGGCGCATGGCGTCGGCGAGCGTCCCCAGACGGGTGATCTCAGCGGCTTGGCGGGATGCCAGTGCCCTCTGGCGCTCCTCGTCTGCTGCCCGGGCGGAGCGGTACGCCGAGTAAGTGCCCTTGTACTCCACAATCGTGCCGCTGCCGTCTGAGCGGTCCAGGTGCAACACCCTGGTGATCGCCTCGTCCAGGAGCGCCAGGTCGTGGCTCACCACCAGCATGGCTCCCCGATAGGAGCGAAGGAACCCCATCAGCCACGAGCGGGCGTCGGTGTCCAGGTGGTTGGTCGGCTCGTCCAACAGCAGCAGGTCGCTGCCTGCGAACAGGATCCGGCCCAGCTCCACCCGACGGCGCTCCCCACCCGACAGCGTGCCCATCGGGAGGCCCACCCGGTCGGCATCCAGGCCCAGCCCGGCCAGTATCCGGGATGCGTCCGCCTCTGCCTGGTAGCCCCCGGTGGCGCCGAAGGCCTCCTCTGCTCTGGCGAAGCGGGCCACGTTGGCCTCTGAAGGGTTCTCCTCGATGGCGAGACGCAGCTTCTCCAGCCTGGTGGCAGCCTCGTCGAGATCCTTGCCCGACAGGACGTGGGCGAGAGCGGTTGCGGCTCCTTCGCTCCGGCGCAGCGGCTCCTGGGACAGGTAGCCGAGGCCGCCCTTGCGAGTCACGGCGCCCGCGACCGGAGCTGCCTCGCCAGCGAGGACCCGCAGCAGGCTGGTCTTGCCGGCCCCGTTGCGGCCCACCAGGCCCACCTTGTCGCCCGCAGCCACCGTGAAGGTGGCCCCCAAGACCACCGAGCGGCCACCCACCTCCACTTCCAGGGCTCGGACAGACAGCACCGAGCCAGCTTAGGACTTGTGCCCCTTGCGGCGGGACTCGGCGGGCCCGACTGGGCTTGTCAGGTTGAAAGCCGTGTTCACCAGGCCGACGTGAGAGAAGGCCTGGGGGAAGTTCCCCACCAGCCGACCTGCCACCGGGTCGTACTCCTCCGCCAGCAGGCCCACGTCGTTGCGCAGGGCCAACAGCTTCTCGAAGAGCGTGCGGGCCTCGCCCTGGCGTCCCATCAGCGCCAACGTGTCGGCCATCCAGAACGAGCAGGCAAGGAAAGCACCCTCTCGCCCCGACAGGCCATCCACGTCCGAAGACGCCTCCGCCTGGTAGCGCAAGATGAACCCATCTTGGGACAGGCCAGCACCGATGGCCTCCACGGTCGAGGTGACCTTCTTGTCGTCGGGGGCCAGGAACCCGACGAGGGGGATCATGAGCAGGCTGGCGTCCAGCTTGTCCGACCCGTAGTACTGGGTGAAGGCGCCCAGCTCGGCGTTCCAGCCCTTGTCCAGCACCTCGGCGTGGATGGCGGAGCGGATGGCCTTCCACCGGTCCAGCGGGCCCTCCATGCCCAGCTCCTCGATTCCCTTGACTGCGCGGTCCAGGGCCACCCAGGCCATGACCTTGGAGTGGGTGAAGTGCCGTCTCGGGCCCCGTACCTCCCAGAGCCCGTCGTCGGGCTGGCGCCAACCGTCCTCGAGGAAGTCCACGAGCGCGCACTGCAGCGCCCAGGATGACCCGTCGTCACGGGCGACGCGGAGCACCCGAGCCTGGTGCAGGGAGTCCATCACCTCGCCGTAGACGTCCAGCTGGTACTGGCCGGCCGCGGCGTTGCCGACCCGCACCGGGTGGGAGCCCTCGTAGCCGGGGAGCCACTCCAGCTCGCGCTCGTCGAGGCGGCGCTCCCCGCCGGCCCCGTACATGATCTGCAGGTCGGCCGGGTCGCCCGCCACGGCGCGCAGCAGCCACTCTCGCCAGGCCGCAGCCTCCGCGTGGTAGCCGGCCGTCATCAGGGACTGGAGGGTGAGCGTGGCGTCGCGCAGCCAGCAGTAGCGGTAGTCCCAGTTGCGCTCCCCGCCCAGGGTCTCGGGGAGGGAGGTCGTCGGAGCCGCCACGATCCCCCCGGTCGGATGGTAGGTGAGCGCCTTCAGTGTGAGCAGGGATCGGATCACCGGCTCGCGCCACTCACCTTGATGGGTGCAGCGCTTCGACCAGGCGGCCCACCAGCGCTCGGTCTCGGCGACGATGAACCGGGAGTCGGTGGGCCTGGGGGCGGGCAGGTGGGAGGGGTGCCAGGTGAGCATGAAGGTGGCCACCTGGCCCTCGCTCACCGAGAACTCGGCGACCGTGGTCATGTCCTCACCGTGGGTCTCCACTGGCGACCACAAGCACAGTGAGTCTGGGCCGGCCACCATGGAAAGCCTGCCGTCGAGGTTGCGGACCCAGGGGACCACCGAGCCGTAGTCGTAGCGGACGACCAGCTCCATCCGCATGGGCACCCGCCCGGTGACTCCCTCGACCACCCGGACCACCTCTGGGTGGCGCTCGCGCACCGGCATGCAGTCGACGACCCTGACTGTGCCCTCGTCAGTGGAGTGCTCGGTCTCGAGCACCAGGGTGTCGCCGCGGTACCGGCGCCGGGTGGTCGTCACTTGCCCAGCAGGGGCAAGGCGCCAGTAGCCGTGGTCGTCGGTGCCGAGCAGCCTGGCAAAGCAGGCTGGCGAGTCGAAGCGTGGCAGGCAGGCCCAGTCGATGCTCCCGTCGCGCGCCACCAGTGCCGCAGTGTGGGTGTCGCCGATGATTGCATAGTCCTCGATGCGCATGGTCACGGCCCTATCCTTGCGCATTTCAGCCGGCGCATGCGCCGGTGCCCGAGTTGCTCGGGTTGGCTCGGGCAGCAGCGACACGACTGGCCACGCCGGGCGATGCCAGGGCGTAGCCCACGTCGGGGTCCGAAACCGATTTGGAGAAGACCACCCCGATGACCTCGCCGTCGGGTTCCACGAGCGGCCCACCTGAGTTGCCTGGTTGCACGTTTGCCTGGATGTCGTACAGCGTTCGGATGGTGCTTCCCTGGCCGTAGATGTTCGGTCCCTCGGCGTTCAGCACGGACATGACCCCGGCGGGCCCCGCGGCGAACGGGCCTCCGCCCGGGTAGCCGAGCACCACCGCCTTGGTCCCGCGGCCAACGGCCGCAGTGTCGAGGTGTAGGGCCGGTTCGCCCAAGCCCGAGGTTCGCAGCACGGCCAGGTCGAAGTTCGGGTCGAAGGCGATTGCAACCGCTGAGTGGTAGGACCCGTCGGTCCCGATGACCTTGGGGTCTGGGATCCCCGCTACCACGTGCGCGTTGGTCACCACCAGGTCGGGGGCCACCACGAAGCCCGACCCTTCCTGGATCTGCCCGCAGCCCTGGCCGTAGACCTTGACCATCGACCCGCCGTCGGCAGCGACCGCGTGGCTCACCTGGGAGGCGCTGGCGACCGAGACTGGCCCTGCCGGTGGGGGGGGCGCGTGGTTGAACACCTGGGGGAGCCCCGAGGTGTTGACGAAGGATTCGATGCGGGTGAACACCGAGGGGGCCGGGGGCATCACCCGGTCCAGCGCTCGCAGGATCCCGGATTCCCCTATGCCGTTCGAGACCGCCGGGACTGGCCCCTGCACCAGGATCGTGCCGACAAGCCAGCAGCCCAGCAGCGTTGCTCCCGCTGCGACCCCGACCCCCGCAACAGCGTCGGCGCCACCCAGATGGGAGCGTCTCAGGCCTCGCCATAGCCGGCCACCCACAGCCCTGCCCACCGCGCCGAGGACTATCGCCACCCCGAACACTATGGCGAGGGAGACAGCGGCCTTGGTGACGCTGTTGTGGATCCCGTTGGCAACCGTCGGGGCGATCAGTGCGCCGACGACGAGGCCCAGCCAGAACCCCCCGTAGGACAGCACCTGGACAGCTGCGCCGAGCCGCAGACCCCTGGCCGCGGCGATCAGCGCCAGCACGATCACCAAGACGTCCACCCAGTCGAAGCCATTTACGCCAAGCACCGAGACCATCAGGGTCCGAAGGCTACGCCAGCTGAGGGGTGAAGGGTGCTGTGGGGGCCTGCCCGGCCAGAGAGGGGGCGCAGGTAGCCTCCTCCGCGGTGCGCCTGGTGCTCTGGGATGTCGACGGGACCCTCCTCACCTCGGGAGGGGTGGGGCCCGCCGCCATCCACCGGGCAGTCGAGCTGGGGGTCGGCAGGGCGCTGGTGGGCACGACGCTGGTGGGGGCGGTGCGGATGGGCGGCAAGACAGACCCCCAGATAGTGGGTGAGTACCTGGAGCTCATGGAGGCCGATGGCGAGGCCGACCTTCCGGTGGTGCTGCGCCACTTGGAGGAGCAGATGGCTGTAACCGCGCACCTGGTGGCGGAGCAGGGCGCCGTCCTGGCCGGGGCCTGCGACGTCCTGGAAGCCCTGGCCGGGCGCCCCGACGTCATCTCCTCGGTGCTCACCGGCAACATCGCTCCGAATGCCGTGGTCAAGCTGGCGGCGTTCGGGTTGGACCGCTGGCTCGACCTCGAGGTCGGAGCGTACGGCAGCGACAACGTGGACCGGCGGGTTCTTGTCGTCGTTGCGCTGGCCCGGGTGGCCGAGCTCCGGGGGGTCGAGCTGACCCCAGCCGAGGTGTGGGTGGTCGGGGATACCTCGCGTGATTTCGAGGCTGCGGCGGCGAGTGGGGCGCACTGCATGCTGGTCGCAACGGGTAACAGCACCTTCCAGCAGCTGGAGGGCCTGGGCGCCGATGTGGTGTTGAGCGACCTGTCCGACACCGAGAGGGTCGTGCGCCTGCTCGCTGGGTGAGGCCCGCCGTCCGCCGGCCGCCGAGCCGCCGGCCGCCGGGCCCCCGGGCCCCCGGCGTCAGAGGTGTGAGCTGACCTCTTTCCACAGATCCCTGTAGGCCCGTGCCGAGGCGCTGCCAGGCGCGTAGGTCGCCACCGGTGAGCGGTGGGCGCCCATTCGCTCCACGTCGCTGGCCGAGGCGACCTGGGTGGCGAGGAACGTGTGGCCCGAGCGGGCCAGGGAGGCGATGGTCTCGGTGTGGAGCCGCTTGCGCCGGTCAACCAGGGAGGCAAAGCTGAGGATCTTCACCGGCCATCTGGAGCTGGCGAGGAAGCCCGCGAGCTGGTCCAGGGTCCTCACCGACAAGGTGGTGGGGATGACCGGGACCACCAGGGCGTCGGCGGCAGCGAACACCGCTTCGGAGACCAGCGAGATCCCTGGGGCGCAATCCAGGATCACGTAGTCGTAGTCGGCTGCGCCATGCGCCAGCAACTTGGCCAGGCGGGCTGTCGGGTGGCGGCTGCCTTCCAGCTCGAGGTCCAGATGACGGTAGGAGAAGTCGGCGGGGAGCAGGTCCAGGTTGGGGAAGTCGGTGCCTTTTGCTCGTCCCGCGAGAGACGCCTTGGCGGTGACCAGAGCGTGGCCACCCCCTTTCACTTTGGCCTTCACCCGCAGGTAGTGGCTGGCCGCCCCTTGCGGATCCAGGTCCCAGACGAGAGTGCGGGCCCCGGAAAGGGCAGCTTCGTAGGCGAGGTTCACGGCGGCTGCCGTCTTTCCGACCCCGCCCTTGATGGAGTAGCTGGCGACGACCTTCATCCGGCACCCCCGCTCACTAAGCCCGCCGGTTGGTGGCGAGGGCCGAGGTGAGGGTGCCTACCAGCTTCGTGGCCTCTGGGCTCTCGAAGCTGGCGAAGCGCTCTGAGAACGACGCGCCAGCTTCGCTCCGGCGGCTCTCGAGCCCCGCGACCAGATATCCGATGGCGACCAGCGCATCTGGCGGGCCCGCGGTCCCCCCGCCCAGCTCCTTGCCCAGCTCGGTGAGGGCAGCTGCCTGGACAGCGCAGTCCTGGAACTCTCCCAGGTTGTCCTGCAGCGCCTTGAGCTCGGTGAGGACCTTGGCGAGGACCTTGGGGGGACTGAGGCTCTCGAAGGACTCCAGCAGGTAACGCAACCGCTTGGCGGCCTTGCGCAGGTCGTGCAGGGCGTCGTCGGGCGAGTCGGGCTGGATGGCCCGGCCGCGGCGCAGCACCCGACGATGCGCCCGCCGCACCAGGTCGGCTGCGACCAGCCCAGCCCGAACCGACGGATTCGTGCCGCCGCGCCCGCCGCCCACAGCAGTGGCGCTGCCCCAGCTCTCGAGCAGGGCCTGGAATCGCTCGGAGCCGAGCTGGGTCACCAGGCTTTGATGGGCGGCGAACCGCCGGAGCTCTATGACCGACCTCAAGGCTGCCAGCTGGTCGGGGACCGGGCACCCGCCTGCAAGCTCCTCATCGAGCGTTGTCAGCCACACGTCCAGGTCGCGGGTGGGGCTTGTCACCTCGCCGAGCCAGGCCAATTCGCCTCGGAGCTGGCCCAAGGGGTCGGTGCCCGCTCGCTCGCCGCCGCCGCGCTCGGTGCCCGCTCGCTCGCAGCGCCCCTGAACTTTGGGCAATGGCGAACGCTCAGTGTCGTCCATTGCCCAAAGTTCAACACGTGGGCGTGCGGCCTCGCCGAGCAGCGATCGCGTCCTTCGGACGGCGACCCGGATGTCGTGGAGGAACTCGGGGTCGAGGTTGGCACGGGCCCCGTCGAGGTTCGCGCGCAGGGTCCCGAGCAGGTGGGCCAGCAGCACCCGGATGGCGGTCTCGAAGCTTTCCGAGGAGCGAAGGTCCACGCTCAGCTTGGACGAGTAGTCACCAGCCTGACGTCCGCCAGCAGCCAGGGCAGCTGAGCAGAGCCCATCTGTGGGCTGTAGCCCCTGCGCGCTCTGCAAAAGGTCCGCTACGTCCAGCGCGGCGCGGCTGTAGCCCAGCACCGGGACCAAGCGGGCTCGGCTCCCGAGCGGAGTCCCATCGAGGAGGGTGGAGGTCTCGGCGATGACCCCCGCCACGGTCTTCTCGTCGGTATTGAGGATCCTCACGGCGCGGCGGTGGGTTAGCACCTGGGCGACGGGGACCAGGCAGCGCACGCCGAGCACAGGCGCCACAACCTGACTTATGCGGCCCTGGGGAAGGTCGGCCGCGCGGGTTGGCAGGGTGGGGTCCTCGACGCCGACCCGCACGGGATGCACGGGCGCCCCGATTGCCTCCAGCGCCCCGATTGCCTCCAGCGCCCCGATTGCCTCCCGCGCCCCGATTGCCTCCCGCGTCCCAAGCTCGAGCGTTGCCTGACCCCCCGCGTCGGGTCCAGTAGCCTCGTGGAGAAGTGCCAACCCGCGGCGGTGCAACCGCCAATCGAAGCTGTCCAACCAACTCTGGCGAAGGCTGTGGGAAGGCTCCTCGACGCAGCGCAGCGAGCGCGCCACAGCTTGCAGCACCTCTTCGACGGTGAGGCCGGGGGGGACGAGGTAGCTGACCGGTCTTGGTCTGGCCCTGCGGGCGGAGGCGGCTCTCAGAAGGCCCCAAGCATAGTCGCGCTGAGCCCGGCTGGCCAGGCCGGTGAGTCCTTCGAGTGTCAGTCCTCCGAGTAAGGGACCGGGTGGTTGCCACCCAGCTCGCTGAAGCGCTCGTTCAGGGCGTGTGCGACGACGTCGTGGTCATGGGCGGTCGGCTCGAGGGCGCCGTAGCAGAACGCCTCCACCTCCAAGGCGCTGCTCATCCCCCCGAGCTCGAAGTAGCGAAAGAACAGCTCGCCGTGGCTCAGCCCGACCTCCACACGAGCCGTGTTCAAGGAGTCGAGGGCCTTCTCAGGCATGCCGGCACCGCTCATTGGGTCGTCCCCTTGCCAGGTGGCACCTCACCCCGGCTGGAGGCCACGACCTCGGACGCCAGCTCACGCAGCTGCGTGGCGCTGCTCACGGAGCGGCGCCGAAGGAGCGAGTAAGCGGCTCCCTCGGAGAGCCCCTCGCGTTCCATGAGCACCCCCTTGGCCATCGCAACGACCTCCCGGGTGCGTAGCGCCTGGCGAAGGCTCAGGTTCAGCTCGGCTTCGGAAACCTGGGCCCCGGTGCTGGTCAGGATTACCGAGGCCTCGGCGGCGAACACCCCGGCCAGCTCCTGCTCCTTGCTGCCGAAGGGTCGGACGGCCCGTGAGTAGATGTTCAGGGCGCCAACGGATCGGTCGGCCGCGACGAGGGGGGACGACAAGATGGCGTTGATGCCGAGCGCTTTGGCCCTGGGGACGAACTCGGGCCAGCGCGTCTCGTCGTCCAGCGACTCGGCGTGGAACCAACGTCCCTCGAGCGAGGCATCGACACAGGGCCCCTCGCCGGTGGCGTACTGACCGGCGTCCATGTCCAGGATCGTCTGGTCGCTTGCTGCGACAGTCGAGAGGCACCCGTAGCGATGCAGCGAGACGCTTACCCCGTCGGCTCCCGCCACCGTGGCCCGGGCCAGCGCCACCACCAGGCGAAGGACTCCGTCCACCACGTCGGTGTCGGCAGGTATCGAGGTGACCTCCCGCACGTGCTTGGCCAGCTCGGCGTCGGACGTGCTGCGCAGGCTTCCGCCTGTTGGGAGGTCCAGATCAAGGTCCCTGCGTCGATCGCCCGCGCTGGGCATACTGCTGCGGCTCACGCTGTGGCTACCGACACCGAGTTGAGGCCTCCACTGGTGCGCCGAGCACCATCGCTCCCTCGCGGAGCCCTCACTGTCGAAGGTAAGCACGAGCTTAGCGCCGGGCTGCGATTCGAGCGCGCCCTGGCCCGCTCTGGTCAGGTGTAGCCACGCGGCGCCCGGGGTAGAGCTTGGGGGAGGCATGGTTCGCCCCACGAAGGTCGGTGGCCCCAGCTCACGAGGCCATGCCAGAAGGAGATGTCGGCAATGGCTCGAATAGCAGTGGTGACTGGTGCGTCGGCGGGGGTCGGGAGGGCGACAGCCGGCGCCTTTGCGCAGAAGGGCTTTGACGTGGCGCTGCTGGCGAGGGGCCAGGCCGGCCTCGACGCAGCCGCCAAGGAGGTCGAGGCGGCGGGAGCAAGGGCGCTGGTGATCCCAACTGACGTGTCCAGCTTCGAGGAGGTGGACCGAGCAGCCACACAGGTCGAGGCCGAGCTCGGGCCCATCGAGGTATGGGTCAACGACGCCATGACCACGGTGTTCGCACCGTCCTGGGAAGTCAAGCCGGCGGACTTCCAGCGCGCGGTGGAGGTCACCTTCCTCGGCCAGGTCTGGGGTACCATGGCGGCCCTGCAACGGATGCGTCCCCGCGACAAAGGCTCGATAGTCAACATCGGCTCGGCCCTGGCCTTCATCGGGATTCCTCTCCAGTCGGCGTACTGCTCCTCCAAGTTCGCCTGCCGCGGCTTCTTCGAGTCCACGCGGGCCGAGCTGATCCACGAGGCCAGCCACATCCGCATGTCCATGGTGCACCTGCCCGCGGTCAACACCCCCCAGTTCGACTGGTGCGAGACCGCCATGAGCCACCACCCGATGCCGGTCCCGCCCATCTACCAGCCCGAGGTCCCGGCCCGTTTCATCATCGAGGCAGCCCTCGACGGGCGGCGGGACAAGGTTGTCGGGTCCTGGAACAAGCTGCTGGTCATGGCGGGCAGCCTGGCCCCCGGCCTCGGCAACCACTACGCGGCCCTCGGAGCCTGGGAGTCCCAGCTCACCAAGGACCGCGTGAGCCCGAACCGCCAGGCCAACCTCTACGGGCCGGTGGACACAGGCTCAGACCACGGCGCCCACGGGTCGTTCGACCACAAGGCCGGCGGTTTCTGGGACCCGAGCTTCCTCCGCTCACTCCCCAAGACCGCGGTGACCTTCTACAGGGCGGCGGCGGCGACCGCCCAGGACAAGCTGGCGGTGAGGAGCCGGCGTTGACCCTGCAGATCTCCTCGGTGGAGGCCTCGACCTACGAGGTCCCCACCGAAGCGCCGGAGGCGGACGGAACGCTGGCCTGGGACTACACGACGATCGTGGTGGCGGAGGTCAGCTCAGGAGGGCACACCGGGCTGGGCTACACCTACGCAGGACCGGGGTGCGCCGCAGTCATAAGGGAGAAATTGAGCCCTCTCTGCGTCAACTCGGCGGCCCTGGACCTACCCGCTCTCAACGAGCGCATGACCCGTGAGTGCCGCAACCTCGGCCACCCCGGTGTGGTTGCCAGCGCCATCTCGGCCGTCGACACGGCCTGCTGGGATCTCAAGGCCAGGATCTGGGAGGTGCCTCTGGCATCGCTCTTCGGCCAGGCGAGGCCGGACGCACCGATCTACGGCAGCGGCGGCTTCACGACATACGACGAGCCCACGACCACCGCGCAGCTGGAGCGCTGGGTGGGCGAGTGGGGCATCCCCAGGGTCAAGGTCAAGATCGGCGAGTCCTGGGGAGCTCGTACCCAGCGGGACCTGGCCCGGGTCGCCCTGGTGCGCCGGGTGGTTGGCGACGATGTCGAGGTGTACGTGGACGCCAACGGCGCCTATTCCCGCAAGCAAGCCGTGCGGATGGGCCAGCGCTTCTACGAGGACCAAGGCGTCGTGTGGTTCGAGGAGCCGGTCTCTTCGGACGACCTGGCCGGATTGCGCGAGGTCCGGGACAACTGCTCCTGCGACGTGACCGCCGGGGAGTACGGCTACAGCCTCGGCTACTTCGCCGACATGGTGGCGGCCGGGGCGGTCGACTGCCTGCAGGTGGACGTGACCCGCTGCGGGGGCTACACAGTGTGGCTCCGGGCCGCGGCCGTTGCCGCAGCCCACAACCTCCAGGTGTCGGGGCACTGCGCCCCGAACCTCCACGCGCATGTGGCCACTGCGGTCCCCAACGTGCGCCACCTGGAGTACTTCCACGACCACCACCGCATCGAGACGATGCTCTTCGAGGGGGCGCTGGCCCCCGACGGCGGCCGGCTGACCCCGGACCTCGACCGCCCCGGCCACGGCCTCACGCTGCGGCGCGACCTTGCAGAGAAGTTCAGGACCCAATGAAGCTCGGGACCCAAATGAAGCTCGGGACAAGATGACAGGAGGGACCAATGGCCAAGAAGACCGCCGCTGACAATCTTTGCGAGCGCCTTGTCGAGTGGGGGGTGACAACGATCTACGGATTCCCTGGAGACGGGATAAACGGGATCCTGGGCTCCCTTCGCCGCCACTCCGACCAGCTCCGATTCATCCAGACCCGCCACGAGGAGATGGCCAGCTTCATGGCCTGCGGGCACGCCAAGTACACCGGCGAGGTGGGGGTCTGCATGGCCACCTCGGGACCAGGGGCCATCCACTTGCTGAACGGGCTCTACGACGCCAAGTTGGACCACCAGCCGGTGGTTGCCATAGTGGGCCAGACCTTCGTGAGGGCGATGGGCGGCGACTTCCAACAGGAGGTCAACCTCATGCAGCTCTACTCCGACGTGGCCTCGAGCTGGTGCCAGCAGGTCAACACCCCTTCCTCGATCCGACACATCGTGGACCGGGCGATGCGCAACGCCCAGGCCGAGCGGACCGTCACCGCGGTGATCGTGCCTGGCGACGTCCAGGACATGGACGCAGTGGAGGAGCAGCCCAAGGCCACCCACACCGTTCACACCGGCATCGGCTGGTGGAAGCCGCGGGTCATCCCGTCGGTGGACCAGCTCCGCCGAGCTGCCGACATCCTGAACGCCGGCGAGAAGGTAGCCATGCTGGTGGGGTCGGGCGCGATGCACGCCACCGACGAGGTCCTGGCGGTAGCCGACGCGCTCGGGGCGGGGGTGGCAAAGGCGCTGCTGGGCAAGGCCGTGGTGCCCGACGACGTGCCGTACTGCACAGGCAGCATCGGCCTGCTCGGCACCAAGCCCTCCTGGGACATGATGCAAGAGGCCGACACCCTGTTGATGGTGGGCTCCTCGTTCCCCTACTCGGAGTTCCTCCCAACCACTGGAGCTGCCAAGGCGGTCCAGGTCGACCTGGCGCCGCGGATGCTCTCGATCCGCTACCCCATGGACCTGGCGCTGGTGGGCGACTCCAGGGACACCCTGGCCGAGCTGATCCCCCTGCTTCATCGAAAGGCCGACCGTTCCTGGCAGGACAGGATCTCCAAGCACGTGAGCGAGTGGTGGGAGCTCATGGACGACCTCGGCCAGCCCTCCGACCTCGACGGACGGGTCCGACCCCAAGGGGTGTTTGCGTCGCTGTCGCGTCACCTTCCCGACAACGCCGTCCTGTCGTCGGACTCGGGCACCGCAGCCGACTGGTACGCCCGCCACATCCGCATCCGCCGGGGGATGAAGGCCTCGCTGTCGGGGAACCTGGCCACGATGGTGCCCGGCGTCCCCTATGGGATGGCGGCCAAGTTCGCCCTCGGCGACCGGGTGGCCGTCGCCATGGTCGGCGACGGGGCCATGCAGATGGGGGGGATGGCTGAGATGCTCACCGCCGCCAAGTACTACAAGACCTGGGCCGACCCCCGCTACGTGGTCGTGGTCCTCAACAACGAGGACCTCAACCAGGTCACATGGGAGCAGCGGGCGATGGAGGGCGACCCCCGGTTCGTCGCCTCCCAGTCGATCCCGTACGTGAGCTACGCAGACTGGGCGGACATGATCGGCCTGAAGGGCATCAAGGTCACCAAGTCCTCCGAGATCGAGGACGCTTTCGCCGAGGCGTTCGCCGCCGACCGGCCGGTGATCGTGGACTTCCTCACCACTCCCGACGAACCCCCGATGCCCCCGCACGTCACCTTCGACCAGGCCCGGGCCCTGACCAGCTCGGTCATCGCCGATCCCTCAGGAGGCATCGCCGGCGCCAAGGAAGGGGTGCGCGAGATGGTCCACGAGCTCTTCCACCCGGAGAGGGGCTGAGCGAGATGCGCCGCCACGCCGCCCCGCTCACCCACGGCGAGACCCTCGGCGAGGTCACCCACCTCATCGACCGAGCCTTCGCCGACGTCGCCCACGGCCGCTTCGAGCGCTCGCTGTCCGGCCTCACCGCGGTCGCCGCCGCAGTGACCACGGCAGAGATCTACCTGGAGCACTACAAGGCCAGCTTTGGCAACCGCTGGATGTGGAGCCCGATCCTGGTCACCCCGCCTGTCCTGGTGGCCGGGGTGATGGGCGTGTTCTCCAAGCGTTGGGCCAAGACGGTGCTGCCGGTCGCCTCGCTCATCTACACCGCAGACGGGCTGGCCGGGGAGTATTTTCATGCCCGGGGGGTTGCCCGCAAGCCTGGTGGATGGAAGCTGGCCTCCTACAACCTGCCGATGGGCCCGCCCATCTCCGCACCCGGCTTGATGACCCTGGTCGGGGGCATGGGCTTGCTGGCTGCCCTGCTGCGGAGGGAGGACTGAGCATGCCCAGGGACCTGTCCCGACCCCACCACCTGCCAAACCTCCGCCCGGACAGGCAGCCGCCGGACCCGAGCTGGCTTCCACTGCAGCGCCGGGGGACGACCCCCCAGATGATCGGGCGTTACCCCGACTACGACGTGTTCGACGCGGCAGGCACCTGGGACGCCGCCACGGCCGGGGTCATCGACAAGCGCATGGCAATCTCCGTCCTCAACCTCAGCTTCTTCGCGCCGGAAGAAGCACCCACGCTGCGCGCCTTTACCGACGTCTGCGTCGCCCAGGACCGCGAGCCGCGGGTCCCGGTGGCGGAGATGGTGGACGAGAAGCTGGCCGCAGGTCGTCTCGACGGCTACCAGTACGCCGACATGCCCGACGACCGCGACACCTGGCACCTTGTGCTGGCCGGCCTCGACGAGGTGGCCTCGGCCCGGTACGGCCGGCCAAGCTTCGCGGCCTGCGAGCCAGAGGCCCGAGACGCGATCGTGGGCGCGCTGTCAAAGGCGGAGTGCTCCGGCGGGTCCTGGGACCACCTGAACGTGAAGCGGGCCTGGTCGGTGTGCATGCGCATGATCCTGGCGGCGTTCTACTCACACCCCTGGGCCTGGAACGAGATCGGCTTCGGCGGTCCCGCTTACCCGCGGGGCTACATGCGCCTCGGGCCGCTCAGCACCACGGAGCCCTTCGAGCGCCCTGGAGCCACCTCGGAGGACCCGGTCCGGGTGGCGCCAGAGCTCGAAGGCCCGGGCGGCCTCGGCGGGCTCGGCGGGCGCGGCGGGATCGGAGAATGAGGCGCAACCTGCTCAAGGGGTCGGTGGGGCCCAGGGACAACGACTCGCGCTGGCTCCTCGATGTGCACCGGCGCGACCTGCCGGGCGAGGACACCATGGTCCGCTACGACGATTACGACGAGGTGGACCTGGTGGTGGTGGGCGCCGGAGCAGGGGGTTCGGTCCTTGCCCAGCGCCTTGCCAGGGCCGGGTGGCGAGTGGTGATCATCGAGGCTGGCCCGTTCTGGCACCCCGACGAGGATTGGGTCTCCGACGAGTCGGGCTCGCACCACCTTTACTGGACCCAGAAGCGCATCATCGGGGGGGCCGACCCTATAGAGATGGGCAAGAACAACTCAGGCCGGGGGGTGGGCGGCTCGATGGTCCACTACGCCGGGTACTGCCCGCGATTCCATCCCTCCGACATGTCCACGAGGAGCACGGACGGGGTAGGCGCCGACTGGCCGATCACCTATGAGGACATCCGGGGCCACTACGACGCGGTTGAGGCTGAGCTGCCGGTGGCGGGCCAGGACTGGCCGTGGGGCTACCCCCACACCTATCCGTTCTCTCCCCATCCCATCTCGGAAGCCGCGTCGGTCCTGTGGCGGGGGGCCATTGCGTGCGGGATCAAGATGAGGGTGGGCCCGGTGGGGATTGTCAACGGCACATTCGGCAACCGGCCCCACTGCATCTACCGGGGCTACTGCCTCCAAGGCTGCAAGGTGAACGCCAAGGCCAGCCCCTATGTAACCCACCTGCCCGACGCCCTGGCGCATCGCGTCGAGATCCGAGCCGGCTGCATGGCGGCCCGGGTAGAGGTCGACCAGGCGACCGGGCGGGCCACGGGGGTCACCTACATCCGGGAGGGCTCCTCGGTGGAGCGGCTCCAGCGGGCAAAGGTGGTCGCCGTCGCTGGCTATTCCATCGAGACGCCGAGGCTGCTCCTCAACTCCGTGTCGGGCCGCTTCCCCCAGGGCCTGTGCAACGCCGAGGACCAGGTAGGCCGGTACGTGATGGTGCAGGGCGCCTCCCAGACCGCTGGGCGCTTCCCCGACGAGCTGCGCATGTACAAGGGGCCCCCTCCCGAGGTCTCCTCGGAGGACTTCTACGAGACCGACGCCTCCCGGGGCTTCGCCCGGGGGTTCTCGATCCAGACCGTGGCGCCCCTGCCGATCGGCTGGTCCGAGCACGTGCTTGCCGACGGGCACTGGGGCCGGGCGCTGCGCGAGTACATGCGCGACTACAACCACTGGACCTGCATCGGGGTGCTGAACGAGCTGCTCGCCCAGCCGGACAATCGGGTCACCCTGGCGTCGGAGGCCGATCAGTACGGATTGGCCGTGGCCCGCTTCGACTACAGCCTCTGCGACAACGACAAGGCCAACGTCGCCTACTCGACAAAGGTGATCACTGGCATCCTGGAAGCGGCCGGCGCCCAGGACATCCTGACCATCCACCGCTACGCCCACCTGATTGGCGGCGCTCGGATGGGCACCTCGCCGGACAACAGCGTGGTGGACTCCGACCAGCGCAGTTGGGCAGTGCCGAACCTGTACCTGGCCGACGGCAGCGTGTGCCCCACGCAGGGATCGGCCAACCCCGCCCTCACGATCATGGCCCTGGCCTCCCGCCTGGGCGCTCACCTGGCCGCAAACAAGCCGTGACGCCGCGGGCCGCCCGGCGCCGCGGGCCGCCCGGCGCCGCGGGCCGCCCGGGCGCCGCGGGCCGCCCTATCGCAGGCGCACACCCCAGTTGGTTGTCAGCGACTCGCTCGGCGCCAGGCGTATCAAGCCCTCCCCGCTCTGGAAAGCGTTCGGTGGGCAGGTCATCGGTTCGGTGCCCAACCCCAGGCGCTGGCGCTGGGGGCTCAGGGTGTCACCTGTGTAGATCTCGATGATCGGGTAGTGCTCGTCCACCCAAAGCTCGGCCCGGGCCCCGTCGGGCGCGGTTAGGCGGGCCCAGGCCCGTCCCTGGGCGTCGCGGCCCAGGTCGGTGAAGGGGGTGTCGAGGCGCTGGCCGCCCAGGTGCTTGCCGGCCCGGAAGTCATAGTCGGTGCCCTCGACGCTCGCCCTGCCGGTCGGGAGCTGGCGCTCGTTCTCGGTGAGGATCTGCGTCGAGGCGTCGACGGCCAGCGTGCACTCGTCGATCAGGCCATTGCCGGGGGACAGGTAGGGATGCTGGCCGCACCCGTAGGGGCAGTCCCGGTCCCCGAGGTTGGTGGCGATGGTGGTCACCAGCAGTCCCTCGTCGTCCAGCTCGTAGGCGACTTGGACATCGAGGGTGAAGGGATAGCCCGTCAGGGGGTAGAGCCGCGTCCCCATCACCACCCGGCTGACGTCGCGCTCGACAACCTGCCAGGAACGCCACCGCAGGAAGCCGTGGATGGAGTTGTGCTTCTCCGGCTCGGTGA
Source organism: Acidimicrobiales bacterium (assembly GCA_050744085.1). Taxonomy (GTDB): domain Bacteria; phylum Actinomycetota; class Acidimicrobiia; order Acidimicrobiales; family JAJPHD01; genus JAVKSL01. The sequence goes on from JBOGGU010000038.1 coordinate 25,591, forward strand.
GCGCGATGCTGTGGTCCACCCCGTCAAATCGGTATTGGCCGTCCCCGAGACGGTTGGGCCACGGGATGAGCGGTGCGCCATGGGCACCGTCGCACATGGCGTCGAGGGGGTAGGGGTCGAGCACGTCACGGCCGCCTACCTCATACTCCCGAACCCCTCCGCCGACCTCCACGATGGTGGCCCTCTGCGAACCGTGCCGGATCTCGTGCTGGGTGCCTGAGGGCGGCGTTGTCGTCATGCGAGCCTCCTTGTCGTCTCGGGGCTGACCGCTGGGGCCTGATTGCGAGGATACCTTTGGCCCCTGGCGGGTACACCTCATCCATGACCAGCGCCACGCATCCAGTCGCCGCCGAGGCCTTCCCTCCGCACGTGCTGCGGGAGTACGCCCTGCTCGCCGATGGCGAACGCGCGATCCTGGTCGGCCCGCGGGGCGACTTCGCCTGGATGTGCGCCCCTCGCTGGGACTCCGAAGCGGTCTTCTCCACCCTCATCGGCGGGGCGGGCTATTACGCGGTCACGCCGTGCGAATCCCGCTTCGTATGGGGTGGCTACTACGAGTCCGGCACGCTCATCTGGCACAGCCGCTGGGTGACCAACACGGGGATCGTCGAGTGCCGGGAGGCGCTGGCCTTTCCCGCGGACCCCCACACGGCAGTCGTGCTGCGCCGGATCACCGCCCTGGAAGGACGCTGCCGGGTGCGAGCCGTCCTGGATGCAAGGGCCAGCTTCGGAAGCCAGGCCATGAGCCGGGTGGCCGAGCATGACGGGGTCTGGACGGCTCGCAGCGGTGGGTTGCATCTGCGATGGTCAGGGGCCGATGGGGCAAGGGCCGACGGAGCAAGGGCCGCGCAGGGACTGTCCCTCGAATTGGAGCTCGACCCGGGCGACCACCACGACCTGGTGCTGGAGATCGGCGAGCACTCGCTCGGTGACGCTCCAGTCGAGGCGCCCGCTGCATGGGAGGCTACGGAGTCGGCCTGGGCCCGAGCAGTCCCCGAGCTGAGCGAGACCATTGCCCCTCGCGACTCCCGGCACGCCTATGCGGTGCTACGGGGCCTCACCAGCGCCGGCGGCGGCATGGTGGCCGCGGCCACGATGTGCCTGCCCGAGAGGGCCGAAGCCGGCCGCAACTACGACTACCGCTACGCGTGGATCCGAGACCAGTGCTACGCCGGCCAAGCGGTGGCCGTCACCGAGGCCCACCCCCTGCTCGACGACGCTGTGGCGTTCATCGCCGACCGGGTGCTGGCCGACGGGCCCCAGCTAAAGCCGGCTTACCGGGTCGACGGCGGCCCTGTCCCTGATGAGGCTGCTCTGGCGCATGTGTCCGGCTACCCGGGGGGAGGCGCCAAGGTCGGCAACTGGGTGAACAGCCAGTTCCAGCTCGACGCATTCGGAGAGGCCCTGCTCCTCTTCGCAGCTGCGGAGCGCCACGACCGTCTCGACACCGGCCATTGGAAAGCCGTGGAGGCGGCAGTGGCCGGCCTCACGGAACGTTGGGGCGACACCGACGCGGGGATCTGGGAGCTCGACAACCAGCGTTGGGCCCACTCCCGGCTCATGTGCGTCGCCGGCTTGCGGGCCATGGCCGCCGCCGCAGCACATCAGTCGGCATCGCACCAGTCGGCATCGCACCAGGCAGCTGCCTGGGCCAACCTGGCCGATGCCATCGCGGCCGACGTGGGCTCCGACTGCGTTCACCCGAGCGGGCGCTGGCAGCGCTCGCCGAACGACGAGCGGGTAGACGCAGCCCTGTTGCTGCCGGCCATCCGGGGTGCGCTGCCCGTCACCGACCCGCGCTCCAGGGCCACCCTCGCCGCAGTCGACCACGAGCTGGGCCGGGAGGGCTACGTGTACCGCTTCCGCCATGACCAGCGACCGCTGGAGGATGCCGAAGGGGCCTTCGTGCTTTGCGGGTTCTTGATGGCCCTGGCCACGCATCAGGAAGGCCGGCTCACAGAAGCCATGTCCTTCTTCGAGCGCAACCGGGCTGCGTGCGGCCCTCCGGGGCTGCTCACCGAGGAGTTCGACGTGACCCAGCGGCAACTGCGGGGCAACGTCCCCCAGGCGTTCGCCCACGCCCTGCTTCTCGAATGCGCCGCCCGGCTCCCCCGGCCCTGGCAGGAGTCGTGAGCGCCTCTGTTGCGCCTGGCAAGGAGCGGCCGACGGTGGGGGCGCTGTTCTTCGTGCGGGCAATGGTGGGCGTGCTCAATCTCCTCGCTCCGGGGTTGGTGGCTGGGCGGCTGGTGGAAGGCCAGCTCAGCCGTCGTGCGCGCCGGGTTGTCCAGGTGCTGGGCGCCCGACAGGTGCTCCAAGCCCTGCTCACCGGACGCAAGTCGAGCAGGGCTGTGCTCGGCTTGGGCGCCGAGGTCGACGCCACCCATGCGATCAGCATGGTCGCCTTGGCGCTGATCGACCGCCACTACCGGCGTGCCGGGCTGGCAGACGCGCTCGTGGCTGCGGGCTTCGCGGTCGCGGGGGCGAGCGGGGCCCGCAAGGCTGACCCTCGGCCCACGGCCGGGCCCCGCCTGGTCGAGCTGCGCAATGCCGTCGCAGACCGCCTCGCCCGCCTACTCCTGCCCGGCTACCCGCCTGCGAGTCGCGAAAAGTTATCCGATGCGTCGATCGGGGTATAGGCCCATTGACGACAAAGAAAGCACGGAGGTGAACATATGTCTATAGACGGGCTCGAGTTCCTCACACTTGGCCATCGAGACGTGGAGAAGCTGTTCGCGGAGGTCCATGGGGGCTCCGGAGGCAAGGAAGAGGTGATCGACAAGATCGTGAGGGAGCTTTCCTCCCACGACGCCATCGAGCGTGAGCTCCTCTACCCGCTCGTTCGCAAGCACATCCCCGACAACGGGGAGGGCCTGGCCGATCACTCGATCGACGAGCACGAGGAAGCGGCCCGGTTGCTCTTGGAGATCGGATCCACCACCTCGCTGTCCGAGCGCGACGAACTGCTGAAGCAGTTGATCGCGGGCGTGAAGTCCCATGTCGAGGTGGAGGAGGGCCAAGTGTTCCCCCAGCTGCGCGAAGCGATCCCCCAGTCCGAGCTCGTCGACTTGCGAGTCGAGCTGGAGGCTACGAAGCGCCGAGCGCCGCACGACCCGAGTCCCCACGGCCCTCGATCGGGTATAGGGGCCAAGGCGGCGGACGTGGCCGGGGCCGCGGCGAGGCTCACGGTCGACTCTCCACACGAGTCAGAGTCGGA
>JBOGGU010000039.1:0-2187 GCA_050744085.1 Acidimicrobiales bacterium
CATCGACACCGGGGCCGGGCTGGAGCGCCTGGCGTGCATCCTCCAAGGTGTCGACTCGGTTTTCGACACCGACGTGATGGCACCTCTGGTGGATGCCGCTGCAGCGGTGACCGGGCGGCGATACCGAGCAGAGCCGGCCGCAGACGTCAGCTTGCGGATCCTGGCCGACCACGCCCGCTCGGCCACCTTCTTGATCGGCGACGGCGTGTTCCCCTCCAACGAGGGCAGGGGTTACGTGCTGCGCCGGATCATCCGCCGTGCAGTCCGCCACGCCCACCAGCTGGGGGTGAGCTCTCAAGTGATGGCGCCCCTGGCGACTGCGGTCTCCGAGGTGATGGGGGCTGCCTACCCGCAGATCCCCCGCCAGGTCGATTTCGTCCAGGGGATCCTGGAAAGAGAAGAAGCCCGGTTTCGCCAGACACTGCGGACCGGGCTGGCCATCTTGGACGCCGAGCTGGCGGGGGCCGGGTCGGAGCTGTCGGGGAAGGTTGCATTTCGCCTCCACGACACCCACGGCTTCCCCATCGACCTCACCCGCGAGATTGCCGCCGAGCGGGGAGTCAGGGTGGAGGTTGCCGGCTTCGAGGCCGAGATGGAGGCGCAGCGGGCCAGGGCGAGGGCTGCGGGGGCCGGAGGCGTGGAGGAGAAGGAGCGGGTAGGGCGGTATCGCGAGGGGCTGGACCAGTTCGGCACCACCGACTTTCGTGGATACGAGAGGTGCTCGACCACCGGGCATATTCTTATGATCATCGAGAATGGCGCCGAGGCCGAGGTGTTCCTCGATTCCACGCCTTTCTATGCCGAGGGAGGCGGCCAGGTCGGCGACACCGGGACCATCACCACCGACACCGGCCGCGCGCTGGTGACCGACACCACGTCAGCGCTGCCCGGATTGACCCGCCACCACGCGGTCCTCGAGGGGGAGCTGCGGGCGGGGCAGGAGGCGCGGGCGGAGGTGGACGCCGAGCGCCGGGCCGCCATCCGGCGCAACCACACAGCCACCCACGTGATGCAGTGGGCGCTGCGGGAGGTGCTCGGCCCTCACGTGGCCCAGCAGGGGTCGTTCGTGGCGCCCGACCGGCTGCGCTTCGACTTCAGCCATTTCGGCGGCCTCAGCACCGCCGAGGTCGAACGGGTGGAGGACCTGGTCAACGCTGCGGTGCTGGCCAACGACACGGTGGTGACCCAGGAGGTCTCCCGGGCGGAGGCGGACGCCCTGGGCGCCATCGCCTTCTTCGGTGACCGATACGGCGAGCGGGTGCGCGTGGTGCGCGCCGGGCAGTCGGTGGAGCTGTGCGGCGGGACGCACGTGTCGTCGCTGGGTGCGGTGGGCCTGGTCAAGATTGTGTCGGAGGCTTCGATCGGCGCCAACACCCGCCGGATCGAGGCGCTGACGGGCGGTGGGTCCCTGGCTCGGGTCCGTGAGGAGGAGCACGTGCTGGCCAGGGCGGCTGCGCTGCTCCGAGCGCCTTCGGTGGCGGACGTGCCCGAGTGGGTGGAGCGCCTCGCAGCACGCGCCAGGGATGCCGCCCACGAGGTGAAGGCGCTGCGGGCGAGGGCGGCGGGCGCAGAGGCTGGGGCGCTGGCGGCTGCGGCGTCGGACGGCTTGGTGGTGGCCCGGCACGACGGGGCATCCAGGGACGAGGTGCGTGACCTGGCAGTCGCGGTGCGCGACCAGCCAGGGGTGCGGGCTGTGGTGCTGATCGGCTCGCCCGACACCAAGGGCGTCGTCCTGGTAGCGGCGGTGGCCAAGGGGTCGGGCCTGGTGGCGCCCGAGCTGATCGCTGACGCTGCCCGGGCGGTGGGCGGCGGAGGAGGCGGCCGGGATCCGGAGCTTGCCCTGGCGGGGGGTCGCAACCCCGAGAGGATCGACGAGGCGCTCGTGCTGGTGCGTGCCAGGCTCGGCCTGGGGCCGGAGCCGGAGCCGGGGCGGGGGCCGGAGGCGGGGCCGGGGTCAGGGTCGGCGACAGGTGGGCCGGAACCGGGTCCGCAGCCGGGGTCAGGGTCGGCGACAGGTGGGCCGGAGCGGGGGCCGGGGCCGGCTGCTCCGGGCAAGTCGGGATCGTGAGGGCGCTCGGGCTGGACCTCGGCGGGGTGCGCATCGGCGTGGCGCTCAGTGACAGTCGGGGGACTCTGGCGTCTCCGTACGGGGCAATCGTGAGATCGGGGGAGCTGGTGACAGATCAA
>JBOGGU010000040.1:0-14326 GCA_050744085.1 Acidimicrobiales bacterium
CCGGGCCAAGGGCGAGACCCACGACCAGGCTCTCCGCGTGCTGTCCAACCGCCTTGTCGGCATCTTGGACGGCTGCCTGCGCTCCCGCAGCCTCTACGACGAGGACAAGGCCTGGGGGCACCGGGCCACCGCCGCCGCCAACGAGCCGAAGGCGGCCTGACATGCCGAGCTTTTCCACAGCGACGACCCATTTCTTGACAACTACGGGCCGTGGGATGTCTAACCCTACTTCAACCGACGCGCTTGCACTCTGCGTGACACGAAGCAGTTCCAGGTTCACGCCGTTCGCACCATGGTACGTCGCACCGTGGTATGCTAGGGAGATGAAGGTTGACAAGCTGAGTGTGTCCTTCGATCCAGACCTTGGTGACGCTGTGCGTGTCGCGGCGGGACGCGCTGGTCGAGGCCTCTCAGCCTGGCTGGCCAAAGCGGCCGCCGCTCAGCTGCGCGCCGAGGCCCTGGCTGACTTTCTCGACGGCTGGGAGGCCGAGCACGGGCCCTTGACCGCGGACGAGCTCGCCCAGGCCACCGTCGAGCTTGGCCTGCTTGGGACGTCGAGCCCCAAACCGGCGACGTGAGCGCTCTGGTGCTCGATGCAGGGGCACTTGTAGCGGTCGACCGGGGTGACCGGGCGATGATCGCTCGGCTTCGCGTGGCCGAACGCAGTGGTATGGGACTACGAAGCAATGGTGTCGTCGTGGCCCAGGTGTGGCGGGACCCGACCGGGCGTCAGGCGGAGCTTGCTCGCCTGCTTCGGTCCGTCGATGTCAGGGCTGTCGACGAACGACTGGGGCGGGACGCCGGGGTCCTCCTGGGTCGTGCCGGGACAAGTGACCCAGTTGACGCGACCGTGGTTGTGGTGGCTTCCCCAGGAGACCGGATCCTCACAAGTGATCCTCGGGATATCAGGGGCCTGGTTGCGGCCTCCGGCCTCCCGATCTTGGTCGTGCACTGCTGACAGCGTCTGGCGGCTACTCGACTGGCGGGCGCTACCCCACGGGCAGGCGGTCGTGAGCCTTGGCAAGTAGCTTGTTGGCCTGTCCCCGGCTCGCCGACAGCTGGGTGTCCGCGAGATCGGCGCCGGACTTGGCGATGGCGCCAGCCTTGTCGGCGATATCGGTGACCTTGCCAACCGCCCTGCCTTCGGCTTGGGAGATCTTGTCTTTGGCGTCTCCGACCATCCCCTTGGCTTCCGCCCGAGTCGCTCCAGCGGCGAGCCCGGCGCGTCGCGCTTGTCGCCTCACCCGCCAGCCGAGCGAGGGAGAGCCCTCCGTGTCCACGGCGGCAAGGATCAAGCCTCCCAACAGGCCCAGGTTCTTGAGGAAGTGGATCAGCTGCTGAGATCGACTCGCCTCGTCGGCCTCCTGCCAGAACCTGTGCCCGGCGAAGGTGGTTGGGACGATGGACCCGACCAGGGCCAAGGCGGCGAGGCGGCGAAGCCTGCCCACAGCGAGCAGGGCGCCTGCGCCGATCTGGACTGCCGCGTTGAGCTTGACCAGCGTCTCAGTGTCCTGAGGCAGCGCCGGCAGGCGAGCCACCAACGGTTGCACGACTGCGTCGGCCGCCTTGACCTTGCTGTCGGGATGGCGGGCGGCGTCGATGCCGCCGAAGACAAATATCGAGGACAACATTGGGCGGGCGAGGACGCGAGATATCGGCATTGTCTTCTCATACCCAGACCGGGGCTCTGCGTATCGTGGGCTGCAGGGGCAGGGGCAGGGGCAGGGGCAGGGGCAGGGGCAGGGACAAGGCAAGAGCCAGAGGTGCCGGGGGAGCGGCCTCAGGCTTGCCAGCCAGGCCGGACCAGGCCGGACTCGTAGGCCAGCACCACCAGCTGTGCCCTGCTCCGGGCGCCGAGCTTGATCATCGCCCGGCTGACGTGGGTCCTGGCTGTGGCGTGGCTCATGAACAAGGCCGCGGCTATCTCCTCGTTGGAGCGGCCTTCAGCCACCAGGGCCGTCACCTCTCGTTCTCGCTCGGTGAGCCTTGCCAGGGCAACCCTGGAGGGGGGTTCCTTGGCGTGGGCAGCAAACTCGGCAACGAGTCGCCGGGTAACGCCCGGCGAAAGGAGCGCGTCACCGGCGGCAACCACCCTGATCGACCGCACCAGCTCGGCTGGCTCGGTGTCTTTGACCAGGAACCCGCAGGCGCCGTTGCGCAGGGCCTCGAAGACGTGCTCATCCAAGTCGAAAGTGGTCAAGATGACCACACGGACCTTCTCCAGCCGCTGGTCTGCGCTGATGACCCTGGCCGCCCGCAACCCGTCGAGCCGCCCTGGCATTCGGATGTCCATGAGCACCACATCGGGGAGCAGCGCCCTCACCAGCGCCACTGCCTCCTCCCCGTCGCCGGCCTCGCCAACCACCTCGATGTCGGCTCGGGCGTCGAGGAGCGCCCTGAAGCCGGCGCGAACCAGGGCCTGGTCGTCGGCCAGCACTACCCGGATCAAGGCGGGCTCCCTGTCGGTAGGCCTGCCCGGACCCGAAAGCCCCCACCAGGTCGCGGCCCGGCCTCGAGCCAACCCCCGAGAGCTACGGCTCGCTCCCGCATCCCGGGTAGGCCATTGCCGCCTCCGCCGCCCCCGGCCTCCCCGCCGCCCCCGGCCTCCCCGCCCCTGACCCAGGTCCCGCGAGCACCATCCGAGCTTCCGTTCACGGCTCCCGACCCCGGGCCACCCACCCCTCGGCCATTGTCGTCTATCTCTATCGTCAAGTGTTCGGCCGAGTAGGTGAGCCGGATGGTGGCCTCGGCAGGCCCGGCGTGGCGGGCCACGTTGGTCATCGCCTCCTGGACGATCCGGTAGGCAGCAAGGCCGACACCCTCCGGAAGGGGCCTGGGTGCACCGATGACCTCCCTTCGCACCGACAGGCCGGGCCCGTAGTCTTGGGCCGCCAGCTCCGCCAAGCCCTCGAGGCCCGGGGTGGGCAGGCGTGCCGGCGCCTCGTCGCCGTGGCGCAGGATGTCCAGGACAGAGCGCAGCTCACCCAAGGCGGTCCTGCTGGCGTCCTTGATGGCGCTCAAGGCAACTCGGGCCTGCTCGGGACGCTCGTCCATGAGATCCAGGCCCACGGCGGCTTGCACGTTGATCAAAGAGATGTTGTGGGCCAGCACGTCGTGGAGCTCCCTGGCAATGCGGAGGCGCTCCTCGCTGGCCCTGAGGCGCTCGTCCTCCTGGCGGCGCCTTGCGGCTTCGAGGCCCCTCTGGCGTCTGACTCGAGCCAGCTCGCTGATCGCTCCGAGCGCGGCCATCCACGCAGCAACGCCCAGGGCAACCGAGACGGATGGCAAGGGCCCTCCGTCGAGAACGGGAGCGAGCCAGACGAAGACCGGATAGCCGACGGCCAGGCTCGCCCATGCGGCCCAGCGCTGCCCACGAGTCGCTGCGGCAAAGAAGGCCACTATCAGCGCCAGCCAGACCGGCCCCTGCGCATAGCCGAGGAGCGTGTAGGCCAAGGTGATGGCGAACACCGTCCCGAGCGTGGCCTTGGGGTAGCGGCGCCGCGCCGCGAGACAGGCCGGCCCGGCTACCAATAGGGCGAAGGCCAGGGGGCCGACGGGGGTAGCCCCTTGTTGGTGGGCCGCAGCCAGGTCGGTGCCCACGGCCTGAGCCGCTGCGACTGGCAGCGCGGGAAAGGCCGTGCCGCGCCACGAGGGGAGGCGCCAGGCCACCCGGAGGGCGCCGGCTCGTGTGGGCACGCTCACAGGTTAGGTCCCCAGCGCAGGGTTGGTATAGGGTGTGCGTCGGCTTGCCGGCTACGGCGCTCGACGTATGGTCGCCCCCCTGCTCGCAGTGTTGTAGTGTTGGGCGTTCCATGGGCGGAAGGGTCAGCTGGCTCCATCTCCCTTGGCACATACGTCGTGACAGCCGCTGGCTTGACGATTGTCGCCGCTAGACCCCCGCAGGAGTGAACACCTTGTATTCGACTTCCCCGAATCCACAGCGCCGGACGGTCCGGTGACCTCTGAGTCGCCCCCCATCTACAGGTGCCGCCAGTGCGGCAGCCTCGTGCACCCGTCCGACGCGGGCGACGAGCACCCCGTTGGCTGGTGCCAGCGCTGCGAGCGATACGTGAACACCGACCGCGACGGGGGCTGAGCCCCAGGTCTTCCCCAGCGCAGGACGCAGCGCGAGGCGAATGGAGCCGCGAGGCGAATGGAGCACAGAGCAGGGGGCATGGCATGATGCGGCCATGCCCCGATCTACATGGACCCCCTGTGCGGACGCCATCCACCTGGCCCCCAGCCTGCTGGCAGCGGACTTCTCCCACTTGGCGGACGCGGTCGAGGCCCTGGAAGGCAGCGGGGCCGAGCGCCTCCACGTGGATGTGATGGACGGCGTGTTCGTACCCAACTTCACCTTCGGGACCGACACAGTGCGCTCGATCCGAGGGCTGACCGACCTGCCGTTGGAGCTCCACCTGATGATCGTCGAGCCTGAGCGCCACCTTGCGACCTTCGCCGATGCGGGCGCCGACGGGATCACCATCCACTACGAGGTCTCGCCAAACCTGCACCGCAGCCTCTCCCAGATCCGAGCGCTGGACTGCCGGGCGGGCGCGGCCATCAACCCCAGCACGCCTGCCTCCTGCCTCGACGACGTGTTGGAGATCTGTGACCTTGCGCTGGTGATGACCATCAACCCTGGCTACGGCGGCCAAAAGCTCATCCAGCGCACCTTGACAAAGGTGGAGCGGGTCCGAGCGGAGGTGGAGCGCCAGGGCCTGGCGACCGACGTGGAGGTGGATGGGGGAGTAGACGCCGGCAACGCCCGCTCCTGCGTGGACGCCGGCGCGAACGTCCTGGTAGCGGGCACTGCCGTGTTTGGCCACGCCGACGGCCCTGCCGTGGGTGGCAAGGCGGTCCTGGCGGCGGCGCAGCACTAGCCTAGCGGAAAGCCCATTCCTAGAGGAATATGCTTCCGTTCGCCATCCCTCTGCGTCCACTCACCCGCCGCGGCTGCGGGCGCCAGCACCAGCGTGCCAAGCAGGTATAGCCTCGGCGCTGACACTGCGCGAAGGAGCACTGCGCGAAGGAGCACTGCGCGAAGGAGCATCGAAGTGGAGCACAGGCCAGTTGTGGAGCAAAGGAGTGGTCGAGCCTTGACGGGCCGTGAAGTGGCGCCGGGGCGGCGACAGCCTCCGCGGACGATGGAGCGCAGGCGCCGGATGGTGGGCGGGCTGGCGGCAGCCGTGGTGACAACCCTGGTGCTGGGCTCTGCGCCGGGCCTCCACGCTCTGTGGTGGGTGACTGGCACGCTGGCGACGATGCTCGCCAGCTACCTCGGTTTGCTTGCCTACTTGCGCAGTGCCGCCTTCGACGAGCGCGAGACCAGGGCGCTGACGCCGCTGACGCCGCTGGCGTGCGACTGGCGCAGCTCCCCGTTCCTGCTGGACCGCTGGGCGATAACCCGGTTCTTGTGGGCCGGGGTGGCGGGTGGCCTGCTCCAGGTGGTGATAGCACTTACCCAGCGGATGGTCGAGCGTCGCCTGATCGGTGACGGCTCCAGCCAGGCGTGGCTCCAGAGGAGCATCCGCCTCCAGGCGTTTCTCAGGCGCCAGTCGGTGAGGGTCTTGTTCGTGTCCGCGACCGCTGCTGCGGGGGCCACCGCGGTGGGCTCGTTCGGCAGCGCGGCAGCAGCAGCGCCGCTCAGCGCCACCGCCTCGTTGCCCGTGCCGCCGCCGCCGTCGTCTGGCCGGCTGGTCTCGACCTACACGGTGGTGGCAGGGGACACGCTCAGCGCGCTTGCGCAGCGCTTTGCCACCACGGTCTCGGCCCTCGCCGCCGCCAACCATATAGCGGACCCCAACTTGATCGACGTGGGCCAGGTCCTGCACATCCATCGCTTGAGCACGGGCCCGGCAGGCTCGCCAGCCTCGTCCCCGGACTCGACCTACACGGTGGTGGCGGGCGACACGCTCGACGCCCTTGCGCAGCGCTTCGCCACCACGGTCTCAGCCCTCGCGGCGGCCAACCACATAGCGGACCCCAACTTGATCGACGTCGGCCAGGTCCTGGTGGTCCATGGCTTGACGACCGCCGACACCTCAGCCCCGACTCCCGTGGCCAGCAGCTCACCAGCCAGCAGCTCAGGGTCGAGCACGGAGACCACGATCCCCCCGCCCACGACCGCCGCGCCCACCACCGCCCCGGCAGGTGCCCCCGCAATTGCTGTCAGGACCGCGCTGGCCCAGGTTGGCAAGCCGTACAAGTGGGCCGGAGCCGGGCCGAACAACTTCGACTGCTCGGGCCTGGTGATGTACGCGTGGGACGCCGCGGGGGTGAGCCTCCCGCACTATTCGGTGTCGCAGCTCGACGACACCACCCGGATCTCGGCGTCCCAGCTCCAGCCGGGCGACTTGGTCTTCTACGGCTCCCAGACCACGCCGCAGCACGTCGACATGTACATCGGGGGTGGCCAGGTGGTCGCTGCCGACGACGCCGGCACCGACGTGCGGGTCGAGTCCATCAACTTCGCCGGCACCCCGTCGGCGTACAGTAGGGTCGCCTAAGCCCAGCCGCCGCAAGGTCGGCCGTCGCCATGCACGGGCGGATGGTACGGACCGCTCTCGCCCTGGCGCTTGGAGCGTGCCTCGCGGTGGGCGCTGTCGGGGCGTGGGCGGCAACCGGCGGGGACGCCGCTGCAGGCGAGGAGTCGGTCACGCCGAGCAAGCCGCTGGCCGTGATCGTGGGGGCGTCCATCACCGCAGGGGAGGGGGCAATGTCGCGGACCGATGCTTGGCCCTACGTGCTGGCAAAGGCGATGGGCTGGCGGGTTGCGGTGCGTGGCGTACCAGGCGCTGGATACGTCCGACGTGGGGTCGGAGGGGGCCCCTTCCTTCGTGAGCTGGTCGGGCTGGGTGTCCTGCGGCAGCACCCAAGTGTGGTGATCCTGCAGGGAGGTCACGACGACGTCGGCGTAGCCATCGCGAAGCTGGAGCGTGCCGTGGCGGGCACGGTGGGCCTGGTCGTGCGCGAGGCCCCGAATGCCAGGCTGGTCTTGCTGACGGTCTTTCCTGGTGGCTCGCCGACCCGGGCCCAGCTGGCGGTCGACCGCGCCATCGTGGCAACGGCGCGCAGAATCGATCCCGACGTGGTGATCGTCGACCCGATCACCCAGCACTGGCACTACGCGACCATCAAGGATCACCTCCACCCCACCGACGCTGGCCATAGATGGATCGCCAGGCGCATGGAGCACGACCTCGAAGCGAACAAGATCTACCCGGCCAGCGCCAACCCGGCTTGACCCCTCCTCAGGACCTTTCCGAACAAACCTGGGCGGCGATGTACACGCTTGACCTGGTGGGAGGCTTGAGGTTCGGCTTCGCCGCCCAGGTTGTTTTCTTACAGGCCCTCAGGGGAATGCTCGGCCTGTCCAGAAGGTCCAGATGACCGCCTCCGCCGAGGGTGAGCCGTTGGCGCCGTCTGGCCAGGCGTGGCTCCCACCGGCCAGGGTGGCCAGCTCCACGCGCCTGGCGTCCGCGCATTGCCGCCACTCCAGCGTCGTCATCTTGCCGGCCACGGCGCTTGTCGGATTCGACGAGCACCGATCGAGGGATACGAACTGGTCGATCTGTGCGGTGGCGGACAGCTCGGTGAAGCCGTTCAGGCGTTTTGCCGGGTCGGAGGGGTCGTAGGCGATCTCCGGGTCGCCGCTGGAGATCACCTCGACGAAGCTCTCGGGCTCGTGGGCCTTGCAGGTCGACGTGGCGACCGCCTCCGCGGCCCCGAATCCCGCGAACAGCGACGGATCGGCACAGGCAACCCGGTAGGTCATCTTGCCGCCATCGCTGTAGCCCGCCAGGTACACCTGAGCGGGGTTCGCCGGCTGGGTCGCGAGGACGTCGTAGACCACATCGGTGATGAAGGCCACGTCGTCGATGTTGGCGGGGGTGCCCGGGTTGCTGCAGCAGGCGCCGGCATTCCATGCCTCCTTGTACCCGGCCGGGTAGACCAGGATGGCGGCCTGGCTGGTGGCGAGGGGTAGGAACCCAGTGCGACGCTCTTCGATCTGCGGCGTGACGTTGATCCCGTGCAGGATCATCACGACTGGCAAGCGTCTCCCGGCGGGTACCTTCGTGGGCCTCACCAGCAAGTAGCTGCGCTTCAGCCCGCCCACGGTCATCGACTCGGTGAGGGTGGTCACCCCGCCGCTCGAAGCGCTCGTCTGGACGAACGAAGGGGGTGCCTTGCCGGGTGGCGGAGCCACAGGCGCCTCGGTGGCTGAGGTAGGAACCCCGCACGCGGCAAGTGCCAACGCGAGAAGCAGAGCAGTGGCTAGTGCTGCGACACGGCCTCTGTGACTCAAAACGGGTGCCTCAATACATCATCCGGGGGTCAAGGTAGTGCTTGAACTCGACCAGGTTGTTGGAAGGGTCGCGGAGCACCAGTGTCAGGTGCTCCTCGACCCGACCGCCGAACCGGGTGGCGAGCGGGCGGAACACGGGCAGTGAGCGTTGCTCCACGAGGGCGGCGATTCGCTGGAAGGCCTCCAGGCTGCGGAAGGTCACGCCAAAGTGGCGGGGGTACAGGCTCGGGTCCTCCTCGACCTCGTCGGAGCGATGACAGACGAGCTGATCCCCGAAGAAGTCGAGGGTGATGCGGTCCTCGTAGCGGCGCGCGAGCTTGCAGCCGAGCCCCGCCACGTAGAACCGCTCAGCCTCGGCGAGGTCTTTGGCCGGTATGGCCAGATGGAAGGCATCGCCCTGCTCACGCACTGGCGTGTACCCCATCAGCTTGCTGAGCCTCGAGCTCGAAGTGCAACAGGGTGTCCCCGCGAAGCCCGAGGCGAAGGGTCTCGGTGGCGAGCACCTCGTCGAGGGCCACGTTCCCGAGGTTGACGTCGGCTCCGAGCCGGGTCACACAAAAGGTCTGGAGGTCCTTGGTCGGGGCTTCGAACACCAAGGAGCCGTGGGAGATCTGGCTGCCCAAGATGTGCTCCACCACGTCGAATCGGATCTCGCCGTCGGCACGGCATATGCCGCTGGTGCCGCTCTCGCGCGCCTCGATTATCACGTGCGTGGCCCCGGCAGCCAAGTCCTGGTCGATATAGTCGACCCACTGCCCGGCGCTGAGCGCTTGGGAGCGTTCCTGGTCCTTGTACCCGACCTCACCGAACACCACGAACTCCTCTGAGGCGCGCGATATGTAATCAGCTTTCTCGGCATTGGTGATGGGGATGGTGCCGTTGGACACCTCGACGATGCCGCAGCGATGATGGTGGCACAGCTCGAGGTAGTCCTCGAATCGACGCTGGGCAACATATTTCTCGAAGAGGGTCCCGCCGAAGAAGTAGCCGATCGCGTGCTCCTCCAACAGGGCCGTCTTCTCCGCGAGGCGGGAGGTCACCAGCGCCGTGCCCCAGCCGAACTTGACCAGGTCGATGTAGTCGGCGGCACTGTCGACGGCGTCGGCAAACGCCCCAGCTGGGATCCCGTTGTCGATGACCATGGTCAGGCCCCGATGCCGGGGCTTGGCGCTCCGGTACGGTAGGTCGAGGGATGCTGTGTACATGGGTATGTCCTTTCGGTGGGCGTCTGCTTTAGGGGGCGACGCCGCCGACCGGCGCCGGCTCGCCGAGCGGAGGGGTCACCCTCGTGGCGAGGAGTCGATGGATCCGGTTGGGCAACCCGGGTCGTTGCTGCCTGGCGCGACCGGTCAGGGCCAGGCTGAGTGGGGTGCGACGGACCAGCCAGGCACCAGCAGCGGCAGTCGCGTAGACCACCGGGACAACGATGGCGACGTCGAACGCCAGGGTCGCGATCACCCCCGCGCCCTGGATCGTGCCGAGGACGCCAGCGCTGGTGAGCAGCCCGAGCAGCGTGTCCAGGAGGAGTGGGTGGGCCAGGTACACGCCGAACGAAGTGTCCGATCCCACGCTCGCCACCCGCAGGATTCGCGTCGAGCCGCGCTCTTCCACCCACTGTCCCAGGCAGAGCACCCCCGTGGCAAAGGCGACGGACTCGACGGCGATCAATGGCTGGAAGACCTGGCTGGCACGCGGAACGCTCATACCCAAGAGCCTCAGGTCGGCGAAATAGCTGGTGAGCCCAAGCGCGAGGGCGGCGCCGACGGAAGCCGTCACCAGCCGGCGGTGGGCGGCGACCCAGCTTGAGAGCTGGTCCCAGCGCAGCGCAGCGACACCGCCGGCAATCACGTAGAACTGGTAGCTCAACAGGTCGGTGTTTGGGTGGCCTGCCCAGTAGCCGAGGATCCCAGTGCTCGGGGGCCAGTAGAAAAAGACGCTGGTGAAGCCAACCTGGGCGGCAAAGCTCACGACCAGCAGCGCCAGGTGGTGACGCCGGAGAGCCTTGAGCGCCTTCAAGAGCAACGGGAAGACGAGGTAGAGCTGCATGCTGAGGAGCAGGAAGTACAAATGGAAGCTGGCTGCCCCACTGATCAGGTCGTAGCCGAATCGCTCGAAGCCCTGGGCGACGGAGGTGAACGGGCCTTCGTTGAGCCCGCAGTAGATGGCGCTCCAGCACACATACGGGGTCACGACCAGCAGGTAGCGTCTCCGCCAGAAACTGGTTACCTTCCACTGCGGGCGGCGCCCGTAGGCGTAGGTGAGGACGAATGCCGAGAGGAGGAGGAAGATCTCCCGGTTCACGTGAAGCAGGCTGACCAGCGCCCCGGGGAATGGGCTGGTGCGGCTGTTGGTGAAGGATATGGAGTGGACCGATATGACTCCGGCGACCGTGATGACCCGGACCACGTCCACCGAGCGCAGGTGGCCGCTTGTGCGGCGGGTGGGGCTGCTTGGCGCCTCCCTCGTTGCCGGGGCCTGGCTCAGCAGGGTCACCTCGCGGCCACGGCGACCAGGTCGCGCACGCCGGATCGCTGGACCTTGCCCGTGGCGCCCACGGGCAGGTGGTCGGTGACGGTGATCTCGACGGGGCGCTTGTAGAAGCTGAGCGCTGCCGAGCAGGCCTGGTGCAGATCCTCGACCAGCCGGGCACGCTCCTCGGCGCCGCCACCGCCCGGGTCGAGTGGGTCGGGGCGGGAGACCACGAACGCGACCGGCTCGGAACCGAGTGACGGGTGGGGCCTGCCGACCGCGCTGGCGGCGACCACCCGCGGGTCGCCGAGCAGCACGGCCTCGATCTCCGACGGGTACAGCTTCTCGCCGCCTCGATTGATCAGGTCGTCGGTTCGACCCAACAGGTAGACGTAGCCATCGGAGTCTCGCCGAGCTAGGTCTCCGGTGGGCAGCCACCCATCGGGAGTGCGAGCCCCGATGACCTCGTTGGCGCCGCCGGGCGCCAGGTAGGCCGAGATCACGCTGGGGCCGGCGACCTGCACCTCCCCGACCTGGCCCGGGGGATCGACCTCGGCGCCCTCCTCGTCCACCACCCGGAGCTGCACACCGACAGGGAGGCCAACCGACCCGGGCCGGCGATCCCCCCCCGCCAGTGGGTTGGCCGTGATCTGACCTGCTGCCTCGGTCATCCCGTAGGTCTCGAGCACCGAGATCCCGGTTGCCTCCTCGAAGCGACGCCGGATCGGCTCGGCCAGGGGAGACGATGCCGAACGGGCGAAGCGGACGCGGTGGCTCAAGTCCAGGGTGTTCACGTCCCTGGCCGCTCTGGGTTCGCTCACGACCGACAAGATGGCCGGGACCAGGTTGAGCCATGTCGCGCCAGAGCCTTCGACGGTGTCCCAGAAGCGGTCCCGGGCCAAACGCCGATCCACGACCATCGACGCGCCGGACACCAGGGTGCTCAGGATGCCCACTACCTGGGCGTTGATGTGGAACAGCGGCAGGGGGCAGTACCCGCGGTCGTTGTGCACCAGGCGATGGTGGCCCACCACCTGGTTGGCGCCGTGCATCAACTGGGCCTGGGTGAGGGGGATCAGCTTGGGCCGGCCGGTGCTTCCCGAGCTTCGCAGGATGACCGAAGGCCTCAGAGAGTCCCGCCTCAGGGAGTCCCGCCTCAGGGAGTCCCGCCTCAGGGAGTCCCGCCTCAGGGAGTCCCGCCTCAGGGAGTACAGAGGGTGAGCGGCACGCACTGACGCCCGATGCAGGATCACCGGCGGGCCTTGGGTGTCCACGCACCAGACGTCGGCGCCGGTCCCAAACAACGCACCCGCGAGGCCAGCTGTGGGGGCGTCGAGGAGGAGGTCGGTCAAGCCCAGCTCGGCGACCTGGCCGCGGATCTCCGCCTGGGTGGCTCTGGGATCCAGCGGGGCCACGCAAAGCCCGCAGGCGAGGGCGGCGAGGTAGGTGGTGCAGAACTGGGTGGTGCCGTCCAGCGCGAGGCCGACTCGCCGCTCGCCGTCCATTGGCAGGTTACGGCCGAGCTCTTCGGCGAGACGAGCGATCGCTCCCCACGATACGGATCGGGCCCCCGAGCCCTCGATGAAGGCTGACCGGGTGGGATCCTTGGCCGCCCTGGCGGCGACAAGCTCCCGGATCGGCGTATGCTTCGGCTCGGGCCCACTGTGCATGACCGTGAGCCTCCCTCCCTCTCATGAGAGGCAGCTGAGAGCTACCTGTGGAGGCCCTGTGAATCCTCTCGGCGCCTTGGCCTCCTAGCCTGAGTCGTCGTGACAGGGATGATCTTCGTCCGCCATGGGGAGAGCAGTTGGAACCAGCGAGGGCTCGTCCAGGGACAGGCAGACGCCCCCGGGCTGACGGAGAGCGGTCGATCTCAGGCCGTGCAGGTGGCGCGCCGGCTGGCCAAGACCTTGCCAGACGGCAGAGCCGACCTGGTGCTGTCCAGCGACCTGCGCCGGGCGCAAGAGACTGCGCTGGTCATCTCTTCAGCGCTCGGAGCGCCCCTCCTGCGCGATCCGCGATTGCGCGAGCGCGACATGGGAGCGATGCAGGGGCGCCGGCTCGGCACAGCCACATCGCGGAGCTTGGGCATAGAGGGCGGCGTGGTGGTCGATGCCGACAGGGCACCCGCAGGCGGGGAGACGTTGCGAGCCTTTTTCGAGCGCGTCGGGGCGCTGATCAGCGAGCTTTGCCGATCACACGCACAGGGGACGCTGGTGCTGGTCACCCATGGCGGCGTCGTGCGGATGGCGCAGTGCTGGGCCTCGCAGTGCCGGACGAGTCCGGCTGACTTGGTCGGAATGCGCTGGCGCGAGGTGGGCAATGCCACAGTCTGGTCGGCGGTGTGGCCCTCCGAGCCTGCGTCAGCCGCCGCCGAGCTGGATCGCCTTCACCAGCAGGAGCACGGCGCTGACAACCAGGTAGGCACGGAGGCTGAGCATGCCCACCCGCAGGCCGGGGGACCACTTGACGGGCTTGAGCAGGGCCAGCGCTGGCATCCGCCAGCTGAGCTTCTCGGCGTGGCTCATCACCGGACGGGGGGGCCGGGCCGGGCTCCCGGACCGGCGGGCAATCACCCCCAGGACGATCACAGCGATGACCCCGAGGGCCGCCAGCGCCACAGCGAGCCAGATGAACACGGCGATCACGTTGACCTTGGGGAACAGCGTCGAGGCCATCAGCGTGCCTGACAGGATCAGCAGCACGCCGAGGATCACAGCGGCCAGCATGTTCAGCCAGCCCCGGTTGACCCAAGGCCCGAGGACCTCGGGGTCGTTGCACAGCAGGAGCAGGAAGACGCTGGCAGACGGCAGCAGCAGCCCGGCAAGGGCCTGCACGGCGTTGGTGATGAGCCCCAGCGGGGCATGCGGTATGAGCACGATCCCCGCAGCCACCACCACCATGGCGATGTAGCTGACGTAGAACTGCTTGGCCTCCTTGAACCCCCGGTGCAGGGAGTGCCGGAGGCCGAAGACGTCGCCGAAGGCGTAGCTGGTCGACAGGGTGACCGCGGCGGCGCCGATGATGCTGGCATCGAACAACACGATGGCGAAGATGGCTCCGAGGGCGGCGCTGTGGTCGCCGAGCAGGTGGGCAACCCCGGCGGCGTTGGTGAAGTGCCCGAAGGCGGCGGTGCCACGGGCGGCGAAGTCTGCGGTGACCATGATCGCCGCTGCGCCGATCACCACGACCAGGGAGCCGACCACCGTGTCCGCCCGCTCGTAGCTGATGAACCGGGGCGTGATGCGCTTGTCCACGATGTTGGACTGCTGGAAGAACAGCTGCCAGGGCGCCACCGTCGTACCGACTATGGCGATAATCAGCAAAACAGAGGTGGAGTTGGCCCCGCCGGCGATCCCGGGCACGAACAGCCCATGCACTACCGGGCCCGCTTTAGGGTGGCTGAATATGACGAGCGGGATGACCAGGAAATTGCCGGCTACGAAAACGAGCATGAAGCGTTCCCAGCGTCTGAAGCTCCCGGTGGCGGTCATGGCCACCAGGCTGAACGCCGCGACCGGCACGGAGATGTAGTCGCTCACCCCGAAG
>JBOGGU010000041.1:0-3992 GCA_050744085.1 Acidimicrobiales bacterium
CGGATTCCACTCGGCGGAGGCCGCCATCGGACTCGTCATGTTGAGCCTCGGCCCGATCACCCACGTCCTCCCCCACGAGCGTACACCCGTTCCCACCGGATGACCCACATCTATGCCTGGAGGCCCAAAAGCTGGAGCGGGCCGGGTGGACCTTTGAGCGAATCCGGGGAAGCGCGTTCTACCGCGACCCTGATCGCGCGGTCCAGCCCCTGTGGGACCGGCTGGCTGAGCTTGGCATCGTGCCCAGCGAATGGCCTTCATCTGGGTCGACGCCGCCTCGACTGCCCGCGCCCCCGGTTCCAATGTCCTCGCACTCCCCGGAGCCCTCGCCAACTTCTGCGTCTGCGACCCGAGCGTTCCAACCCATTGTGCGAAGCCTCTCGTCGCGTCCAGCACCCTGCGCCGTACCTCGGTCCCCGTCGGGATTGACATAACGCCAGGTCCAGAGCTGCTTTGCAACTGGGGGCCCAACTAGGCCAAGATTGGGTCGTGATCCCGACGGCCAGGGTGTACAGCGTGGGCTACGAGGGCTTCACGTTGTCGGGGTTCACCGAGTGCATGAGCCAGAGCCGGGTTGGCGCCGTGGTGGACGTGCGGCTGAATGCGGTCAGCCGGAAGCCGGGTTTCTCGAAGCGCCGCCTCGCCGAGGCGCTTGATGCGGTCGGGATTGCCTATGTGCACGAGCCCAGCTTGGGCAACCCGCTGGAGAACCGTGGGTCGTTCAGGGACGGTGACGGCGAGAGTGGACGGCGGCGGATGCGGGAGATGCTGGACAACGGCTCGGGGGAGGCGCTGGCTCGTGTTCTGAGCCTGGCCCGTGAGGGGCGGATCGCGCTCTTGTGCGTGGAACGCGACCAGCATCGCTGTCACCGGTCGGTGATCACCGACGCCTTGATGGCGCTAGAACCCGAGCTGGAGGTTCTCTCCGTGTCCTGATGGTTTGGGTGGCCAGAACACACCGAGCACCAAGAAGCTCGCGGGGTGCAGGTGCTGGTTGCCCACGAAGAAGACAGTCTCTCTGGTTGGTCCGCAGAGTACCTCCAGCCACCTCTGCCTGACCAGTCTGACGGCCTCCTGCTCTCCATGCTGGCGCTGGCACTTGCGGTAGAACTCGTGGATCTCCCAGTCGATAATGGACTGCTCGTGGCCTTTGCAGCTCCCGCCGCACGAGTAGCGGTAGTAGAAGCGCCAGGGGATCTTCTTCAGGATCTGCTTGTCCTGCGCGAACAGGCTCATTTGGCTCAGGGTGTTCAGCTGCTTGTCGGTCCAGGCCTCCTCTGGTCGGGCGATGACCTCTTGGACTTCGGCCGGTCGAAATGCTGCCAGAGAGCGCCCGGTGGTCACCTGGGCCTCGCGGGCGGCGCACATCGATTCGACCAGGAGTGGTTCCACATACCTCCAGCGCTCCCGCCACCGACGATCCTTGCCGGTTGAGAGCTTGCCCAGGGACCTGATCGTGTCGGCGAGGGGCTTGCGGCTCTCCGGCCGGCCGTCGGAGCTGGCGATGACGTCTAGCGCCACCTTCTCATACTTGGCGAACTGCTTGTCGATGG
Organism: Acidimicrobiales bacterium; assembly: GCA_050744085.1. Lineage (GTDB taxonomy): Bacteria > Actinomycetota > Acidimicrobiia > Acidimicrobiales > JAJPHD01 > JAVKSL01. The sequence goes on from JBOGGU010000041.1 coordinate 1,554, forward strand.
GCAGGTCGCGGAACTCTATTGGGTACAGCCGGACCCAGCTCGGTTGGGGCGTATCGGTCCGGATTCCGGCAACACAGACAGCCTCCCCGTACTTGACGCTGGCGGACGGATAGGCCTTGACCGTCACCAGCACCTCGATGCGCTCGGGCATACAGATTGTCTACCAGATGCGTGCCCCTGCTTCGGGGCTTGCCGACGGTAGGAGATGTTGCACACAGCAGGCAATCGTTCCGGTCCGACGGGATGCTCAAGGGCGAGGACCCTCCAGATCGCCGCTGGTAACTCCTTCACCGAGGAGGGGCAAACCGGGGTCGCTATGACTACCTGATATCCGGTCGCAATGGGTTCCAGTCCAGCAGTGCCCAACGCCTCTGCAATCACGCGGGCAAAGCTCTGCCGCTGCTCAAGTAGGAGGTGACTTCGGAGTCCAAACCCGCTGCCAGACTGGCGCAAGCCGCCCGATCATTGGCGGGCATTGGTGGGGTACTGGGGATGACCGAGGGCGTGACGGCGCGTGTGTCGCTCTACGATGGCAGCATGGCCACCGAGCTTCATCTCGAACCTGAGCTGGCGGCGGTGGTTCAACAGGCACGGCAGCGTGCGGAGGAGGCGGGCGAGCTAGCTCGCGGCCCGTTCCCGCCCTTCGAGTCGACCATCCCCACCGAAGCCGGCCAGGTGATTGCCCACTGGCTTAGCGATGGGGGTTACAACGACGCCATCGCTTTGATCGGAGCTGAGGACCCCGACCTCGCAAACCGGTAATCGACGGGCATGGCCATCGTCATCGACGATCGCCTCCTACTTGAGGTGCTGGCTGGCCAGTGCCGGGCCTTGGTAGCCTAGGAACTGGCCAGCGGTGGGGTGTTTACCACGGGATCCTGGTATTACCGGCTCGGCCGTGCCGTGTTCGGCGGCTCCGGCTCAGGAGCGCTCTCCCGTCGGTTGGCCTCCTTCGATGCGAGCATTGTGGATCGAGTTCGCACTGCCTTGGTGGATCTGCCATCGCAAGTCGGCCTGCTTCACCCGCGAGTCGTGGTACCCCGTCATGTTCACCTTGCGGGTACGGCGACAGCTGAACGCCCTCGGCGCCGAGGCGCTGGCAGTGGCCCTGCTGCTTCCGGCCCGGCTGATTGTCACGACAGAAGTGCCTGTATTGCACGCCGCCGCCGAGGAGACCGGTGTCGGCTACCAGGTCCTGGATTGACCCGGTCGCGCGGCCCCAACGCGTCCGCCGTACCTTGGTTCGCACCCATGGCGACCCTCACTCGACGGGACTCAACGGGACTCAATACGTGCCCGATGGGGCCGTCCGGTGCCCTTGGGTTCCCCTTACTCCACCCTCCTGAGCTGGAAGTGCGCGTAAAGGCCCATGTCAGAATGGGTGCAGGCGCTACGTTCGCAACGTAGAAGTCGGCGGTTCGAGTCCGCTCACCTCCACTCCTCAATTGAGTGGATCCCTCCGAAAGCCCAGGACGTCCTGGACGTTCATGCTGTTTCAGCGTATTCCGACGGGGTTGTCCACAGGGTTTATCGACGTTTTTATCGACGGGTGATCAATCTGCCCTACGCAGCGTTACGCAGGCGAGGTCGCGCCACCCCGCCGACACGCTGGGCGTTTGAGGCTCGACCGCCGGGTGAGGGTAGCGGTGCCGTGGGCTGGCGTAGGGAGCTATGGCGGCTGCCCTGATCGAAGGGCTGACGTCCAGGAGGCTGGCGGGGTGGCGTAATCGGGCTCTTCGCGATCAGGCGTGGGGGGTGTCAGACCGGTGACCCGCCCACGCCTGATCGCGAAGAGCCGGCAAGCTCTCCGTGGATCCGCCGGTAGCCCCACGTCGGGTTCTCTTTCGCCAATCGCACCACGAGCGCCGTAGTTCCCTTGGTGATGCCCGGTCGACCGGGACTGCCGTGCGGATAGCTCCAGCGCTTGGCGATCAGGTTTCGGTGCCAGCGCAGCAGGGTTGCGGGCTCGACAAAGAAGCGCCCAAGACGGTGACGGGGAACCAGCCGTGCCAAGCCGGCCAGCACGGCCCGGTCGGCGGGCTCGAGTACCGGCCGGTGGATCTGGCGTCGCAAGACCGCCACTTCGTGGCGAAGCAAGACGACCTCGATCGCGAGGTCTGCGTCACTGCGGCCCATGAGCCGGAGCAACTGCAGGACGCGGCAGAACGCCCGGTAGAGGAACGAGAGGGACATTGCTGGATGCTCGCCGGAGCCGACGCCCGCGTCAAAGTACAGTTCACAGCCCATGGATGACGTTCTCGGCACGCACAAGGTCTCTCGACACTGGCGTCGGCGGGCAACTGAAAACTGATGCAGTGAGGACGTGGAGGGAGGAAACCTTCCCCACCCACTCGGTGGGTGGGGAAGGTTTCCTCTGTGCGGCGGGGGAACGGCCTATGGCCCGAGCGATCCGAGAGGAATGACAGCGACGCCATCGTC
>JBOGGU010000042.1:0-1531 GCA_050744085.1 Acidimicrobiales bacterium
TGGTAGTTCTTGTTCACAGCGGTCCCCTTCCTGGTCGGTGTCTAAGCGGACGCCCATACCTACCACTTGGCAGGTCTCAGGCGGGGGACCGCCACCTCAAACTTCCACGCCGGTCGGGACAACCTCCCTGTGGCTACGGAGTCCCCCTCATGACCTTCACCCAGCACGCCAGACCATGGACCAGTGGTCAGCCCGGAAGGGGGCGGCCGGGATCGCCTCCTACCAAGCGGAGAAGAACAGGGCCAGCATCGACGGCCTGGCGGCGCTCCGCGACCAAGCCCGGGCCGGCGAGCCGGATCCGTCCGGCTACCCGATCGGGTGAGCCGCAAAGAAGGCCCACATCGTGTTGTCGGCGTTCACGGCATTGGATTGAGGCCCTAGCAACCTGGTCAGAGACTTGGGCAGCCGAGGTCCGCCCGGCCACTCGTGGCCTTCGCCGGTGAGGCTGTACAGCTCGACCACAGCCCCTCCGGCGCACCCGGTGTACTGGGTGAGAGTCGCTCCTCCAGCCGGGTGGCTGGTCGATGCCGTCGACGCGCACTTGTCCTGGCCGGCCCAGTCCTGCGCCGCCTGGGGGACAGAGTAGGTCCAATACGCCTCGCCGTGTCCTTCGTAGGGATCGACCGGATCGGCTGTGCCGTGGAACGCCATGACCGGGACCGGTCGCGTCGTCGGGCACGGAGTCGGCCGCCGCAGGCCACTCACCGGCGCGACGGCGGCGAAGGTGCTGGACGAGTCGCAAGCGAGCTGGCTGGCCATGCGCGCCCCACCGGAGAAACCGGTGGCGTAGACCCGGTCGGGATTCACGCAGTAGCGCTGCTCCATGACCGTGACGACCTGAGTCAGGAACGTCACGTCGTCCGGGGAGCCGGCCGGAACTGCCGCGCCGCCCACCAGGGGTTCGCCCGGGACGTTCCAATCGAAGCCGGAACCGTCGGGGATGATCCCCTGCGGGTAGGCGACGATGAAACCATGGGCGTCGGCGGTTGCATCCATCCCGGTGAACTCTTCCTGCTCCACCGCGGTGCTCCCGCTGCCGTGCATGTTGAGCACCAGCGGCACTTGAGTAGAGCCGCTGTACCCGCTGGGTATGTGGACGACCACGATCCGTCGGCGCCCGCCGACGGTCATCGCCAGGGTGATCGACCCCGATGGTGCCGACTTCCCGCAGCCACTGCCACCGGTCAGGACCGAGACTGCGGTGGCCGAGGTCTTGCCCGTTGCCGCCGCAGAGCCATTCGCCTTGCCGCCGCACGCGCTCAGTAGCGTCGCTGCGACACCAACTACGAGCAGTCTCACCACGGTCGTCCTCCGGAGTCGCAGTCCGTGGAGAATTAGGCGTTCCCCTTTGCTACCGGCCATGGTTCCTCCAGGCTGTGAAGGTTGAGTTGCCAGCGACCTTAGCGGTACTTCGCGAAAGCGCGTGGTGAGGTCCCGGTCTGGGAGCTGTCTGCGCTGAGGTAGCCAGCATCCACCACTGGGGCCACGGGGTCCGCTGAACTGGTCGTGATCAGACCGACCCAACCAGACC
>JBOGGU010000043.1:0-20590 GCA_050744085.1 Acidimicrobiales bacterium
GGTCTGGTTGGGTCGGTCTGATCACGACCAGTTCAGCGGACCCCGTGGCCCCAGTGGTGGATGCTGGCTACCTCAGCGCAGACAGCTCCCAGACCGGGACCTCACCACGCGCTTTCGCGAAGTACCCGTTAAGCCCACTATGAACGGTCACGAGAGGAATGATCTTTGCCTCGAATCTTTGCCATCCCTTTCGGTACCAAATACCAGATCGTAGCCCAAATGACTCCTATTAGAAGACCATAGATGGCGCCGTCTTGAGAGGTGGCCCCTTGCACCAGCACGCTGCCCTCTCCCCAGATGATGCCAGCAATAGTCCCCGTGCCTACGGCAAGGGCAGTGGCGTGATGTGTTGCTCCGGTGCTCATACCGTACCGATCGCGGTCAGCACCCACAAATGATGCAAGTGGCTTCTGCGCAGCCAAAAAAGGCTATGAGTGCACAGACGACTCCAACACCAATGCCTGCCCCCAGGCTTGTTATGCCGAGGGCAAAGGCGAGCGCAGCACAGCCGCCGCCTGTGCCGGCACCGCAAAGAAGGCCCACTCCAAAATCGCAGAAACTAAAGCCAAACAGGTCTGGCTGTGCCCCCCTGGGCACACTTATGGAAGAGTTGAGGCTGCTCCAGGTGGATTCGAAGCCCTCCTCGGGGTGCACTCCCCCAGACTTGTCTATTCCCGCCGTGAACAGGGCACCATGCTTCGCGGACGTAACCACCAGTCGTTGGCCCTTCGCGCCAGTTCTCACGTTGATGTCGAATAGGGTGCCCGAAGGGTCTGCAACCCGAACCGTTCCCCCGTCGAGAGCGCCGAAGATCTGTGCTGAGCGCAGGTACGGTACAGCGCGCGTTGTAAGGTCGATCAGACCGATAGTTGCCATGGATGTGTCGACGCCGGCTGGAGGTGTCCATACAGATTGAATAGCGGCATACCTGCCCGCGTGCACGGTTGTGGTGTCGAGATCGAGGTCATGAACTAGACCGTCGGCCGAAGCGAGTGCCTGTGCGTGCGACCACATTGGAGAGGCTGTCAGCAGTGATCGCGAATCAGAGGTGGCCGGAGGCCCTGAGCTGGAAAGAGGCGTGGCGCTTGCGGCCCCCGCCGGGAAGAGTCCGATCGCAGCGGCACCGAGCGCCAACGACCCCCCAGCGCCCAGGAGTTGACGCCTGTTGAAGCGCGGATGGCCGTCGTCCTCCATTCTCAGAGCGAAGTGACGAGTGGTGGCGGCTGTCCCGACCCTCGCCAACAGCTGCCCTGAGGCGATAGGCCCGAGGAGCCGGGAGAGGTGGAGGCGAAGGGCCGCGCCTCGCCATACCTTGACGTCGTTTTGGGCGGGGCTGGTGTAGAGGAGCGGCTCGACCTTGGATCGCAGCATGGCCAGGACGACACCCGGAAGATCTGGGTCCGAGAGGTCCCTGCACTGCGACACGTCCCTTGCTGATCAGCTGTACGGAGTTGGCCAAGCCCTTGCAGAAGGTGCAACCTAGGTCGGCGACAAGGACGGCTTGGATACCTGCCGTTGGCTCGATTGGGGAAGGCATGTGGGACAACGTAGAAAAGGGGACCTCGGCTTGATTCAGGGTATACCCCTAATATTCGGGACCTTAGCCCGACGATGATCGTGCGCTTGAGGCATGCTGTAGCCGTGCCGACGACCACCGTGTTCACCGACGGGGCGTGCCAGGGTAACCCGGGGCCTGGCGGTTGGGCCTGGGCAGTGCCCGGTCCAGCCGGTGCGGCCGACGCCCGTTGGGCCAACGGCGCCGAGGCGCGGACCACCAACCAGCGCATGGAGGTCATGGCAGTCCTGGAGGCTCTACGGGCCCTCGAGGGCCCGGTCGAGGTGGTGAGCGACTCGACGTACGTGGTCAACTGTTTCCGCCAGCGCTGGTGGGTCAAGTGGGAGGCCAATGGGTGGCGCAACTCGAAACGCCAGGAGGTGGCCAACCAGGACCTCTGGCGCCCCCTGGTGGGCGAGGTGGCCCGGCGCGGTGACGTGAGCTTCAGGTGGGTCAAGGGCCATTCGGGGCACCCGATGAATGACCTGGTGGACAGCCTGGCCGTCGAGGCCGCGGAGATGCAGGTGGGTCGCACCGGCACGGGCGGCGGTGCCGAGCCCCCGTCGTTCTGGGGTGGCTGAACGCGCGTATACGGAACCTGGCTTCCAGTTCGGGTCGAGGAGGCGCCTCGATTCGCCCTACAGTGGGCTTGATGGAGATTCGCGGAGTGGCAGCGCTGGTCACGGGAGGAGCTTCGGGGCTGGGGGAGGCCACAGCCCGCCGCCTGTTGGCCGGCGGGGCGACGGTCACCATCTTCGACCGTGACGTGGCGAAGGGTCAGGCGCTGGCCACCGAGCTGGGCTCGGGCGTTCGCTTCGCAGGTGGTGACGTGACCAGCGCCGAGGACGTGGGCGATGCCATCGCGATGGCCGGAGAGGCGGGGCCGTTGCGGGTCTTGGTGAACTGCGCCGGGATCGGCTGGGTGAGCCGGGTCCTGGCACGTGACGGGACCCCTCACGACCTGGAGGCATTCAAGACAGTGGTGTCGGTCAACCTGGTAGGCACCTTCAACGTCCTGCGCCTGGCCGCCGCCGCGATGGCCCAGTCCGAGCCGCTGGAGGGAGGCGAGCGCGGAGTGGTGGTGAACACGGCCTCCGTGGCCGCCTTCGAGGGCCAGGTGGGCCAAATCGCCTACTCGGCATCCAAGGGCGGCATAGCCGGCATCACGGTGCCGGCGGCGCGGGACCTGGCGCCAGTGGGGATCAGGGTGGTGACCATCGCTCCGGGCCTGATGGACACCCCGCTGCTCGGGATGCTGCCGGAGCCGGCCCGAGCGAGCCTCGGCGCCAGCGTCCTGTTCCCAAGGCGCCTGGGCAGCCCTTCGGAGTATGCGGAGCTGGTGGCCCACATCTGCGCCAACGGCTACCTGAACGGCGAGGTAGTCCGCTTGGACGGCGGCCTTCGCATGCAGCCCAAGTAGGCCGGTGGCGGCCGAGCCCCCCGGCCCTGCCCCGGCCGAGCCCCCCGGCCCTGCCCCGGTGTTCGCCAGGCGGCCTGACTCGCCCCGCCGGCGGGCCTGGATGCTGGCCTTGATCACCGTTGCGGCGCTGGTGCCGGTCGGCGTCGGCGTCGGCGTGGCACAGCTGGTCGGCAAGGCCCCGGCGCGGCCCACTGGCATCCCGTCGCCGCCGTTGGCGACCGCGTCCAGCGGTCATGGCACTGTCACGGTCCGGCCGGCGCCCTACACCTGGGCAGCGGGGCCCCACCAGGCGCTCACGCGTGGCGGCGCGGTCGCACCGGCCCATTGGCCTTCGCTACGGGTGGCGCCGGGAGCGACGTTGACGGTCACCTTGCCAGCCAACGAGGCGCCGCGGTCGGTGGCGTTGGGACTCCACGGCACAGCTTCGGGCAAGGCCTTTGCGCTGGTCAACCCGCTGAAGGTCCATTTCGGCAAGGAACCGGGCATCGACAGAGTGGAGGTCATGGCCCACTGGGCGCAAGGCAGCGCCACCTACGTCCTGAGCGTGGACGTGACCAGTTAGGTCGGCGGCTTGTCCCGCCGGGCGCGACGACGGAGCTGGACCGAGCGGGCGACCTCGGCGAAGGCGACGGTCAGGGCGCCCAGGATGGCGGCGAACAGGAGGCACAGCGCCAAGGGGAAGTTGCCGTGGAGGCTGATGAAGCTGACCTTGACGTTCTGGACGTTCTGCAGGATGAAGATCAGGACCACCACGAGGAACACGATCGCCGGGATCACCCAGGTCCAGACGGTTGCCGAGCGGCGGGCGCGCGCCTCCACCCGCCGCACGTCGAGGCCTACGTCTGCCTCGACCCGCTGCATGGCCCCCTCAGGCTCGGACGAGCCTTCAGCGCCGACATCCTCCGCAACCTTAGCCCTGCGGCCCCGTGGCATGACTGAAGCCTACCCTCTTGGGCCCCGGGTCGCCCTAGGATCGGGGAAGGCGAGAGCGACTCGACAGGGAGGTGATCCGCACGGCCGAACGACCTGACAGCTATGACACCGACAGCTACGAAATGGTGGTCGTCGGAGGGGGCCCGGGGGGGTACGCGGCGGCCCTCTACGGTGCCGCGGCGGGGCTCTCAGTGGCGGTGGTCGAGAAGGACCGGGTGGGAGGTACCTGCCTGCACCGGGGCTGTGTGCCGGCCAAGCAGTTCCTCGAGACGGCCAGCGTGGCGCGCACCGTCGCCGGCGCCAAGGACTTCGGCATCCAGGCCAGCCAGCCCACAGTGGACTTCGCTGCCGCGCAGGCTCGCAAGGCCCGGGTGGTGCAGGCATTGTGGAAGGGCCTCGATGGGCTGATGAGCCGGCGGCGGATCGAAGTGATCCAGGGCACCGGGACGCTGCTGGCCGATCGGGTGGTCCGGGTCAACGAGACTGGCCAGGAGGTGACCGGGCGCAACGTGGTCCTGGCTTCGGGGTCGGTCCCCAGGACGATCCCCGGCTTCGAGATCGACGGCCAGCTCGTGATGAGCTCCGACGAGCTGCTGGACCTGACCAGCCTCCCCGCGACTGTCGCGGTCATCGGTGGTGGGGCCATCGGGTGCGAGTTTGCTTCGATGATGTCAGACCTCGGCACGCAGGTGACGGTGCTGGAGGCGCTGCCCAAGCTGCTCCCCGGATGCGACCGCGACATTGTGGAGGTCGTGGCGCGGTCATTTCGCCGGCGCGGGATCGACGTGCACCTGGGCGTGGCGGTCACCGGGCACGCCCCGGGCGAGGCGTCAGGCGAGACCACCGTCCACTACGGAGAGGGTGAGTCGGTTGCCGTCGACGCGGTGGTGGTGGCGGTCGGCCGCCGGCCGCTCACGGAGGGGCTGCTGGCCGACGGCACGGGCGTGGCCCTGGATGCCCGTGGCTTTGTGGCCATCGATGACCACCAGCGCACTGGCGCCTCGGGCGTGTACGCGGTGGGCGACGTGGTGGCCACACCGCAGCTTGCGCATGTGGGCTTTGCGGAGGCAATCGTGGCAGTCAGGGACATGCTCGGCGAGCCGGTGGTACCCGTCGACCACTCCAAGGTGCCGTGGTGCATCTACTCCCACCCCGAGGTCGCCTTTGCCGGGCTCTCGGAGGAGGCTGCTGTCGAGGCCGGCTACGACATAGTGGTGAGCAAGGACCCGCTCGGAGGCAACAGCCGGGCCAGGATCCTGGGCGAGACCGACGGGCTGGTGAAGGTGATCGCCGAGCGCGGCGCCGACGGCCGGGCAGGCCGGCTGCTTGGGGTCCACATGGTGGGGCCCTGGGTCACCGAGCAGCTCGGACAAGGCTACCTGGCCCTCAACTGGGAGGCGACACCGGACGAGGTCGGGCACTTCGTCCAGCCTCACCCGACCCTCTCGGAAGCCTTTGGCGAGACCGTGATGGCGATGACCGGGAGAGGACTGCACCTTGGTTGACATCGTCATGCCCCAGCTGGGCGAGACCGTGACGGAGGGCACCGTCACCCGTTGGACCAAGGCAGTTGGTGAAGCTGTCGACGAGGACGAGGTTCTTTTCGAGGTGTCTACGGACAAGGTGGACTCGGAGGTGCGCTCGCCCGCGACGGGCTACCTGACCGAGATCCTGGTCCCCGAAGGCGAGACGGTGGACGTCGGCGTGCGCCTCGCGGTGATAGGTGCCGACGCGCCGGGGTCAGAGGAGGGCGCCACGAACGGCGTGGCGGCCCCCCAAGCCCGGGACGAGGCCCAAGACCCGGACGAGGATCCGGACGGGAACTCGGACCCGGACCCGGGCACAGCCGAGGGCTCGGCGGCCGCCCCCTCTGTGGCAGCCGACGATCCGGCTCGACCCAGCCGCCAGCAAGCCGAGCGGGGGGCGCCTGGGGGAGGCGCCAAGGCCGACCCGTGGGAGAAGGAGGAGCTCGATGGCGGGTCCCCTGTCAATCCCGAGCGCCCTGGGTCAGGGTCGGATGGCGCTCGTGGCTCGTTTTCACCGGTGGTTCGCCGCCTCCTCTCGGAGCACGGCCTCGACCCCGATCAGGTCGCCGGCAGCGGGGCTGGTGGCCGAATCACCAGGGCCGACGTCCTGGCCGCAGTCGACGCCGGCCGTGCGACGCCGGCCGTGAGGTCGCCGTCCGACAACCGGGCCCCGGCGTCCACCGCAGATGACCGGGCCCCGGCGTCCACCGCAGATGACCGGGCTCCGGCGTCGTCCGCCGCCCGGCCCCGAGACGGCTCGTCCGCCGCCCGGCCCCGGGACGGCTCGTCCGCCGCCGCCACCCCCGCCGACGCGCCCCATTACAGCGCGCCCTCGGCGTCTCGCGCCACGGCCCAGGGAGCGTCGCTGGTCCGCAGCCCCCCCGCCGGCGTGCCCGCCGTCCAGCCAGGCACCAGGGACGAGGTCGTGCCGTTCTCCAACATCCGGCGGCGCACCGCCGAGCACATGGTCCGCTCGCAGGCCACCTCGGCCCACACCCTGGTGGCCATGGAGGTGGACTTCGAGGCGGTGGAGGCGGCCCGGCGGGCCAACAAGGATCGGTTCCTGGCGGAGGAGGGTGTGAAGCTTACCTACCTCCCCTTTGTCGCCAGGGCGCTGGCGGATGCCATCTCCGCCTTCCCTCACCTCAACGCATCGGTGGGAGACGACTGCCTGATAGTGCACCGGGACCTGCACCTGGGGATCGCCGTCGACCTGGGCGAGGAGGGCCTCATCGTCCCGGTGATCCACGAGGCGGGCGACAAGCGGCTGCGCGCGATTGCCCGTGAGGCAGCAGAGCTGGCCGTCCGAGCCAGGAGCCGCAAGCTGACCGCCGACGACATATCGGGTGGCACCTTCACCATCACCAACCCAGGCCCCTTCGGGACGTTCATCACCGCTCCGATAATCAACCAGCCTCAAGTGGCCATCCTGTCCACAGACGGCGTCAGGCGCCGTCCTGTGGTGGTCACCATGCCCGACGGCTCGGAGGGGATCGCCATCCACTCGAGCGGGGTCCTGGCGCTCTCCTTCGACCATCGTGCGCTCGACGGTGCCTACTCCTCGCGTTTCTTGGACAAGATGCGTGAGATCCTGCAGGGCCGCGACTGGGCCCTCGAGCTCTGAGCCGGCCCCGAGGCGAGCCCGTGCTGCGCATCCGCTGGCTCGGCCGGGTGACCTATCCCGACGCCCACGCCCTCCAGCGGGCACTCCACGACCGCGGCAGCGACGACCACCTGCTCCTGCTGGAGCATCCCCACGTGTACACCCTCGGGGTGAGGGCCAAGGCGGAGAACGTCCTGGCAGCGCTGGACGACCTCGGCGCTCCCCTGGTCCGCGCCGACCGGGGAGGCGACGTCACCTACCACGGGCCGGGCCAGCTCGTGGGCTACCCGGTGCTGAGCATCCATCTGGGCCCAGGCGCCACTCCCAGCTACGTGGCAGCGGTCGAGCAGCTGGTCGTCGACTCCCTCGCCGACCTGGGCCTGGAGGGAGCTGGGCGCCTCCCTGGATACCCCGGCGTCTGGGTGGGCCAAGCCACAGAGCACCCACGCAAGATCTGCGCCATCGGGGTACGCCTCACCCGGGGGCGTTCCATGCACGGGTTCGCGCTGAACGTGGATCCGGACCTCTCGCGCTTCGACAAGATCGTGCCATGTGGAATCCCCGACAAAGCTGTCACCTCCCTGGCCGCCGAAGGCGTCAAGGTGAGCATGGCCGAGGTGGTCGATGCCGTGGCCGCTCGGGCCGCGAAGCGCTGGGGGCAGGGCGGAACCGAACGCCAGGACGTGGCGGCGGGACGCAGGAGACTGACGTGCGGGCCTGGCGGGGGCGCGCCTGGCGGGGGCGGGGCCGACGGGAGTGGGCAAGGGTCGGGACCGGGAACCGTGCAAATTCTTCCGAGAAAGCCCGAATGGCTGCGCGTCAAGGCCGACCTGGGGGCTGGGTACCGCTCCCTTCGGGGGCTGGTGCGGGGCCTAGACCTGGTGACGGTGTGCGAGGAGGCGGGTTGCCCCAACATCTACGAGTGCTGGTCGGACGGCACCGCCACCTTTATGATCAACGGGGAGCGCTGCAGCAGGGCGTGCGGGTTCTGCCTGGTCGACTCCGGGAGGCCGCTGGCGCTGGAGCCGGGGGAGGCTGAGCGCGTGGCGGCGGCTGTGGAGCGCCTGGGCTTGGCGCACGCCGTCGTCACCGCGGTGGCGCGCGACGACCTCCCTGACGGCGGGGCCGCGGCGATGGCGGCCACGGTCGAGGCAATCCACTCGCGCTGCCCGGGAACCGCGGTCGAGGTGCTCATCCCGGACTGCAAAGGCGCTGAGGCCGCCCTGGGGACGATCTTCGCCGCCCGACCCGAGGTGCTCAACCACAACCTGGAGACGGTGGCGCGCCTTCAGAGGGCCGTGCGACCGTCGGCCTCATACGCCCGCAGCTTGGCGGTGCTGGGCCGGGCGGCCGCGGCGGGCCTGCTCACCAAGTCGGGGATGATGGTGGGCTTGGGCGAGCGCTTCGACGAGGTGGTTGGCGCGCTGGGCGACTTGCGGGGGGTTGGGGTGCGCATCGTCACGCTGGGCCAGTACCTGCGTCCCAGCGCGGCCCACCTGCCGGTGGCTCGGTACTGGACGCCGGGCGAGCTCGACGAGCTTGGGGATGTTGCCCGCTCGATGGGCTTCGACCACGTGGAGGCCTCCCCGCTGACCAGGTCCAGCTACCACGCCAGGGCCGCGGCGGAGGCGGCCGGTTCTGGGGCTGGGGCGACGGCCGGCGGGGCTGGGGGGACGGCCGCCGGGGCTGGGGCCGTCGCCGGAGCTGGGGTCGCGGCCGCCGGCGGGGCTGGGGCCCGGTGAGCGCCGAGGGCCGGTCCGCCCGGGCGGGGCGCATGGCGGCTGTGCGGCGCCGCATGGGCGAGCTGGGGGTGGAGGTGGCGCTGGTGTCGCTGGGTGCCGACCTGCCTTGGCTGTGTGGCTACGAGGCGATGCCGCTGGAGCGACTTACGATGCTGGTGCTTCCCGCCGATGGCGACGCCACCCTGGTGGTCCCGGCGCTGGAGGCCCCGAGGGTGGCCGCCGACGAGGCGGCCTTCGAGATGCGGCCCTGGTTCGAGCACGAGGACCCGGTCGAGATCGTCGCTGGCCTGGTCGGCTCCCGCAGGTCGCTGGTGGTCTCGGACCGGACCTGGGCAATGTTCGTGCTGGCTTTGCAGTCACGGCTCCCGACGGCCCGTTGGCGCCCAGCGTCGGTGGTGACCGCTTCGCTGCGGGCGGTGAAAGACCCCTTCGAGGTGGCCGCGCTGCGGGCGGCAGCTGAGGCGGCCGACCGGGTAGCCGCAGCCCTCCAGGGCGGCGAGGTGCGCCTGGTGGGCAGGACTGAGGCCGCGGTGTCGGCCGAGCTGGGCGCAAGGCTGATGGCGGAGGGGCATTCTTGCGTCAACTTTGCAATTGTCGGGTCCGGGCCCAACTCGGCGAGCCCCCACCACCACGCCGGCCCCCGGCGGATCGGAGTGGGGGAGCTGGTGGTCTGCGACTTCGGGGGAAAGCTGGCGCTGGGGGAGTCCGAGCCTGGCTACTGCTCGGACATCACCCGCACAGTGGTGACTGGCGAGCCGGGCGCGGAGGTGGCCGAGGCCTACGCGGTCCTTTACCGGGCGCAAGCAGCCGGGGTGCACGGCGCCTTGGTGGGCCGCTCCTGCTCGGCTGTGGACGCTGCGGCGAGGGAGGTGATTGCGGACGCCGGCCACGGGGAGCACTTCATCCACCGGACCGGGCATGGCATAGGACTAGAGGAGCACGAGGACCCATTTATCGTGGTGGGCAACGAGGCGGCCCTGGTTGCGGGGAATGCTTTCTCGGTAGAGCCAGGCATCTATATCCCCGGGCGGTGGGGACTGCGCCTGGAGGACATAGTCGTTGCCACCGAGGCGGGCCCCGAGCCCCTCAACCAGGCTGACCACGGTTTGGCCGTCGTGCGATAGCCCGGAGGGGGTCCCGTCGATGTACGAGCGGCTTCGCTGATGTACGAGCGCTTCGCCGCCGACCACTGCTCCACTGCTCCACTGAGCGAACTTTGGGCAATAGCGAACGCTCAGTGTCGTCCATTGCCCAAAGTTCGCTCAGTTCCCGGCGCGCTCGGCTCGGGGCATGCCGGGTCGTAGCGATAGCCCCGACTCAAACGGTGGTCAGGAAGGCCGGGACCAGGTTCTGGTCCGACACCGCTTGGAGCACTGTTCCGAGGGCGCTGTAGAGCCCCGGGGTCCAGTGGAGCAGGACTATCGAGCCAGGGCCGATTGGCTTGGAGTTCCATGTCTGGATCCCTGGCCCCTCGTCGAGGGCGCTCCACAGGATCATCGAGCTGAGCCCGGCCTCGCGAGCCGCCACCGCCACCTTGTGGTCCACGGCGCCGTAGGGAGGGCGCCCGATGGTCGGCGCCCTGCCGAACCAGCTGGCGAAGGACTGGTTGTTCCTTGCCCACTGGCCCTCGGCATCGCCCTGGGAGAGCTTGGTGAGGTTGGGGTGCGAGTAAGTGTGGTTTTGGATCTGGCCGCCCGCTCTGATGTAGGACTTCCAGAAGCTCAGGTGCTCAGAGGCCGCTTCGGCGATCAGGAACGTGGTGATCGGCAGCTTCTCAGAGCGGATCAGGTCGATCACCCGGTTGTCGGGGTAGTAGCCGTCGTCGATGGTGATGTAGACGTGGCGCCCCGTCGACGGCCCGAAGAATTTGCTCGGTGCCGACGGCCCGGCACTGACCACTTGTGCCTGTGTCGCCGGTGCCGTGCCTTCGGTGGCCTGGGGGGACGATGTGGTCTGGGGGGACGATGTGGTCTGGGGGGACGATGTGGTCTGGGGGGAGGCTGAAGGAGGGCCGGTGATATTGGGGTAGGGAGCCACGCCGTCGGCCTGCAGGGTCCGAAGCACGGCCTGTCCGTTGTCGGGCGGCAAGTGCCTGGGCGGGCTCCCAGGCGAGGCGATGGTGTGGAGGATCAGCTCTGAGCCACCTCCCCCGAATACGGCGACAGTGAGCGCCCCACCTATGCCCAACAGCGCACGGCGGCTGAGGACGCGGCCACCCGCCCCGACAGGGTCGCCAGCGTTCGGGGGGCCCCCAGGCTTGCCAGCTCGCGTGGGCCCACCATAGCCGCCGAGGCTCCCCAGGCCGTACGGGCCGCCTCGACCCTGCCCGCGGCGCAGCCGCGGTTCCTTGGTCATCGGTGGCTCTCGGTGCTCATGCTCAGTGGACCCGTGGGCCGCCCTCCTGGTTCCATTCGATCTGGGACGCAGTGCTCGATCCGACCCTACAGCCAACACCGTGGGTGGGTCAGGTCGCGATCAGCCGACCCGGGCCAGCAGGACCTCCTTCACCCGCACGCGGCGGCCGGTGCGCAGGATCGCCCTCTCGTAGATGACCCCCGCCACCTTGGCAACTCCCACGGTGGCGGCCACGCAGATCACAGCAGAGACGGCCACCTGCCAGCCTGGGGCCGCCCCTGCGGCGTACAGCACGGTCATGGATATCGGAGCCGTGGGTGGCAGGAAGGCCAACACCCGGTCCAGGACGTTGACGCTCCCGAACACGGCTGTGTACGAAAGCACATAGGCAAGAATCAGGGGGATCAGGATGGGAAAGACGATGTTGTAGACGTCGGCCTGGCGGTTGACCAGCGAGCCGGCGGCTGCGAAGGCGCTGCAGTAGAAGGCGTACCCGATCACGAACCACATGGCCGCGATGCCGACGACACCTGCCGAGGTGCCGTGAAGCACAGGCGAGCCAACCGCGATGCCGGCCACGACGACGGCTATCACCATCGCCGCCACCTGCGCCAAGACGAGCGCGCCCATGCCGAGGACCTTGCCGGCAAGCAGCTGTACCGGGCGCAGGGTGGACAGGAGGACCTCGACCACCCGGGTGGATTTCTCCTCTCCGACACCAATGGCAATACGGATGCCGTAGGTCTGGATGAGCACGTAGATCAATATGCCCGCTATGAGGCCGGTGAGCCGGTTGGTCAGGTTGCGAGGCGGCGCCTTCAACCCGTGGACCGGGAGGGCCACTCCCTGGTGGGCGAGGGCCGCCGCGGTGGCAGGCGGCAGTCTTGTGAAGAGTGACTTCAGCCCTCCCAGCTGGGAAAGCGCCCCCACGAAGCGCGTCATGGCTGAGCTGTCCCCCTGGGTCGGTGTCTGCTTGACGAGGATCTGGCTGCCCCCCACCACCACGGCTGCGAGCGACCCAGAGCGAAGCCCGGCTTCGCCCGCGGGAAGGTTGGGGAGCTGCACAATCCTTGTGTTCGCCCCGACCACCCGGCCGGCCTCGGTGACCGTGGTGGTGAGCGACGCCGGGTTCGTGCCCACCACCCCTACCCTTTCGACGGGCTTGCCCCCCTTCAACAGGGCCGGGATCACCACACCAGCGGCGATGGCCAGGACCAGGATCGCCGTGCTGATCCGGAACGACTTGGCCTGCCAGCGCTCGTGTGCCTCCCGCCTTGCCACCAGCCCTACCAGCGCCCACCATTGCTGGCTCATGCACGTACCTCCGCCGGGGGCGCCCCGCCGGCGCCAGCGGCTGCCTCCACCTCGGCGGGATGGGCCCCGACGGCTTCCCGGAAAACCTCGGAGAGGCGGCGGCGCTCGAAGGCGAAGTGCTCCACTGGCCCGGCTGCCCGAGCAAGGGCCAGCACGGCCTGCGGGTCTGCCCCCGGGCCCAGGGCGAGGGTCACCCTTCCGCCGCTTATCCCACTCACCTCTACCTGGCCACCAAGTGCCCCCAGGTCCCTGGCCCAGCCCCCGGCCGGATCCCCGCCGACCGCGACCACCAGGCGAGGCCGGCCGCCCCGGGCCAGTTCCTCGACTGATCCCTCGGCAACCAACCGGCCCCGGTGCACGATCGCCACTGCGTCGCAGATGTGCTCCACCAGGTCCAGCTGATGGCTGGAGAAGATCACCCTGGCCCCGGCCCCGGCTCGCTCGGCCAACACGTCGCTCATGGCGTCGACCCCGACCGGGTCCAGGCCCGAGAACGGCTCGTCCAGCACCAGCAGGTCGGGGTCGTGAACCAGCGCGGCGGCCAGCTGCACCCTCTGCTGGTTGCCCAGCGACAGCGACTCCACCTTCGATTCCAGTCGCTCACCTAGGCCAAGCTTCCCAGCCCATCGGGCCGCGGAGTCAACGGCGCCAGCGGCGGTGCAGCCGTGCAGGCGGGCCAGGTACACGAGGTGCTCGCCAACGCCCATGGCCGGGTAAAGCCCTCGCTCCTCAGGCATGTAGCCGAAGCCCTTACGGGCCTCGGGCCCGACTGGCGAACCCTGCCACCGGACCTCGCCGGCGTCCAGCGAGGTGACCCCGAAGATGGCCCTCATCGCAGTGGTCTTGCCGGCCCCGTTCGGCCCGAGGAACCCGACCACCTTGCCCGGGGGGACGCTGAAGCTGAGCCCGTCGAGGGCCACGACCTCCCCGAACCTCCTGCGCAGCCCGTCGAGCTCAAGCATCGTCGGGCCCCCCCGGTCGTTGTCCGCCCGGCTGTCCGGCTACGCCCAAGCGGCCAGGCCCATCTCGACCGGGCTCACCAGGTCCTCATGCGAGGGGAGCACCCGGACCGTGAAGCCGTAGCGTCCCGATGACGTGCAGGCGAAGGTCCCTCTGTAAAGCCAGCCTTCTTGCGGAGCCTCGGTAGGCGCCGGGGCCGGCGCAACGGGGGGCGGCGCGGTGGCGGGGCCATCTGGGTGAGACGGGTCGGACGGGAAGTCGGCGCCCGGCGAGACGGGGGGCACAGGAGGGGAGCCGGGCGGCACCGGGGCCATGTCCACCACCTCCAGGTGAGTCAGCTCCTCGTTCCCCCCGACGGTACCGTGGACAAGCTGGACCACCACGTCGGCCGGGCCGAGGGAGCCGAGCCACACGACGGCCTCGACCGTCCGCTTGGACCCCAGGTCCACGGAGATCCCGTCGGCCTCGACCCAGTCGACTCTGACCTGGGGCCATGCGTTGCGCACCCGAGCCTTCCACGCTGCCAGCTCCCGGGCACGCCTGTACCCGTCCCCGGCCAGGGCCGCGCCCCGCTGGGCAGCGGGGTCGTAGAAGCGCTCGGTGTAGTCCCGGACCATGCGCGACGCCTCCACGCTCGGTCCGAGGGAGCGCAAAGATGCCTTCACCCGCCGGACCCATGCGCGGGGCAGCCCTCCTATCCGCTCGTAGAACAAAGGCACTATCTGGCGCTCCAGCAGGTCGAACAAGCTGGAAGCCTCGACGGCATCGCGCCGCGAGGGGTCTTCGTAGCCCTCCGCCGAGGCGATGGCCCAGCCGTTGTCGCCGTTGAAGCGCTCGTCCCACCAGCCGTCGAGGATCGAGCAGTTGAGGCCGCCGTTGAGGGCGGACTTCATCCCACTGGTGCCGCAGGCCTCCAGCGGCCGGCGCGGCGTGTTCAGCCACACGTCACAGCCCTGGTACATCGACCTGGCGAGGCCGATGTCGTAGTCCTCCAGGAATGCGATGCGGTGCCGCACGCCCGTCTCCCGGGAGAACTGGACCAGCTGGCGGATCATGGACTTGCCCGGGTCGTCTGCGGGGTGCGCCTTGCCGGCGAAGACCATCTGCACCGGGCAGTCGGCAGAGGTGAGCAGGGCGATCAGCCGCTCGGGGTCGGACAGCAGCAGGGGAGCCCGCTTGTAGGCGGCAAAGCGCCGTGCCCACCCGATCGTCAGCACCCTCGGGTCCAGCGCGTCCTCCCACCAGGGGGTCTCGGGTTCGGAGGATGCCATCGAGGCCCGCAAGCGGCCCCTCACCACGCCCACCAGGCGCTCGCGGCCCTGCTCCCTGGCGCGCCAGAGCTGGTCGTCGGAGATGGCGTCCACCCGGGCCCAGTCCTCTGCCTCCGCCTGGCCCCAGTTGGGGAGCACGGCCCGGGTCACCAGGTCGTTGATCTCTGGCGATACCCAGGTGGGGGCGTGGACCCCGTTGGTCACCGATTCGATGGGGACCTCGTCGACCTCGATCGCCGGCCACAGAGGGGCGAACATTGCCCGGCTCACCCTGCCGTGCAGCTTGGAGACGGCGTTGGAGCGCCCCGCCAGGCGGAGCCCCATCACCGCCATGTTGAACGGTGCGCCCGGGCTCTCCCCAGGAAGGTGCCCCAGCTCCATGAGGGTCTCGATGCTCACCCCGCACTCCTCGCACCACAGGGAGAAGTGGCGCTCGATCGACGAGCGCGGGAAGCGGTCGATCCCGGCGGGGACCGGGGTGTGGGTGGTGAACACGGCGCCAGCCCTGCTCGCCTCGAGCGCCTCGTTGAAGCTGAGGCCCTCGGCGGTCACCAACCGGCGGATGCGCTCCAGGCCGAGGAATCCAGCGTGGCCCTCGTTGGTGTGGAAGACCTCGATGTCCTCTCCCACCGCCGCCAGGGCGCGCACCCCTCCGATGCCCAGGAGGATCTCCTGGCGCAGCCGGTGCTCGGTGTCCCCGCCGTAGAGGCGGTCGGTGACCAGGCGGCCGTAGGGGTCGTTCTCGTCGACGTCGGAGTCGAGCAGGTACAGCCGCACCCGCCCGACGTCGGCACGCCACACTTGGGCCACCAGGGGCGCCTGCGCCAGCTCCACGGTGACGGTGACGCCCTCGACCGGGCGCACGGCCATGGCGTGGGGGTCCAGCCGCGGGTAGACCTCGGTCTGCCAGCCATCCGGGCTGAGGGCCTGGCGGAAGTAGCCCTGGCGGTACAACAGGCCCACGCCAACCAGGGGCAGCCCGAGCCCGCTGGCCGCCTTGAGGTGGTCGCCGGCCAGCACCCCGAGGCCTCCGGAGTACTGCGGGACAGCTTCGGCGATGCCGAACTCCGGTGAGAAGTAGGCGATCCCCGAGCCCGCGGGCGCCCGGCGGCGCTGGTACCACGCCGGGGCGTCGAGGTAGCGGCGGAGGTCGGTGCGGACCTCGGTGAGGAAGGCCAGGAAGGCAGAGTCGCCGGCCAGCGCACCGAGGCGCTCGGGGGTCAGCAGGGACAGAAGCCGGACCGGGTCGTGGCCGACCTCCTCCCAGACCGCCGGGTCGCACCAGCGGAACAGGTCCCGGGTGCGCTCGTCCCAGGACCACCGAAGGTTGGTGGCCAGCTCCTCCAAGGGGCCGAGCGCAGGAGGCAGACTCACACGGACGGTGAAGCTGCGTAGCGCCCTCACTGATCCGAGCTTAGCGGAGGTTGCCTATGTATGAGGAATATGCCCCATTTTGCCCCAGTCGGATGCCCACTCCCGGTCCGCCTCCCGGTCCGCGCGGAGGCGCGGCGGGTAGGGTGGCCCCAGCGATGATGCCGCGTATAGCCATAGACGACTCGCGCCCCCGCACCCCCAGCGCGACCTATCCGGCGAAGGCGGTGGCGGGCGAGCCGGTGAGGGTGTCGGCCGACATCTTCCGCGACGGCCACGACATCCTGGCTGCCCGGGCGCGCTGGCGCCGGGCTGGCGAGGCTGGGGCTGGCGAGGCTGGGGCTGGCGAGGCTGGGGCGGGCGAGGCCTGGGCAGAGGTGGCCATGCACGAGGTGGCGAACGACGCCTGGGAGGGGTCCTTCACCCCGACGAGCATCGGCCTCCACCACTTCGTGGTGGAGGCCTGGACCGACACCTTCGCCACCTGGCGGCGCAAGGTGAACCTGAAGGTAGAGGCCGGAGAGCCAGTGGAGGTGGACTTGGAGGAGGGGGCCCTGTTGCTCCTGGGGCGGGGGAGCGACGACGCCCTGGTGGCGGCAGCCGAGACCCTGGTGGCGGCAGCCGAGGCGCTGCGAGCGCCTTGTGGGATGATGGCCACCCGCCTGGAGCTGGCGATGAGCGCCGAGGTCGGGGCGCTGATGGCCGGGCCGGCCGGCGCGCCGGACCTGAGCTCGGGGCCGGTGATGAGCCTTTGGGTGGACCGGCCCCTGGCCGCCTGCGGCGCCTGGTACGAGCTGTTCCCCCGCTCCGAGGGTGGCCTGGCCGGCGCCACGAAGCGTCTGTCGGCGGTGGCGGAGATGGGCTTCGACGTGGTGTACCTGCCCCCGGTCCACCCGATTGGCCAGGCCGCTCGCAAGGGGGCGGACAACTCGCTGGTGGCGGGCCCAGCCGACCCCGGCAGCCCTTGGGCGATCGGCTCGGCCGACGGTGGCCACGAGGCGCTCAACTCCGATCTGGGCACCCTCGACGACTTTGCTGGCCTGGTGGCGCGAGCCCACGAGCTGGGGATGGAGGTGGCGCTGGACTACGCGCTGCAGTGCTCTCCGGACCACCCGTGGGTGAGCGCGCACCCGGAGTGGTTCATCCGCCGCTCCGACGGGTCGGTGGCCTACGCCGAGAACCCGCCCAAGCGCTACCAGGACATCGTGGCCCTCGACCTGTGGGGCACCGGGCCGGGTTCGCGGATGGACGCTTGGCAGGCGTGTCTCGAGGTGGCGCTCATCTGGGTGGGGCGCGGGGTGAGCGTGCTCAGGGTGGACAACCCGCACACCAAGCCCTTCCCTTTCTGGGAGTGGCTCATCGAGGGGGTGCACGCCGAGCACCCCGAGGTGATATTCCTTGCCGAGGCGTTCACCCGGCCCAAGGTCATGGCCAAGCTGGCCGAGGTCGGCTTCTCCCAGAGCTACACCTACTTCACTTGGCGGAACACAGCAGCCGAGCTGGCCGCCTACGCCACAGAGCTGACCGAGGGCCCCCTCGCCGACTACATGCGACCCACCTTCTGGCCCAACACCCCCGACATCCTGGCGGGGCCACTCCGGCGGGGGCCACTGTCGAGCTTCAAGACCCGCCTGGTGCTGGCGGCCACGCTGTCCCCCTGCTACGGGATCTACAGCGGCTACGAGCTGGGGGAGAACGAGCCGGCCAGCGAAGACAACGAGGAGTACGCCCACTCGGAGAAGTACGAGCTCAAGCACAGGGACTGGGCACGGCCCGACAGCCTCGCCCCCTACGTCACGCTCGTCAACGCGGCTCGCCAGCGCCACCCAGCCCTGCGCATAGCTCGCAACCTCACCTTCGCCGGGTCCAACAACAGCTCGATCCTGGCCTACTCCCGCCACACCGACGACCGCTCCGATGTGGTGCTGGTCGTGGTCAACCTGGATCCGGCGGCCCCCCAGGAGGCGACCCTGACCCTGGACCTCGGGCGCCTCGGCCTTCCCTGGGACACTGCCTACGAGGCGGCGGACGAGCTGACCGGGGCGATCTATGCCTGGGTCGGCCCCAACCCGTTCGTGCGCCTGGAGCCCGCCGTCGAGCCGGCTCACATCTTGCACCTGCGCCTGCCGCTTCGGTGAACGACGACCCCCAATGGTACCGCCGGGCCGTGTTCTACGAGGTCCTGGTCAGGGGCTTCTACGACGCCAACGACGACGGCACTGGGGACCTGGCCGGCCTGGCAGCCAAGCTCGACTACCTGTCCTGGCTGGGCGTGGACTGCCTGTGGCTGCTGCCCTTCTACCAGTCCCCGCTTCGCGACGGCGGCTACGACATCAGCGACTTCTTCACGGTCCTGCCCTCCTACGGAGACCTGGCCGACGCGCTCAACCTGGTGGAGCAAGCCCATCTAAGGGGGATCAGGATCATCGCCGACCTGGTGATGAACCACACCAGCGACGCCCACCCCTGGTTCTTGGAGTCCCGGTCCGACGCCACCAACCCCAAGTCGGACTGGTACGTGTGGAGCGACGACGACTCGCGCTGGCCCGACGCACGGATCATCTTCGTGGACACCGAGAAGTCCAACTGGGCCTGGGACGCCACCCGCGGCCAGTACTACTGGCATCGGTTCTTCTCACACCAGCCCGACCTCAACTACGCCAACCCCGAGGTCGCCGACGCCATGCTGGAAGTGATGCGCTTCTGGGCGGACATCGGCCTGGACGGCTTCCGCCTGGACGCCGTGCCTTACCTCTTCGAGCGCGACGGCACCAACTGTGAGAACCTGGCAGAGACCCATGAGTACCTCCGCCGGCTTCGCAGGGAGCTGGCAGTGACGCACCCGGGCATGGTGCTGCTGGCCGAGGCCAACCAGTGGCCCGCCGACGTGGTGGACTACTTCGGCGGCAGCGAATCCGGAGAGTCTGACGAGTGCCACATGTGCTTCCACTTCCCGGTCATGCCCCGCATGTTCATGGCAGTGCGGCGCGAGCAGCGCTTCCCGATCACCGAGATCCTGGCCCAGACCCCCGACATCCCCGAGGGCGCCCAGTGGGCCTTCTTCTTGCGCAACCATGACGAGCTGACCCTGGAGATGGTCACCGACGAGGAGCGCGACTACATGTACGCCGAGTACGCCAAGGACCCGCGCATGAAGCGCAACATCGGGATCGGCCGGCGCCTGGCCCCGCTGGTGGACAACGACCGCCAGGTTGCCGAGCTTCTCCACGCCCTGCTGTTCTCCATGCCCGGCAGCCCGATCCTGTACTACGGCGACGAGCTGTTGATGGGGGACAACATCTACCTTGGGGACCGCGACGGGGTGCGCACGCCGATGCAGTGGTCCCCGGACCGCAACGCAGGCTTCAGTCGGGCCGACTTCGCCCGCCTCTACCTGCCCCCCGCCATGGACCCGGTATACGGCTACCAGGCGGTGAACGTCGAGGCCCAGCAGCGCAACCCGAGCTCGTTCCTCCACTGGGTCCGCAGGCTCCTGGAGGTCCGCCACCAGCACCCATTATTCGGTACAGGGGCATTCGAGGTCCTCTCGGCGGAGAACCCCTCGGTGCTGGCTTTCGTCAGATGTGAGCTAGACCCCGACAGTGGGAAGGATGACATCGTGCTTTGCGTGAACAACCTGAGCCGCTTCGCCCAGCCTGTCGAGCTGACGCTCGACCGCTGGGAGGGACGGACGCCCATCGAGCTGCTGGGGAGGGTGCCGTTTCCGCCGATCGGGGAGCTGCCTTACCTGCTGACGTTGGGGCCCCATGGGTTTTACTGGTTCCAGCTCGTGGGGGGGGGCAGCTCCGGGCTCACTGGGGCTGCGGAGCAGCCCCAGTGAGGCCGGAGCTGTGAGGCTGGACGGCCTGGGGCCGTTGGCGGGCCAGTTCCTGGCCCGCCAACGGTGGTACGCGGGCTCCCCGGAGGCGGCTGCCGGGGCCCGAATCCTGGAGGCGGAGGTGCTCGTGGGTGGGGGCCCGGTGCCGGGGGGCCCGGCGTCTGGGGGCCCAGCACCTGCGCCAGCGTCTGGGGGCCCGGCGCTGGCGTGGGTGCTGGTCGACGTGGCCGGGGTCACCTACCAGGTGCTGGTCGGGGCCCGCCCCGAGGCGGATGCGCTGGTCATCTTGCAGGGACAGGAGCCTGCGGTGCTGGGCCTGCTCGAGGACGGCCACCTGGCTTACGATGCCCTCGCGGACCCTGAGCTGGCTCTGGTCGTGCTGGAGATCGTTACGGGCGGTGTGCAGCACGCGGAGCGGGTCAGGCCGGTGGGTGGGGAGCAGTCCAACTCGTCGATGATCTACGACGACCGCCTGATCCTCAAGCTGTTCCGGCGGGTGGCGCCCGGGCTCAACCCCGACGTGGAGGTGAGCCTGGCGCTGGACCGGGTGGGGTTCAACCACGTGGCAGCCCCGGCTGGGAGCTGGAGGCGGGGCGAGCTGGACCTGGCGATCGTGCGGGAGCTGCTGGGGGGGGGGATCGAGGGGTGGGCGCTGGCGCTGACATCCCTGCGGGACCTGTACGGGCGGGGGGGGGGGGGGGG
>JBOGGU010000044.1:0-4165 GCA_050744085.1 Acidimicrobiales bacterium
GGTCGTTGCAGAGCAGCAGGAGGAACACGCTGGCGGAGGGCAACAGCAGCCCAGCCAGCACCTGCACGCTGGTGGTGATGAGCCCCAGCGGGGCGTGTGGGATGAGCACTATGCCGGCCGCCACGACGACCATGGCGATGTAGGAGACGTAGAACTGTTTGGCCTCCTTGAAGCCGCGGTGCAGGGAGTGGCGCAGGCCGAAGACGTCGCCGAACGCGTAGCTGGTGGACAGGGTCACCGCGGCGGCGCCGATGATGCTGGCGTCGAACAACACGATCGCGAAGATCGCCCCGAGCCCTCCGCCCCGGTTCCCCAGCAGGTGTGCGACGCCCAAAGCGTTGGTGAAATGCCCGAACGCAGGGGTGTGTCGGGCGGCGAAGTCCGCAGTGGCCATGATCGCTGCGGCGCCAATGACCACCACGATCGATCCGAGGACCGTGTCGGCGCGTTCGTAGCTTATGAAACGGGGCGTTATCCGCTTATCCACGATGTTGGACTGCTGGAAGAACAGCTGCCAGGGGGCCACCGTCGTGCCGACTATAGAGATGATGAGCAGCACCGCGGCAGACGAGGCCCCCCCGTGGATGCCGGGGATGACGAAGCCGGCCCCGATCGACCCCCAGTGCGGATGGGACAGCAGGAACATCGGCACCTGCAACAAGCTGATGGCGATGAACACGAACATGGCCCTTTCCCAGCGGGCGAAGCTGCCCGACGCCATGATGGCCACCAGGGCGACAGCGGCTATCGGGATTGCAATGTAGGTGGATATGCCGGCGTAGGAGGCGGCCAGGGAGATGCCGGCGAACTCGGTCACGATGGTCAGGAAGTTGAGGACGAACAGGTCGCCCACGCTGAACCAGCCCCAGCGCTTGCCGAAGCGCTCGTTGATGAGCCGGGCGTGCCCCACGCCAGTGACCGCTCCGAGTCGGACCACCATCTCCTGGTTGACGATCAGCACCGGGATGAGCAGGATCAGTGTCCACAACAGGCTTGTGTGGTAGTTCTGCCCGGCTGCCGCGTAGGTCGAGACCCCCCCGGCGTCGTTGTCGCCGACCATGACGATGATGCCCGGGCCCACGATCGCCGCCAGGGTGAGCATCCGCGCCTTCCAGCTGCGGCGCTCGCCGACGTCGCCGACGTCGATCTTGCCCAGGGCGCCCTTGATGTCTCCAAAGTGCGCCGGGTCGAGAGCAGCCCCCCCAGGATGGCGGAGGTTGCGATCGCTCTCGTGCTCGGGGCGTGACTCCTCCTCCGCCCCGGACCCTTTGTCGCCCGTGGCGTCTGAGTCGTCCGTCATGGTCTACCCGAGAGGTTCCGGGATGGTTTGAGGCTCAGGCCTGGATGGGGGCTCGCGGCGGCGCCAGTCGTCCGGGATCGTGGCTTCGAGGATGTCGTCGACCGTGATGACCCCCAGGAGCTGGTTGCCAGCGTCCACAACTGGGATGGTCATGAGGTTGTAGTCGGCCATCAGCACGGCGACGTCGACCACGTCGGTGTCCACGCCCACCCTCACCGGGTCGTTGTCTGCCACCTCGCCCAGCAGCTGTGCCGGCTCGGCGTGCAATATCACGATGATGCTGACGGTGCCGACTAGGTGGCCCACGGCGTCCACGCAGTGCACGGTGACCAGGGCCTCGGGCTGCACCTTGTCGGCTTGGCGGATTCGCCGTATCACCTCGTCAACCGTGGCCTCAGCCTGGGCCGTCAGGAACTCCACCCCCATGATCCCCCCCGCGCTCGACGGGTTGAAGCCCAGCAGGGTCAACACCTTGGCCCGCATCCCTGCGGGCAGGCAGTCGAGCACCTTGGTTCGTCGGGCCTGGGGGAGCTCGGCGATGGCGTCCGCGGCGTCGTCGGCACGCATGTGAGCGATGACGTCAGCGACCTCGGCGTCGGTCCGGTCGCCGAACAGCCGGTTGGCGATGTCGGGGTCCAGCTCCTCGAACACGTCGGCCTCCAGCTCGGGGTCGACGTGAACTGCGTCCAGGATGTCCTCGCCCTCCTGGCGCGAGGCGTCCTCCAGCAGGTCGGCGATCTGGGCGGGCTTGAGCCGGCGGACCCGCTTGAACTGCGTCCGGGCCAGGGCGCTGGCAGTGTGGCCGATGAGCGCCTCGAAGGCCTTCCAGTCCTGGCTGGCCGCGCCTTCAGCCCGGTGGACCAAGCCAAGGAGGCGGGCGGGCTTGCGGGTGTCGAGCGACGACAGGATCCAACCCTCCTCCGTCTGGGTCAGCTCGATGTCCCACGCCTTCACCAGCTCGGCCTCGGCCACGTCGATGAGGCGGTGGCCCAGGATGTCCTCGCGCAACAGAACCTCTCCGTCGCGCCGCTCGAATCCCCTCATGTCGACCTTTGGCTTGGCCAGCGCAACCCGGGCCTCGCTCAGCTCACCCATCCGGCTGATGGGAAGGAAGACCCTCCTGCCTCCGACCTTGGCCACCAGCCCGATGACGACCGGGTAGTCGCCCCCGCGCAGGCGGACTACCACGTCGTCGACCTTGCCGATGCCCTCTCCGGTCGTGGAGAGGATCTGGGAACCGAGCAGGGCCGAGAGTCGCACGGCCTCACGGTACTCCCGAGCCGAGGCTGGGGTCCACTGTTTTGGGCAGGGGCGCACTTCCGGTGGGTGGGCGCGGGTTGTGGGGGCGCGGGGGCATATTCCTCGAAAAGCCTTGTAGCCTCCGAGGCGATGGCCCAGGCGTCCCGCAGCGTCACAGACCTGGCCAGGGGTCTCGGGATCGCCCACCAGCGACGGGTGTGGAGCCAGCGGGCTGCGGGCTGGAATGCCGCCTTCCACCCCGATCACGCCGACAACCCCGCCCTTGGCCGGGTGGTGGATGCCGTGGTGGCGGCCGCTCGTCCGGTGCCGGGGATGTCGGTCCTCGACCTGGGCGCAGGGTCGGGCCAGCTCTCCATCCCTTTCGCCCGCCAGGCGGAGAGGGTCATCGCGGTGGACATCAGCCAGGCGATGATCGAGCTGCTGAGGGCGAACGCCACCGACGCCGGCCTGGATAACATCGAGGGCCGGGTCGGGCCGATCGAGTCGATCCAGCTGGCGGCGGGGAGCGTCGACCTGGTGGTATCCAACTACGCCTTGCACCACCTGCGCGATCCGGACAAGGCTGCAGCGATCAAGGCGGCGGCGGGTTGGCTGCGCCCGGGCGGGCGGGTGGTCATCGGGGACATGATGTTCGGCCGGGGAACGAGCCCTCGGGACCGGGCCATCATCGCCTCCAAGGCCAGCGCGATGATGGCGAAAGGGCCTGGCGGGTGGTGGAGGCTGGCGAAGAACGCTGTCCGGTTCGTGGCCAGGCTGCAGGAGCGCCCGATCTCGGTGGGGCGCTGGGTGGAGATCCTCTTGGAGGCCGGCCTCACCGAGGTGTGCGCCTCTCCCGTGGTGGCGGAGGCGGCGGTCGTGTCCGGAGTTCGGCCGACTTGACTCAGGGACTTAGGTAGACCTAACCTTCTGGTTGTAGGTCACCGAACCCAGGAGTGTCATGGTAGCGACGTTCGTCATCTTCCTCCGTGAGGCAATCGAGGCGAGCATGATCGTTGCGATCCTGCTGGCGTACCTGGACAAGATCGGACAGCGCCGGCACTTCCGGGATGTGCTGCTCGGCGTCGGGGCGGCACTGGGCCTGGCCTTCGCCGGAGGGGCCGTGGCGTACCTGACCCTCAAGACGTACGCCGGCTCCCGGGCGCAGACCATCTTCGAGACCGCTACTTACCTGCTGGCGGCGGTGGTGCTCACCTACATGACCTTCTGGATGCGCAACCACAGCCGGGGCATGTCCAAGGAGCTGCGGGCGCGCACGGAGGCCGCCCTGGACGGTGGCGCCCGGTGGGGCCTGGGGCTCCTGGCGTTCCAGGCTGTGGGGCGCGAGGGCCTGGAGACTGTGGTGTTCACCCTGGCCATCGCCTTCGCCTCGACTGGGCGGAACGTGGCGATCGGCGGCGTCGTAGGCTTGGCGGTGGGCCTCGGGATCGCCTTTTCCATGTACCGCCTCGGCCACCGGATCAACATCTCGATGTTCTTCAAGGTCGTCGGGGGGCTGTTGATGGTGTTCGCCGCTGGGCTCCTCGTGGACGCCGTCGAGAACCTCCAGGGGCTCGGGTGGCTGCCGTTCCTCGCCCATCCGATGTGGAGCACTCAGGGGATCCTTTC
>JBOGGU010000045.1:0-12549 GCA_050744085.1 Acidimicrobiales bacterium
GTGCTGCCTCCGCCCGGCCCGCCCGGCCTGACCCCGCCCGGCCTGACCCCGCCCGGCCCGCCCCCGCCCGGCCCGCCCCCGGCTGTGCTGATCGCCGATCCCGTCTGGGTGGAACATGCGGCGACCGAGCACCTGGTGGGGGACTGCCTGATAAACCTGCTGGGCCCTGGTGGGGCGCCCTTGTGGCATGCCACACTCCGGCGCCAACCGTCGCGCATCACGTCGGACCAGCACCGCTGGCTGCTGGAGGAGCTGCGCAGGCGCGGTGGCACGGGCGTGATCTCCGACCCTTATGGCCGCAGCCAGATCTGGTTGGAGCTGGCGCCCGAGGTTCCCACCACCTCTGACGAACGTGCTCGGATTGCCGTCCTCCTCTGGGCGCGCTGCGCCGATGCCCTGCGGGCCATAGCCAGCGCCCCGGTGACAGTGTTGCGAGAGGACTTCGACTGGAGGGGGGTTCGGGGACTGGCCGGGGTCCCGGCGCGGCGCATCGACGGACGCCGGCTGCGGCCGTGGGACCCTCCACACCCCCTTCCCCGGCCAATGGCTGGCGTCGTGCTCGTGGAGCGAACGGATGAGCAGGTGGACTCCGCCGAGAACCGTTTTGCCCTGGCCACAGCACAGGCCCTGGGCGGTCTGCTGGAAGCCAGTGCCCGCGACCCGGAGGTGTCGGTGCCGGTGGCCCAACCCTGCCGTCTTGCCGCGGCCCAACTGGGTCGCTGGTTCGGGTCGGAGACCTGGAGGGACATGGCCACGGGCCCCTTCCCGGCCGAGTCGTTCCTGATCCGGGACCATCCCGCCTATCAGTCGGTTGCTGGCCTGGCTGTCCTCCTGGCCGACCTACCCGGAGCGCTGCTCGGCCTACCGCAGCTCGACCTGGCGATGCCCCTGAGCCCGCCCTCGCTCAACGTGTTGTACGAGCGCTGGGTCGGCGTGTGTGCCGTCGAGTGGGCCGAGGCCCGCCTGGGGACGCTTTCGCGGCCAGCCGTACCGTCAGGGGGTGTCTTCAGCTGGCGCCAGGGCGATCTGCTGGTACGCCTCTGCATAGACTTTGCGTATCCCCGCAGCGCCCACGCGGGGGTGGTGTGTCCCGAAGGCAAGAACCGCCCTGACGTGGCCATCGAGTTGCACCGTCCTGGTCGACGGGCACAGGTCGCCACGCTCGACGCCACCTACTCCCGCAACGAGGCGCTGCATGCCGAGAAGCTCACCTACTCTCGCACCCTTCGAGACGCCGGTTGGCAGGCTCCCCTCACCGGCCTTACCTCTCCGTGTGTGAGCTGGTCAGCCGTCGCCTATCCAGGTCGGCTTACCTTCGCAACCGAGCGGCGGGCCGACCTGAGCGAGGCGATCCTTTCCCTGCCCCCCTGCGCCGAGTCCGAAGCGCTGCTGCGCCGCTGGCTCGACGAGACGGTGGGCGCCCGGATTTGAATCGCCGGTTGTCCGGCCGTCGGGTTGGTTCTTCGCGCTCTGCACTGGCTGAGGCCGCCTGGCTCTCGCCGGCGTCAGAGCCAGGCTTGATACCCGCAGGACGACGGCGCCCAGACCCGCGAAGGGGATGAGCAGGGCCACCAAGGACACCAGGGCGAGGAGCGCCGATACAAGGTGTCCTGCGGCCAGGCCCGAAAGCATTTCGTGACCAAAGCGGACCATGGATAGCCCGGCGCTGTCCAACAGCGGGGCAGGTAGAGGCTGAGCACGACAAGAAGGCTGCCGAGCAACGACACGGTCAGCAAAGCCCAGGCGGTCACGACCACGCGGGCCCGGCGTCGAAGCTCGCTCACCGCCACGGGGAGAACCCGGCGCGGCAGCATGGAGAGTAGGGTCGGACGGATCCTCCCAGACAGGTCCGGGACCCCGATGAGTTCGCTGACCACGTAGTAGCCATCCCAGCGGAGAAACGGCAGGAACTGCCCGCTGATGTAATGCGCTCGATTCGCGATCTGGCTGGGGGTGTGGGAAAATACAGGCATGGCACTTGGCATGCTGAACCGACAGATGAGCTTCGAACACCCAGCCCAGTTGCTCGGGGATCGCCTGGAGGTGGGCTCATCTACCGGCTGTTGAGCGATGAGGCCAACGTGCTGTTCCCCGATGACTACTTCGCGGGCGCGCTGGCCCGTTCGCGGGGGGTGGGTAGCGAACAACTCGTGCAACTGGGCAGCCAGCTCCGGGTCGACCAGGCAGGCCAGCCCGCCGAGCATCGGGGGGATGGTTTGTCCGGGACGCTGGCAGCACTGCTCCCAGTGCTCGCAGACGAAGGCCCACGCCGCCCGGGCCACCCGCTCGGTTGGCGAGCAAGCGGTTCAGCACGGAAGGGGCATCCTGGGTCCTCATCTCTCCCAGCGTCGCGGCCAGCGTCCGGGCCACCAGCTCGGCCACCTCGAAACCGGCCAGGCCGTAGAGGTAGCGCAGCTCCTCCTGGGGGGTGGAGGGTGGCGCCAGCGCTCCAGGAAGGACTGGTTAGGGTTAGGCCTCGGCTCCCGGTCGTCGGGGGGAGCGGTCTCGGGAGGGAGGTCACGCTGGCAAAGGCTACCTGGCGTACCGGGCGCGCTGGATAAACTGCTGACTGACTGGGCCCGCTGGCAGGTCACGCTGGCAAAGGCTACCTGGCGTACCGGGCGCGACTCGGGGCCTTGACCAGTGCCGCGGACCGGCCCGGAGTCGCGCCGTGAGCTCGGTTGGGCACCGGCGGTGTCAGTGCGTGCCCTCGGGCGGGCTCGGACGTGCCCGTAAGTGCCCCAGCTGCTCGCAAAGGGATGCAACGAGCTCGTAGTTGCGGCGGTCGGCGGCCTGCATCCGCGTGTGTTGAGCCTTCATCCGCGTCGAGACTTGCGGGCGGCACCGTTCCAGCTGGGCATGACGCTCGATCAACTGCTCGGCCAGGCCCGGGGCGTCGTGGCGGATATGGAGCTCGGCCAGGCCCATCTCGTCGGCCAGGAACGCCATCCGGGTGTCGTGGCCGAGCGCCAGGGAGGGTACGCCGCGAGCCATGGCCAGAACCAGCGCGTGGTAGCGGGATGTGGCGATGGTCGAGAGGCCCCCGATCACCGCCGACATCGAGCGGCAGTCCAC
Source organism: Acidimicrobiales bacterium (assembly GCA_050744085.1). GTDB lineage: Bacteria > Actinomycetota > Acidimicrobiia > Acidimicrobiales > JAJPHD01 > JAVKSL01. Next base: position 3,076 of record JBOGGU010000045.1, read on the forward strand.
CTCGGTCCCGGACAGGGTGCGGACCCTGCCTGCCGGGAGGCGGCCGGCGATCATCTGGCAGAGGTGGCGGTCCGACGGGTCCATCGCGATCATGGCCAGCTGGGCCGAGCGGTCCCGGTCGAGCAGCCAGAGACCATACGAGGTCCAGGCGGCGGCGAGGATCTCCGTGCGAGCCCGCCCGCCATCGGGCCAGGTGGCCTTGAACGGCCAGCGGACGAAGTCTCGAGGCAGACCCAGCGGGTTGACCCGTGCTGGCCACATGTGAAAATCGACCGGCGCGATGCCGTGCACGACCCCGCCGCTCAGACCGAGGCGTGCGCCGACCTGTCGTTCGTCGGGAGCCGGCGGAAGCGAGACTGCGCAATCGCCGGTTACCTCGATCGGCCGGGTGACCCCCATGCCGGCAAGCACGGTCCGTGCCTGCGGGGTCCGCACGGTCAGCAAGCTCGTGCCGTTGAGCGCCTCGACCACCCTCGCCACCCGCCCGGACGAAAGGCTGCCGGAGTCGAGCGCGAGACCGACGGACGCAGTGCCGAGCTCGGTGGCCTGCTCAATGGCCGTGATGAAGGCGAGAACCATGTGGGGGCTGAACTCGTCCGTCAGCATGTTGCCTTCCGCCAGGACCAGGACGTCGGCCGCGCCGATGTGTCGCCGTGCCGCCCAGCGGTAACTGGCTGGGTGGAACACCACCACCTCCGCGCCGTCGACGTGGCTCAGGTGTCCCCTGTGGAAGCTCGACACCGTAATGCGGATCTCCGGAAGGCGGCGTCGGAGCTGGTCGACTATGGCCAGCATGCGGCACTCCGCGCCCACGTTCTGGAACCCGTGGTAGCCGTAGATGAAGATCCCCCCGGGGCGATCCTGACGGTCCCGCTCGCCAGCCCTCATGCCTTGCTCAGGACCAGCTCGAGGGAGCTATTGTCCATCATCTTGGTCTTCGACACCACCTCGTGGAAGTCGCCCCTAATCACGGCATACTCGGCACCACCGCGCTCGGCGATGACGAAGCGCACCCCCGTATCCAGGGCTCCCAGCCTCCTCCACAGGGGCAGGAGGGCGAGGCGATTGTACGCCACGTAGCGACAGAGCGGCGAGTAGCGCAGGAGCCAGCGGGCGCTCCAGGCGATCAGGACCAGGCTGGTGGGCATCCCGTTCGACCTGACGCCCTTGAGCGTGGCGATACGGCCGACCTCTCCGCAGTGCAAATCCTCGCCCGCATCCACGGGCAACCAGCCGAATCGTCGGAGCTCGACGACGGCGCACGAGGTCGGGACGATCCGGGCCGTGCCGACCGGTTCTCCGCCCCGGCTGAGCAGGAAGACGTACCCGAGCCTGTCGCGCTCGGTTTCATCGAGGCTCTCGGACAACGACACTCCGAGGCGCTGGCGATATACGGTCTGGCGCAACGAGCGAGCGGTGCACAGCTCGGTATCAGAGCGAACGACATGGAACGTGAACGGGTCCATCGGGTCGACGCTGATCCCTCTCGCTGGATTCAGCCGCGCAGTAGGCCCTGATGACGTTGTCCAGGATCTGGCCGGTCAAGTACAGCGTGGTCCGCGCCACTCCCTTGACTTGCCTGTGCTCCTCGTCAGTCCGCACGAACCGGCTGATCATCCTCCTGACCTCCTCGGCATGGGTCGTATCGAGGTCTTGGTGAGCGAGGAAGAAGGTCATCTGCTGTGGCGCCAGGTCCAGATCAGACTGTGCGTGGCCCACCAGCTCCCCGATGTGCTCGTAGGAGCTCTCAGCCCAGTAGCTGTAGCCCAGCCGGGCGACTGCACCCTGGTGGAGGCCCACCCCGTACAGGTATCCCATGAGAGCCTGGGTCGCCGGCATGGGATCGCCCGAAACGGCCTCGTCGGCCGGGACTCCGAAGCTCTCCAGGTCGTTGAGGATCATCCTCTCGTGTCCGAGCTCGTCATCCGCGTGCCGGTAGCAGTAGCTCAACAGCTCCGAGTCCTCCGGCGCCACCCGCCACGTCGCGAAGGCCTGGTTGATCGAGTTGTGCCGGGTGTAGTGATACAGCTCTACCATCGTCGCCACGTACAGCCTCCTGTCGACGCCGTTGGCGATCACATGAGCCCAGTAGGGCCCGTCTCGGATCCCTGCCCATCCCTCCGCCGCCACCGTTGCCAGCTCATCCAGCACAGTTTCACAGCTCACTGCTTCCACCTTCCGAGGTCTGTGTTGCCGGAGACGTGGCGTTCGCCCGCCCGCCGGGGAGGCGGAACGCGCTCATGCTTCAGATATGCTAGCTGCAGAGTATAGGTATCGATGATCTAAGGTGTCGATGTTGGGCACCTCGCGACCCCAGTTTTCGCGAGGCCAGGATGAACTACACGACCCTGGGGGGGGGGCCACTCATGGCAAAACGGGCCTACGGGCACTACTGCGCGCTCGCAAGAGCCCTCGATCTGGTTGGGGAACGTTGGACACTGCTGATCATCAGGGAGCTGGTGGCGGGCGGGCGGCGTTTCGGCCAGCTCTTGGGCGGCCTTCCGGGCATCAGCTCGAACCTATTGACCGAGCGGCTGCGATCGCTGGAGGATACGGGAGTCATTGCGCATGTGGAGGATGTGTACAGCTTGACCGAGTTGGGGGCGGGGTTGGTCCCCACCCTTCGAGCCCTGGCCGGCTGGGGGCGTCAGTTCCTGGAGGCCCCAACTCCGGGGGTCGTGTTCCAACCACGCTGGTTGCTCGCTTCACTCGAAGGAGTCTTTCGCCCGGAGCGCTCGGTCGGGGCCCGGCAGGTATGTGAGCTGCGGACCGGAGGCGAGTCCTTCCACCTGGTCGTGGACAACGGCAGCTTGGAGACCCACGAGGGTCCCGCTCAGGATCCGGACCTGGTGGTCAGCGCGGACGTCTGGGTGCTGCTCGGGTTGGGCATGCGGATGCTGGACCCGGTGCTGGCGCTCCAGGAGGGCAAGGTCCGGGTCCTGGGGAGCTGGCAGGCGTTCCTCCAGTGCCTGTCCTTCTTCGACGCCCGGCCGCTCGGGTCCGAGGCGTCACAGATCGCGCCAGGTTTCGTCTCACAGAGCTGATTGGGACCCGCCGAACCGCTTCGAGGGCACTGCATCGGATGTCGTTGGCCACTTGACAAAGCGAGAGCCAGCTGATTGACTATCAGTATCAGCCGGTGCAGGCCTATCACCCAGAGGGGAGATTCCATGCCAGACCTGTGGCTCACCACCGAGACAGCGAGGTGACCGGCGAGAGCACGGTCCCGGCGGACCTAGCGGCTCGGGCGGCCGCTGTGGTGGGTGATCACAAGCTGGGGCAGCTCACCAACGGCGAGCCGTTCCTGGCCCTCAGCGACGACGCCAGCGTGCTCAGCTGCCTGTCGGATCGAGGCATAGCCGGATCCCCCTGGTCGCCGGCGCTGGCCTTGACCGACGACTCCAACGTCGTGCTGGTCATGTGCCACCGGAAGGCCGATCGCAGCCTGAGAGCGCAGTTCGCCAACTGCCGGGTGCTGTTCGTCCCCATCGTCGCCTTCGACGACGATCCCGACACCGTCGTCTACACGGTCGAGCGCATCCTGGAGACTGACTTCCAGGCCGGCTTGGAGCAGAACGAGGCCTGGTTGGAGATGCTCCGCAACAAGTCCGACGGCGTGCTTCACTTCACCGGGCCCGGTACGGACCTGCGATGCCGGATCGGCGACGACATCCAGGTGTTCACCTCGGTTGACCTGACCATCGCCACCGGTGAATGGGTGAGCGTGGCCGATTACTGCGAGGTACAGCTCACGGCGCCCAAGATCGGCAGCTGGTGCGACGCCTTCGTGGTGGACGGCTACGCCGAGACAGTGGGGGTGCTGGCGGCCCAGGACGCTAGGGCCACGCCAGCGGGTGAGGAGCGCGTCGCCAGGGCGAGGAGGCTTCGGGCCGAGCTGGTCGAGAACGGTCCTGTCCGTCTGGAGATCCGTGAGAGTGCCCTGTGCTCCGCCACCGCTGGTGATAGGGAGTACCTGGAAGAGATCTCCGAGGTGACCAACCCCGACTACGGGATGCACCTGACCGAGTTTGGCCTCGGCAGCAACACCTCCATCGGCCCATCGGTCAGGTGGCGCCTCAACTCCCAGCTCAATGAGGGCGCGGGTACCTTCCATCTGGGCCTGGGCGAAGGCACCACGGGGGCCCACATGGACTTCGTGGTCGCGTCGGCCCGTGTCGAGTAGACACCGACGCCGTGACGAGTCGATCGACCCTGCACAAAAGTGCACGTAGCCAAGAAAGGAGGTGAAGCCATATGAGGACCGTTACCGTACGAGAGCGCGACAAGTTCTCCGAAGCTACTGACTCAAGCCAGTCGGAGAGCTCGGACCCGGTCGAGAGTGCGTTGCTGTCTTACAGCAACTACGCCACCTTCGATTGATGGAGGCCCCCGGGTTTTGGGCCGGAGCACCGACGGCGACGGGTCGTAACAGACTCGTCGCCGTCGGTGCTCGAACGACGAGTTCCGGCGAGGATCCGAACCGACGACGGGTGGGTGCCGGTCATAGGGAGAGATGATGGTTCATTCGAACTGAGAGGAGTCCGATGTCTGAAACCAACGCAATGGGTGCCGCCTCACTGCTAAGAACCGCGGGCCTGTTCGCAAGTGAGGTCGTGTTGCCCGGCGGCAGCAATATCTTTACCGGCAACGTCGCAACCGGGATCCGGTACGCGGCTGCGGGGCTATTTGCCAAGGCGGTGATCGGCTTTCCCGCCCTGGTCCTGGTGAGCACTAGCTCCTTCTCCAAGGCAACCACCGGACACCACCTCACCGATCTGCTCGGCCTGGCCAAGGTCGGGGCCGGTGATGCCGAGGCCAGGATCGCCGAGCTCAACGCCAAAATCCAAGCGCTCGAGGCCAAGCTGGAAGCCGCGACCGGCGCCAGTGGCGCCCAGGAGTGACCGTGAAGAGATGGGGCGCCACGACCGGTCTGGCCGTGGGCATCTACTTGGGAGCCGTCGCGGCTCCCAAGTGGCGGGTGATCGTGAAAGAGGGCATCAAGGCGACCATCGGCGCCAACCTGAAGTTGAGAGAGGTGTCGGCGCGGGCCATGGAAGAGTTCTCCGACATGGCCCAGGAAGCCAGGTGGGAGTGGGCCTGCGCCGCCGGGTCGGCCTCGGACGCGGGCGGTGATGCCGCCCCGGTCGGCGGGCGAGCCCACTCCGGTCCTCGGGTATCTTCCGCCGCCGGACCCGCCGACTGAGGTGCCCACCGTCGTGCGACGGGTCTGAGATGGCGGCATCCGGGCTCTCGCGACCGTGCCAGGCACCGCCGGACGGCGAAGCCGGCAGCGGGCAGGGCCTGGCCCATCCGGTGTCGGCTGCGCTCTTCACCGCCGACGGGCTGGCCGATCCGTTCCCTCTCTACGCGAGGTTGCGAGCGAGCGAGCGGGTCGCTTGGGTCGAGCCCCCCCAGGGGGAGGGGTCCTGGATGGTCACCCGCTTCGAAGACGCCCACCGCGTGCTCACCAGCCGGTCGTTCTCGAGCGACCCGGTAGTAGGCGGCAGCCCCGACGGCCACGAGCCCGGCTCCGGCCCCCTCAGCCGGGTGATGACGAACTGCGACGCTCCCAGGCACACCGTCCTTCGCGACAGCGTCAAGAGGTATTTCGCCGCATCCCGGGTGGCGGCGCTGCGCCCCCGCATCCAGGCGGTGGCCGATCAGCTGATCGACGAGCACATCCCGTCGGGTCGGATGGACCTGGCCGGCGACTTCGCCTACGCCCTGCCTATGACCATCATCCTCGAGCTGCTCGGCCTTCCCCTCGGGGACGCGGCGCTCTTCGTGGAGTGGTCCCGGGTTCTGATCGACTGCGACCTGGAGATGACCGCCGGGGAGGTGGCACGACGGAGCCGGGTCGCGGACCACGACGTCGTCTCCTATCTCACCGCAGTCCTGGAGGACCGCAGGCGCCAGACCCGCGACGACATGATCAGCGGGCTGCTGGACCTGGACCTGGTCCAGGCGGATCTGGTCGGCCTCGTCTGGCTGGTGCTTGCAGACGGCTTCGAGACCATTGGCAGCTTCATCGGCAATGCCATGGTGGCACTGCTGGGTGACCCACATAGCCTGATGGCGGACCTGCGGGCCGACCCCGGCCTCTTGGGCCCCGCCGTCGAGGAGCTTCTAAGATACGATTCCCCGGGGGCCACCGTCCGTCGCTACGCCCGCCAGGCCATCGAGATCGGCGGGAGGCGTATCGCTGCGGGCGACTCCGTGATCGTGGTGCTGACGTCCGCCAACCGGGACGAGGACCGCTTCGAGCGGCCCGACTGGATCTGGCCGAGACGAGGCGACCAGGGCCACATGGCCTTCGGGAGGGGAGCTCACGCCTGTTTCGGAGCGGCGCTGGCCCGAGCCGAGTGCCAGATCGGGATCGGCACCCTCCTCCGGCGCCTGCCCCGCCTGCGCCTGGCCGTCCCACCCGAGCAGCTGGTGTGGCGGGGGAGCCTCATGCTGCACGGCCTCGGCCACATCCCCGTCGAGCTCTGAACCGTCCCCGCTGCGGGCGGAGCGACCTACTGCGGTCTCTGCAGGGTCCACAGCCGACGGTAGATGCCGCCGTGTGCCACCAGGTCGTCGTGGCTCCCCTGCTCGACCACCCTCCCGGCGTCGATCACGACGATGTTGTCCAGGTCGCGGATGCTGGACAGGCGGTGGGCGATCAGCACCACCGTCCTGCCCGAGGTCGCTGCCCGCAGGCTGGTCTTGAGGGCTGCCTCGGCCTCGTAGTCGAGGTGGGAGGTCGCCTCGTCCAGGGCCAGTATCGGCGCATCTTTGAGCAGGGCCCGGGCCAGGGCGACGCGCTGGCGCTGGCCCCCCGATAGCCGGAGGCCCCGCTCGCCGAGTCGGGTGGCCAGCCCGTCGGGAAGCTCGCCCAGCATTCCGGCCACCCCCGCCGCGTCGACCGCCGCGGCCACCTGGTCGCTGGAAGCATCCGGCCGGCCGTACCGAAGGTTGGCCTCCAGGGTGTCGTCGAAGAGGTAGACGTCCTGGCTCACGAAAGCTACGGCGGAGCGGATGTCGGCCACGTCGAGCTCCCGGAGGTCGTGGCCGCCGATGGCGATGCGGCCGGAGTCGGGGTCGTAGAAGCGCAGCAGCAGCCACAGCAGGGTGCTCTTGCCGGATCCGTTGGGCCCCACGATGCCGACCTGCGAGCCGGCGGGGATGGTCAGCGAGACCTCCTTCAGCACTGGCTTCGACGATTCGTAGCCGAACGAGACCCGGTCGATCAGGATGTCGCCTGCCAACGCGCCCGGTGCCGGGCGCCCGTCCCCGCTGCGCACGCCAGGGCGGGCCTCGAGGACCCCGAGCAGGCCAGCAGCGCTGGCCTTCGCGGTGTAATAGCTACGCGAGAGCTGGGCGCTCGCCCCGAAGGCCCTCATGATCGTCGGGACCCAGAATGCCGTCCTCACGAACCGGGAGGGCACCACGTTGCCGTCCATGACCTGGCGCGCCACCCTCGTCAGCCCCAGTGAGCCGCTGGCGCCGAGCAGGGCCTCCACCACGCCCGACTGCAGGCTCGAGGCCAGGCTGGCGGCTTGGCGGACCTCGGACAGCTGGCCGCTGAGTGAGTCCACCCGCCTGGCTTCCGCCACCTCGGCGCAGAAGCTCTTGACCTCCACGATCCCGGACAGGAGGTTCTCCAAGGCCTTGGTGAGGTCAGCGGCAGCGGGGCCCGACCGAGCGAACGCAGCCTTGGTCCGGGGGCCGAGCAGCCGGGCCGCGATCATGACCAGGGGCAGGGCGGTGCCGATGAGCACGGTGGCCCCCGACGATGTGCGGAGCAGGGCGATCCCGCCCAGGGCGACGATCATCAGGGTCTTTACCAAGGCGTCGCCGGATTCGATCAAGGAGCCTACGTTGTCCACCTCTCGGGTGAGCGACATGAGGACCGGTCCGGTCCCATTGTGGTGGAAGAAGTACAGATCCTGCTGCTCGACCTGCCAGAACAACTCGGTCCTGAGCCGGTGCTCGGCCTGGCGAGACACCCGCTGCCAGGAGCGGGCGCGGTGCTGCTTCACGACGGCGCTGGCACCGGCCAGGCCAACGCTGGCCGCGGCCAGTGCAGTGGACTGGCTTCTCATGGTCTTGAAGCCGAGCCTGCGCAGGATGGCCGGGCTGTCGCCGCCGACGAGGTTCAGCACGCTGAAGGTGGCCAGGTTCTGCAGCAGGCTCAGAGATTCGCCCGCCGCGCTGAGCAGGACCGGCCCGCTGATCCGGGCCGGGTCGGGAAGAGCGGTGGACAGTACCCGGCGCAGCGGGGATCGCTCCGCTGGTCGAGACGGCGGCCCGTCCCCGCTCAGTCCCACCACCAGCGACTCCACTTCGATGGCTACCGCGGCCGCCTGGCACGAAGGCTCCATGTGCACCAGCAGGCTGGCGGTAACCGGATCCGCCCTCGCCGTGCTGACGTATCCGAGATCCGACACCGCCCGGGCCAGGGCATCGGCCATGCCGGGCCGGCGGTGGATCTCCGGCACGTGGAAGCGGACCCGCCCGGGAATATCAGACCGGCTGGTGACGCTCACCAGGCCGTGATGCTCGAGTCTCTGCCCGCCCCGCTGATGCGCCCCGCCTCAGTCGGTGCGGTCCGAAAGCAACCTGACCAAGGACTCCGGCGCTGCTTCCATCGTCCCCTAGTGGTAGCGGAAAGAGGCGGCCTCGCCGTCCGAGTTGCTCGTGTGCGGACCCTACTCATGGCATGACCATAACAGAGCCTCCAGCCGCCACCGAACGGCCCTGTGCCGTCCCTTGTCGGTGGGGACGGACGGCGGCCGGGACCGGCCGCGGTCAGGGTCGGTCGAGCGCTGGTCGTCTTCGGGGGGTTAGGAACGCCAGGTCCAGGTCGCCCAGCTGAACCAGTGTAGAGGCCACCCAGCCGGCCAGCCCCGCAAGGGCGGCGTCCAGCGAGCCGCGGTCGTCGAGGATCGAGTCATCCAGGCGGAAGGACCCGTGCTGGCCAGCGCCTCCCCGAAGGACTGCTTCCAACCTGGCGTAGAGGCCCTCCAGTCCGGCTCTACTCACATCGTTGCCATTTGCGGGACCCGGTACGGTGGGCCATGCCCCCAGACGATCAGGACCAGCGCAAGGCCCCCAAGGTCGACCCGGACCCGGAGCCGGAGCCGGCAGTCGTAGCCGACGGGCCGCCGGCCCCGGCGGGGGAGCCGCCCACCACTCGGGACCCTGCACTGGTGCACCTCTCCGACGAGGTGGCGACGGCGCTGGCGGCCAGGCAGGAGGCGGTGCTCGCCCAGTTCCGGGACGAGGTGGCGACGGCGGTGGCTGCCAGCGTGGGCCCGGCGCTCGAGCACAAGCTCGACGATGCCGTGGCCGGCTTGGGCAGGACCGAGGAGTCGCTGGAGGTATCGGTGCCCGCGGCGGTCGCGGATCGCGTGGGGACCTCTCTGGGTGGCATCATGATCCGGCGGCTGGAGAGCCTCGCCAGGCGGATGGAGGCCGAGATGGACACCT
>JBOGGU010000046.1:0-2148 GCA_050744085.1 Acidimicrobiales bacterium
GGACCGCCGCTGCCAGGGAACCGATCAGGGAGATGAGCGCTACCAGGGTCGTGGCACGAAGGATCAGGCCACTACTGGCCCGAACGCCCCCCCCCGCTTCCTCGGAGCAATCCCCGAGCGGTCCTTACGCTTCGTCATGACAGGCCACCTTGCGTCCCCTGATCCTGACCCCTATGGCCCGGACCATGTGGTGGGAACGGATACTAGCCACGATGTGTCTGCGTGTCGAGTCGGGTTGGCTGATTCGGTCAACCCTCACGGGCGAGGAAGTCCCTCCAGGTGTCCGCCAGGCCCTCCGCCAGGGTGACGCGCGGCTCGAAGCCGAGCGCGCGGGCGCGTGCGATCTCAACCACCACGGCGGGCATCTCCCCGGCGGGGGGTTCCACGTGGTCGGTGTCGATGTCCCGACCGGTGGCAGCCCGGGCGGCATCGGCCAGCTCCAGCACCGAGGTAGACACCCCCGAGCCAACCGTGAGCGGCCCGCAGAGCCCGTCGCGCCAGGCGAGCAGCATGGCCTCGACCGCGTCCGAGACGTGCAGGTAGTCGCGGACCTGCTTGCCGCCGCCGTAAATGTGCACCTTGGCACCGGACAGCGCCCCCCGCATGAGGCGGGGCACGAAGCTGTCCTTGAAGGCCATCCCCGGCCCGTAGACGTTGGTGAACCGGATCGAGCAGGTGGTCATCGCGTACGAAGCGGCGTAGGCGCAAGCCAGCATCTCCCCTGCGGCCTTGGTTGCCCCGTACGGGGTGAGCGGGCGGAGTGGCGCCATCTCGTCGATGGCGGCGGCTCCAGTCTCGTCGAGGCCGCTGCCGATCACGGCGTTGGTGGATGCAAGCACCAGCTGGCTCACGCCGAGGGCCCGGCAGCGCTCCAACAGGGCCGCAGTTATCCCAACATTGGTTTCGAAGACCTCCTCAGGACGGCTCTTGGACTCGAGCACGGAGGTCATGGCCGCCAGGTGGAGCACTGCGGATACATCACTGGTCAGCGCCTGCGCCAGCACCTCGGCACTGCGCAGGTCCCCCACCACGCACTCCTCCCCGACGCCGAGCCGGCTCGGGTTGAGGTCGGCGACCCGCACCGCGACCCCCTGCTCCCGGAGCCGCCGGACAACGACAGAACCGATGAAGCCGGCCCCACCGGTTACCAGCACCGTCGAGGGGCCACTCCCAGCCCTGCGCTCGCCGCGGGCCGCGGCGGGAGGGCTCAACGCTCCCGCAGCCAGGTCCTGAGGATCACCCGGGCGTAGTGGAGGCCGTAGGCCAGATTGGGCGCCTTCTTGGTGAACCCGGCGGTGCGAGGGCGCATGGTCACTGGGACCTCGACAACCCTGAACCCCCGGCCCAGCGCGCTTATCAGGAGCTCTGATGCCTGGTACTGGGGCTCGTTCAGCTCGACCGCCGACGCCACAGCTGCGGTTAGCGCCTTGAAGCCACTGGAGGAGTCGGTCACCCTCGAGCGGGTCAGGCGGCTGATGAGCGCGGAGAACAGCACCACGCCGGCGTAGCGGAACCGGTCGTCGACCTCGGCGTGGCCCAGACGGCGAGACCCGAGCACCAGGTCAGCCTGGCCAGCAGCCAACGGCTTCACCAGGCCTTCCATCTCCTCAGGGTCGTACTGGCCGTCCGCGTCGATGACCACTATGTAGGCCGCACCGTGCTCCATGGCCACGTCGTAGCCGAGTCGCAGCGCCGCACCCTGGCCACGGTTGGTGTGCGCCACGCAAGCGAAAGCACCGTGGGCATCCGCCACTTCCGCAGTGTCGTCGGTGGCCCCGTCGACGACAACCAGGCACGAGACACGTTGGCCCAGCAGCTCGTCGGGAATCCGGTTGAGGACCGGGCCAATGCTGGGCCCCTCGTTGTATGCGGGGATGAGCACCACCACCGGGCCCATGTCCGGGTGCCCATAGCGGGCTGTGAAGGCCGCCCTTGCATCGGCATCTAACTGGTTGAGCACCCCGATCTCAGCCCGCAATGGGCTTGGACGAGGACGACGACTGATGGGCCGGGCCACGTCGCAGGCTGCCCACGGCAGAGCTGGTCCTGGCCCAGTGCACGGTGGGGGCGATGGCTTCGGTGATGATGCGGTCGGCGTGGCGCTCCACCACCGCGGCCAAAGAGGCGATCAGCTCGTCGTCCAACAGG
>JBOGGU010000047.1:0-23729 GCA_050744085.1 Acidimicrobiales bacterium
GGCCTCGCCAGCCTGGTGATTGCCCAGAGCGCCTTCCAGGCAGGGCCACTGCGGGCGTCGTTGCCGATCTTGTCGGTCCTCGACCCCGTGGTCAGCATCCTGATTGGCGCCCTTGCCTTCGGGGAGGCGATAGCAACCTCGCCAGCACGGCGCGCGGGCGAGGTGGTGGGCCTGGTGGTGCTGGCGTTGAGCGTCGGGATGCTGAGCGGCTCGAAGCTGATGGGGCCAGAGGTCGAGGGCAGTGGGATCACTGCGGGTTAGTGGGCACGGGTGTGGGGCGGGAGGGGGCATATTCCGACTAGAATCTCGAAGCCCGTGGGACTGTGAGGGCGATGCCGGGCTGTCGAGCATCGGTGCGTGCCGGAGGAGCAAGTGGATCAGCCAGGTTGGGACAGTGGTCAGTGGCGTGGGGGTGCGGCCTGCAGAGCTGTCGACCCTGGCCTGTTCTTCCCGGTTGGCGTCACCGGGCCTGCGGAGACCCAGATCGCCAACGCCAAGGCCGTGTGCGGGCGCTGCGGGGTGCGCGAGGAGTGCCTGGAGTTCGCCCTGCAGACCAACCAGGAGTACGGCGTGTGGGGCGGGTTGGACGAGGAGGAGCGCAGGGCCATCCGCCGTGCCAGGCGGGCGGCTCGGCTGCGCGAGGCTTCTTGAGGCCCCGAGGACCTACGGGCGGACCACGGCGGCGAGCAGGGCCTGCAGCTTGAGCTGGGTCTCGGCCAGCTCCTCGCGGGGGTCCGACCCGGCCACCACTCCCACCCCGGCCACCAGCCTCGCAGTCGTCCCGTCGAGGGTCGCCGAGCGGATCCCCACCACCCAGTCCCCGTCGCCGCGGCTGTCGACCCAGCCAACGGGGCCTGCGTAGCGGTCCCTGTCCATCCCCTCGAGCTCGGCGATCAGCTCGAGGGCGGCACCCGTCGGGGTCCCGGCCACCGCCGGAGTGGGGTGCAGCATTGCCGCGAGGCCGAGCGCGCTGGGGGCGTTCGGGCCCAGCTCCCCCTGGATGAGGGTTGCCAGGTGGGATACGTTGCGCAGGAGCACTATCGAGGGCTCCTCGGGGACGTCCAGGCGCTGGCACAGGGGAGTCAGCGCACTGGCTATGCCCTCGACCACCACGCGGTGCTCCCGGCGCTCCTTTGGCGACTTCATGAGCTCTGCTATCAGGGCGTCGTCGGTGTCGGGGTCACCGCTACGGGCCACGGTCCCGGCGTGGGGATGCGACAGCACGGATGACGACCGGCGGCTAACCAGCAGCTCGGGGCTCGCCCCCACGAAACCTCCCATCGAGAAGATGGTGCAGGACGGGTACAGGGCGCGAAGGCGGCCGAGGATGTCGCTCACCAGGAGCTTCCGGTTGGCCTCCACCAAGACCTCGCGAGCCAGGACGACCTTTGCGAGCTGGCCCGACTCGACCTGTGCCACCGCGCTCGCCACCTTCTCGCACCACTTGTCGTGAGGGCACGGGGAGCTGAGGGTGAAGCGGTCGGGGGGCCAGGGCGCCTCGCTCGGTGCTCGGGCGGCGCCAGGCAGTGCCGGCTCTGGGTCACCGCGGCGCGAGACCGTGGTCCGCCACGCGGTGCCGTCCCTGCTGACCCCGAAGGTGACCGCTGGGACGACCAGGGAGGCCGGGGCGCCGAGGTCGAAAGGCAGGGCGCCGACCGCTATCGGGCCGCTGCCAGCTATCGGGAGGCTCCCGTGGGCCTCGATCTGGCCCAGCATGCTTACGATTCGCTCCGCGGCGCCGAGGCGGGTGGGTGCGGCGGGTGCGGCGGGGCCGGTGGGGCCGGTGGGGCCGCCGGAGCCGGTGGGTGCGCCGAGGCCGCCAGGGCCGGTGGGTGCGCCGAGGCCGTCGGGCAGGTCCAGCACCAGGGCTTGGCCAAGGCAGGCCAGGCCCGCTCCCTCGCATTCGAACAGCTTCCCGTCGTCCCCGGCCAGGGCGAGCAGGTCCAGGCGCCCCCCTTCGTGTGCGTCCAGCTCGACTGTTCGTGCGATCAGGTCACTCGGGTGCTCGTTCACGGGGCGGCCCTGGTGCCGGTCAACAGCTGCGCCACCCCACCGGTGAGAGCCCTGCGCTCCGGCCTCGCCCAGCCGGCTGCGGCCAACATCGCCAGCATCGCGGCGGGGCGCGGAAGGTAGGCGACAGAGCGGGGCAGGTAGCGATAGGCGTTGCCATCCGAGAGGACGGCCCCAATGCGCGGGACCACATGGCCGAAGTAGGCGCCATGGCCCAGTCGCAGGAGGGCGTTCTCCGGCTGGGCAACCTCCAACAACGCGATGCGTCCCCCTGGACGCACGACGCGGGCCAGCTCCGCTAACAGGCCAGGGAGGTCGGCCACGTTGCGCAGGGCAAAGCCGGAGACGGCGCCGTCCAGGCAGGCGTCGGGCAGAGGGAGGCGCAGGCCGTCGCCCTGGACGAGGGGAGCAATGGTGCGGGCATGGGCGAGCATGCCCCACGACAGGTCCAGGCCCACCGGGTGCGCGCCGGCAGCGCGCAGCTCCCGGCAGAGGTCCCCGGTGCCGCACGCCACGTCCAGGACTCGCGCTCCCCGTCCCAAGTCGAGGGAACGCACCGTGCGCCGCCGCCAACCCTTGTCGAGCGAGAAGGTTATCACCCGGTTGACCAGGTCATAGCGGGGGGCTATCGAATCGAACATGTCCCTCACGACGGCCACTTTCTCGGCACCCTGCGGAAGAGGGCTGGCGGCGTCGTAGGGCGCAGTGCGCTGGCCCATGACCCGCGCAAGCCTAATGGGGCGCGATCAACCTTGTTCGACCAGTGCCAGTGACTGGGCCGCCAGCGGGGGGGGACGCTGCGGAGCGACCAGGCTGAGGTCGCCGGCCTCCCTTTCGCCTGGACGCGGCGGCTTATGGGTCTTCGCCGTTGATCTGGTCGTGTTTGTGTACCTATATGGGCTACAAACACGACCAGATCGCGCCGCCAGCGCTAGCCCGCCACTGGCGCCTGAGACGGCTGCGCCGGCTGCCCTCGCCAGGGTAGTCTGGGGCTCAAAGACCAAGGGGAGTGGGACCAGGAAGCCGGTGCAAGTCCGGCGCGGTGCCGCCACTGTGTCCGGGGAGCAAGCCTTCTGTACCACGGCTCCGCAAGGGGCTGGAAGGTGGGGGAAGCGTCGATCCGGGAGTCAGGATACTGACCACCCCCTCAGCTACTACGGGGCGAGACACCCCGGAGGAGGCAACAACATGAGGCTTGGCCTGCCCCACACCAGGCGCCGGCGTTCCCTTGGCGCCCTACTCGTCGTCGGGCTCGGGCTCCCGCTGCTGGGAGCTGCTTGCGGGGGAGCTGCGTCGCCAAAGTCCCTTCGTGGGGCCACGACGACGGCAGCCCATCAGTGCTCCGGCGCGCAGAGCAGGGCGTTGGTGGCGGTCGTGGTGGAGTCGTCCCCGGCAAGTGTGGTATCGGATTGCGTGGGCGGGGGCAAAGGCCTCTCGGCACTTTCGGCCCTTCGCTCGGCCGGGGTCGAGGTCGGGACCAAAACCTACAGCTTTGGGCTGGCCGTCTGCCAAGTCGACCACGTCCCGGCCCACTACCTGGACTGCCTGCCCGCCGGCCAGCCCTACTGGGCCCTGTTCGTGGCCAGAGGAGCCAGTGGCTGGTCCTCGGCGTCCACCGGGATCAGCGGCATAACGCTCACGCCCGGCGACTCCCTCGGCCTCCGCTACGACCCGGCAAAGGGCAGCGCGGCGCCTCCGTCGGTGCCACCGCCACTCAGGTGAGCCTCGCGTCAGCCCTGGCCTCGGGCCGGCCGGCCCGGCTCGAGGCCGGGCTCGGGCTCGGCCGGACTTTGGCCCTGGGTCTCTGGGTGCTGGCTGGCCTGGCGATTGGCCTGGCTGGAAACGATCCAATCGAGAGGGGACTTGTGCTGGTGGCGGCTTGGATCCTTCTCGCCCGCCGGCTGGTCCCTGGTCGCCACCTGCGCCCCCTCGCTGTCGGGGTCACGCTCCTCGGGATCATCACCGTCGTCGTCAACGGGCTCCTCAGTCACACCGGCTCGAGCATCCTGGTGACGCTGCCCGCCTGGCTGCCGCTGGTCGGGGGCCCGGTCACTGTGGAAGGGTTCGCCTTTGGCGCTGGTATCGCGCTAGGGCTGGTAGCGGCGGTGTCGGTGACCGCAGCCCTCTCTTTGGTGATAGAGCCGACAGACCTGGTGGACGGGCTACCCACCTGCCTGGCTCGGACCGGGACGGCCCTGGGGGCGGCGCTCAACCTGCTGCCCGCCCTGGCCACGAGCTTCGTGACCGTACGCGACACCCAACGCCTTCGGGGCTGGCGAGCCCGCGGCGTGAGGGGGGTAGCCGACCTGGTGGTGCCGGTGCTCTCCGGCGCCATCGAGAGGTCGCTGCAGCTGGGCGAAGCAATGGAAGCTCGGGCATTCGGCTCCGGCGTGCATGCCGGTCGGCACGGGACCCAGCGCAGCCCAGCCAACTTGGCGGTCGCGGCGGGGTCCCTGGTCGCGCTGGGCGGCTTCGTGGCGCTACGGGCCGCCGGCGCTATCGGGGTGTGGTACCCGTACCCCACCCTGGGCGTCCCGGCGTTCGGCGTAGCCGCCCTGGGCCCACCGGTGATGTTGATCCTGGCGGCCCTGCTCGTCCCCGCAAGCGCGCCGTGATGCCGACGGCCACTATCGAGCACCTCTGCTATTGGTATCCCTGGTCCGAGCAGGTGCCCGCCGCCTTGTTCGACGTGAGCCTGGAGCTGAAAGCTGGGCTCACGCTGGTCGGCGGGGACTCAGGGTCGGGGAAGTCGACCCTGCTACGCCTCCTAAATGGCCTGGTCCCTCACTTCCACGGCGGTCGCATAGCCGGTTCGGCGGTCGTCGCCGGGATGGACGTCCTGGCTACCCCCACCCGAGTCATGGCGCGCCGCGTCGGATTCGTCTTCCAGGAGGCCGAGGTCGGATCTGTTCGAGGGACGGTGGCGAGAGAGGTTGCATTTGGCCCCGAGAACCTTGGCTTCGACCCCCGTGCCGTGGAGGCCCTGGTGGGCGCCGCCCTCGAGCGGGTTGGCATCGCAGGGCTCGGTGGGCGCCGCCTGAGCACCCTGTCCGGAGGGGAGCGCCAGCGAGTCGCCCTGGCCGCCGCCCTGGCCGCGGCGCCTGAGACAGTGGCCCTCGACGAGCCCACGTCCCAGCTGGACCAAACGGGAATCACTGCCCTGCGGGCAATCCTCGACGACTTGGCGAGCGACGGCCATAGTGTCGTGGTGGCCGAGCAGCGGCTGGGACGGCTGCCAGGCGCCTCCCGGCTGTTGGTCATGGAGGGGGGTCGCCTGGCGGAGCCGGGGCTGCTTGGGGCAGGGCTGCTTGGGACGGGGACGGTGGCCGCCGGAGGTGCGGCGGTCGCAGGGGCGGTGGCCGGAGGGGCGGCGCTCGCAGGGGCGGTGGCCGAAGGGGCGGCGGCCACCCGCGTGGCACCATCCGGGGAGGCCTGGTCTCTCGCCGGGGTCACAGCGGGGATCGCCGGCCGAGCGGTCGTCGAAGGGGTGGACCTGTCTGGGTGTGCGGGTGAGATAGTCGTGCTCACCGGGCCGAACGGGGCAGGCAAGACCACCCTCCTGCGCACGATTGCGGGCCTTTTGCCCCCGCTCGCAGGGCGGGCGATGCCCGGGGCTGCCAAGGGGCAGGCGCCGGGAGGGCCACGGGTCGCCTACCTGCCCCAGGATCCCGGCAGCCTGCTCCACCGGCGTAGCGTGCTCGCCGAGCTTCGCCAGACCCTGCGCTGGTCGCAGAGGGCCGACGATCCGACGAGGATCCTCGGCCAGCTCGGACTGGGCGACCTCGCTTCCAGGGATCCCCGGGATCTCTCGACCGGTCAGCGCCAGCGGGCCGCCCTGGCCGCGGTCCTGGTTGGCCGGCCGGCACTGGCGTTGTTGGACGAGCCCACCCGCGGCATGGATGCCGGCTCTCGCCTCGCCCTGGCGAAGGTACTCCGCGGCCTTGCTGGCGACGCCTGTTCGGTGGTGCTCGCAACCCACGACGCAGAGCTTGCGACGGAGCTGGGCGATCGGGTCGTCCTTGTCGAGGGGGGTCGGGCCGTGGCCGTGGCCCCGACGGTGGAGGCGGCGAGGTGACCTCGATTGAGCGAGACCGGGCGGGCCGGCGGACGGCCCGGACGCCCACGGCAGCCCGGACACCCACGACGGCCCGGACACCCACGGCAGCCCGGACACCCACGGCAGCCCGGACACCCACGACGGCCCGGACACCCACGACGGCCCGGACGCCCACGACGGCCCGGACGCCCACGACGGCCCGGACGCCCACGGCGGCCCTGGCATTTGCCTCGGGGTTCGGCGCCATCCTCTTCGTCTGGCCCTTCCTGGGCCTGGGCGGGCCGGCGGCAGGCGCGGGCATCGCTGTGGGGGTCGGAACACTGGCTGCGCTGGCGGCCATCGAGGTGGCGGGCCGCCGGTTGGATGCCCGCGCCTTCGCGCTCCTTGCGACGCTCTCGGCCCTCGACGCTGCCGCCCGGGCCGCCCTGGTCACCGGGATCGGCGGGTTCAGCCCGATCTTCTTGCTCATCCTGTGCGGAGGGTACGTGTTCGGGCCCAGCTACGGATTCCTGCTGGGAGGCACATCGCTGCTGGTATCGGCCCTGGTCACCGGGGGAATCGGGCCCTGGCTGCCATACCAGCTCTTTGCGGTGGGCTGGGTGGGGGCAGCGGCAGGTTGGGTGGGCACTCATCGCCGGCGCGCGGGTCACGGCACGGCCCCGACGTGGCGCGACGTGAGCATCCTGGCCGCGTTGGGCGTGGCGGCGGGTTACGGCTTCGGAGCGGTGATGGACCTATGGGACTGGACCTTCTTCGCCTCGTCGCCGGGCCTCGGCTTCAGGCCAGGGATGGGACTCGGGACCATTGCCAGCCACTTTGCCCACTTCTACCTGGCGACCTCGCTGGTGTACGACACGTTTCGCGCGGCGGGCAATGCCGTGCTCGTCGCTGGGCTGGGACTACCAGTCCTGATGGCACTGGCCAGGCTGCAGGCACGCTTCGAGGTCGAGGTGGTACCGCTGGAGGTGGCGTTGTCGGGCGGCCCGCTCAGCCAGGGTTCAGGGTTGCCTCGATCCGAGCCAGCACTGGAGGGGTCAGCTTGGGCACGACGTCGAGGGCGGCGAGGTTCTCCTCCACCTGCTGGAGGCGGCTCGCCCCGGTGATCACCGACGAGACATGCGGGTTTCGCACGCACCACGCGATTGCCACCTGGGCCAGCGAGCAGCCCAGGTCCCCGGCCACATCCGCCAGCCGCCGCACCTTGGCGTTCGCCCCTGCGTCGGTCAGGGAGCGCTTCAGCCACTCGTAGCCGGGGAGCGCAGCGCGGCTCCCCTCGGGCACCCCCTCCAGGTACTTGCCCGTGAGCAGGCCCGAGGCGAGCGGGCTCCACGTGGTCAGCCCCAAGCCGATGTCCTCGTAAAGGGGGAGGAACTCGTCCTCCACCTTTGCTCGGGTCAACAGGTTGTACTGGGGCTGCTCGACGACGGGCTTGCGAAGGTGGTGGATCTCGGCGATCTCCCAGGCCTCGCGGATGTCGTCAGCAGGCCACTCGGAAGTCCCCCAGTAGAGGGCCTTGCCGGAGCCCACTATGTCGCTCATGGCCCACACGGTCTCCTCCAGGGGCGTCTCGGGGTCGGCGCGGTGGCAGAAGAGCAGGTCGACATGGTCCAGCCCCAGCCGGTCCAGGGAGCCGTCGATAGCCTCCAGGAGGTACTTGCGGTTGAGCGTGCGGTGGGTGTTCACGTCGTCATGGAGGCCCCAGTAGAGCTTGGTGGATATTACGTAGCTGTGGCGCGGCCAGCCCTGTGCGGCTATTGCCCGGCCCATCAGCCTCTCGGACTCGCCACTCGAATACACCTCGGCGTTGTCGAAGAAGTTGACCCCGCCTGCTCGCGCCGCGGCCATGCAGCGCCCTGCCAGGTCCTCGTCCAGCTGGGGCCCGAAGGTCACCCACGACCCGAACCCCAAAACGCTCACCCGCAGCCCCGAGCTGCCGAGCCTCCGGTACTCCACGTGCCCGACCTACCCGTTCCTGAGGGCGCCGAACTGGCCCGACGTCGGTTCGGCACAGCAGAACCACGCCTCGCTGAGCCGTGCACGGCTCTCCCCACCCGGCGCTGCTGGTTGCAGGGAGCGACCCGCTGCAGTCCCCACTGCCTCGCACACCCGCCCGAAGGTGTCGCAGACCCCCTCACCGGTGAGCGCCGCCTCCTCGGCGATACCGGCCAGCTCTGCCTGGAGGGCGTCCACGCGGGGGTCCGGGTTGTGCCAGGCCCAGCTCAGCGCCCCGGCGTCGTAGCCGTCCAGGTGGGGAGCCAGATCCGCCCGCCGCAGCAGCAGAGAGCCGTCCGGGATCAAGAGCCTGATCGAGTAGTGCACAGGGTCCACATTGGGCACCAGGTCGTGAGCTGCGACGAAGCCGACCAGATCGGCCACCTGGGAAAGCGTGGTCCAGGGCGTGAACGGCAGGAATGACGGTCGGATCTCGATGCCGTGCTCCCGCAGCAGGTCAACCGCCCTGGCAGCGTCTGCCCCCGTGTGGCCCTTGGCAAGGCGGACGAGAGTGGTCTCGTCCACGCACTCGAAGGCGGAGACCACGAAGAGACAGCCCAGACGGGCCAGCTCGCTCCACACCGACTCGTGGCGCAGGATGTGGGTGACCTTGACAGTGGCGTCGAAGGTGAGCTCGGGGAAGGCGTCGTGCACCGCCCTCGCCACTCGAATCGCATGGGCCGGCCGATTCAAGAAATCAGGGTCACCGAAGGTCAGGTGTCGTGCCCCACTTGCAACCAGCTGCTCGACATCAGCCAGGACCACTGACTCCTCGACCGTGCGAGTCCTGCCGTCGTAGACCACTGGCACGGGGCAGTGCCCGCAGCGGTGGGAGCAACCGTGAGTTGCCTCCACATAGCCGACCAAGCGGCGCTCCTCGCCGACCAGGAGGCGGGCGTAGCGCTGCAGCGGGGGTAGCAGGTGGCGCGCTGGGACATTGAAGGCCGAGCGACCCAGCTCCACGGACACCGGGCCGCCGCCCGCCGGGCCGCCGACTGCCGCGGCGTCGCGGCCCCTACCCGCCGCCGCCGGGCCGCCGCCGCCCGCCGCCAGGCCGCGGCCGCCCGCCTCCGCCACGCCGTTGACCCACGCGACCAGTGCGGGCTCGTACTCACCGGCTATCACCCTGTCGGCCACGGCACCGACCGTCATGTCCTGGCTGACCGGGGCGTAAAGGCCGTACAGGCAGATGGGGACACCGGGCCTGCGCGCCCGCATCGCCTGAGCTGCAGGCAGGGCTAGCCGCATGGCGGTGTGCATCGGCACCGAGAAGCCCACCACCTCCGCCCAGTCCAGCACCTCCTCGCCGCCCTCCGCCCAGGGTTGCACTGCCAGGTCCCAGCAGTGCACATCGTGGCCGGCAGCCAGCAGGGCCGCAGCGGGTGACGCGACGTGAAGGGGCTGGTGGCCCAGCTCGTAGGACGAAACCAGCAGCACCCTCACCCGCCCACGGTAGTTGGCGATGGCGGTTGTACACCGCGACGGGCGGCGGGTCCCTGGCTCGGGCCCGGGAGGAGGGGCACTTGCTGTCCAGGGCGGCTGCTTTGGTCCGAGCGCCTTCGGTGGCGGAGGTGCCCGAGTGGGTGGAGCGCCTCGCTGCTCGTGCCAGGGCGTCGGCTGAGGAGGTTAGGGCCCTGCGGGCGAGGGCGGTGAACAGGGAGGCTGGCGCGCTGGCGGCTGCGGCTTCTGATGGCGTGGTGGTGGCCCGCCGCGACGGCGCATCGCGGGACGAGCTAAGGGACACAGCGCTGGCGGTGCGCGACCAGCCGGGCGTGCGGGCTGTGGTGCTGGTCGGCTCGCCCGACACCAAGGGCGTGGTCCTGGTGGCGGCGGTGGCCAAGGGGGCCGGCGTGGCGGCGCCCGAGCTGATCGCCGGCGCCGCTCCCGCGGTGGGCGGCGGCGGGGGGGTCGGGACCCGGAGCTGGCCATCGCCGGGGGCCGCAATGCTGGCCGGATCGACGAAGCGCTCGATCTGGTGCGGGCCCGCCTCGGCCTCGGGCAGCCAGCGGGGGGTGGGTCGGGGTCGGTGGCGGCCGGGGGGCCGGGGTCGGTGGCGGCCGGGGCGGGGGGGTCGGTGGCGGCCGGGGCGGGGGGCTCGGGCTCGTGAGGGCGCTCGGGCTGGACCTCGGCGCAGTGCGCCTCGGCGTGGCGCTCAGTGACAGTAGGGGGGCCCCGGCGTCTCCCTGCGGGGCAATCGTGAGATCGGGGGAGCTGGTGAGGGATCATGCTGCAATAGCCGAGGCCGAGACCGGGGCTGAGGCAGTGGTGGTGGGCCTCCCGCTGTCGATGGACGGCCGGATGGGCCCAGCGGCGCGGGCGGCGATGGCTGAGGTGGCCTCGCTGCGGGCTGGGCTGGCCGTTCCGGTCGAGGTATGCGACGAGCGGCTCTCCACGGTGAGCGCTTCGCGGGCGATGACCGCCGCTGGGCGTTCACCCCGTCGCCAGCCGGCGGTGATCGACAGCGCAGCGGCCGCCGTGGTCTTGCAGGCCTGGCTGGACCGCCGCTGCACCCGTGGTGTCACGGCATGAGGCGCGCGGTCCTTCAGGCCGCCCCGGGCCTCGGCTTGCGGCGGGCGAGGCGCCGGCGCCGGCGGCTCTAGGCTGTCCTCCTCGTCGTCTCCCTGGTCATCCTGATCGCCGCTGGTGCGTGGGCGTGGGTGAACGGCCAGGTCCACGCGAAGCCGGGAGGCGCCCCTGTCACTGTGGTGGTGCCGGCCGGAGAGGGCCTTTCGGCGCTGGCTCCGACCCTCGCCAAGGACGGGGTGGTTGGCAGCGCCCTGGTGTTGTGGTTGGCAGCGCCCTGGTGTTCCGGGGCTACCTCCACCAGCACGGCGGCACGCAGATAGTGGCGGGCACCTACGTGCTGCACAAGCACGAGCCGTACGCTCAGATCGAGGCGACCCTGGCAAAGGGCCCGAGCCTGGTCCGCCTGGTCGTACCGGAGGGGTACTCGGTGGCGCAGATAGCGGCCAGGGTGGGGCAGGTCTCGGGGCACAGCGCGGCGCAATTCCTTGCCGAGGCGAGAAGTGGCCAGGTTACCTCGCCTTACGAGCCTCCCGACACCGACAACCTCGAAGGCTTGTTGTTCCCCGCCACTTACACTTTTGCCGCCAGGACGTCGGACAAGGCCATACTCCAGATGATGGTCAACGCCTTCGACCAGCAGGCAGCCTCGATCGGGCTCGACAAGGCCGCCGCCGACATCGGGGTCACCCCCTACCAGGCGGTCATCGTGGCTTCCCTGGTGATCAAGGAGGCCAAGCTGCCCGGCGATATGGGCAAGGTGGCCCGGGTCATCTACAACCGGAAGGCTCGACACATGCCGTTGCAGATCGACTACACGGTGATCTACGCGCTGGGGGGCAATGCTGCGGCCCTCGCCGGGCACAACCCCGAGACCTCGCCACCACGTCGCCCTACAACACCTACGTTGTGAAGGGCCTTCCCCCGACGCCGATCGCGTCTCCCGGGCTGGCGTCCCTGAACGCCGCAGTGCATCCAACCCCCGGCAACTGGCTCTACTACGTGGTGGTCAGTACCAACGGAGCGGAGGGCTTCTGTTCGACATACGCCTGCCAGCAGGCCAACATAGCCAAGGAGCAGAAGCTGGGCCTTTGAGCGGACCCGGCCGCCCGAGCGGCGGTCGCCCCGCCGAGCCCGGCCGCCGCCCCGCCACGCCAGGCCGGCCATGGCCCACCGGCACGACGCGCCTGATCGGGGTCATCGGGGACCCGGTTCGTCACTCGCTGTCTCCCGTGCTGCACAACGCGGCGTTCGCTGCCCTCGGCCTCGACCGGGCCTATGTCGCGCTCCCTGTCATCGCGGCCCGGGTCGGCGCGGCAGTCCAAGCAGTGCTGGCGCTCGGCTTCGAGGGCTTGAACGTGACCATGCCCCACAAAGCAGCCGTGCTGGCCCATCTCGACCGGGTGAGCCCCACGGCCGCCTTGTTGGGGGCCGTCAACACTGTGGTCCGGGTCGGTGACGAGCTGGTAGGCGAGAGCACGGATGGGTCGGGCTTCCTCGACGCGTTGCGCCTGGAAGAGCGCTTCGACCCGGCCGGGCGTAGCTGCCTGGTGGTTGGGGCCGGAGGGGCGGGTCGGGCCGTGGTGCTGGCCCTGGCCAGGGCGGGGGCGGCCTCGGTGGTGGTGGTCAACCGCAACGCCGGTCGGGCCGAGGCCGCGGTGGCGCTGGCCGGCCGGGCCGGGAGGGTCGGGGTAGCCGAGCAGGCTGACGGGGCCGATCTGATTGTGAACGCAACGCCGCTGGGCTTGGCGGGCACGCCGGGGGGGGGAAGACCGAGGCGTCGGGCGGTGGGGACGCCGCAGGAGCCCGTTCCTCGCATGGCCTGGCAATCCCCTCGGACCGGTTGGGGCCTGGCCAGTTGTTGGGCGACCTGGTCTATCACCCGCAACGCACGCCGCTGGTAGAGGCCGCCGCGGCCCGTGGGGCCAGGGCAACCGGTGGCGTGGGGATGCTGGTGCACCAGGCTGCGCACTCGTTCCGGTTGTGGACTGGCGAGCGCGCCCCTTTGGATGCGATGCGCCGGGCTGTGGAGGCGACTGGAGTCTAGTTCGGACTCGACGCGGGCCTTGTGGCCTGTACGTTCAGAAGGTCGCCATCGCGTCGATGGCGTCATAGATGCCGTTCAGCGCCCAAGGACAGAACGGGGTGTCGATGATGTCCCCAGGCCCGAAGGACGTCCACGTGACCTCGCCGTCGTGCCAGCGAGCGACCTCGATCTGCCGGATGTCTGGTTCCACCATCGCGTACGCCTGGATGCAGGGGAGCGTCTGGTAGCCGCGCAGCTTTTCACGTCGATCGGTCCCGCGGGTGCTGGGGGAGAGCACCTCGACAACGAAGCTCGCGTCGGCGCCAAGGTATATGGGCCTGGCCGGCGAGTGGCATCCTGACCGGCAGCTCGATCGCCTTCATCCTGCGGGCGAGCGGGACCCTGCACGGCCAGTGGTTCTCCCTGCACGGGATCGGCTACTTCGTGGTCGCCGCCGTGCTGGCGATGGGCTCCAAGTACCTGATCCGCCCCGGTGGGCGGCATTTGTTCAACCCCTCCAACGTCGCTTTGGTGGCCACGCTGTTGGTCATCGGCCCAGCGCACCTGTTCCCCCAGTACCTGTGGTGGGGCCCCTACGACAGCGCCGGGGTCGTCGCCGCGCTGGCGGTGATCATCCTCGGCGGCCTCTGGGTGCTTGGACCGCTACGCCTGATTGGGATGGCTGGGGCCTTCTTGGCCACGTTCTGGGTGGCTGTGGGGGCCTTCGCCGTGGCGGGGGCGTCGTTCTTCGCCATCTGGCACACCGGGGCGCTGAGCGGGGCCGCCTACTGGGTGGACATCGCCTTGTCCCCGGAGGTGTTGGTGTTCGTGTTCTTCATGATGAGCGACCCCCAGACCGCCCCCAGGGACCGAACCGGTCGATGCCTCTACGGGGCGGCGACCGCGCTGGTCGCAGCGGGGCTGTTGGCGGCCCAGCCCTCTGAGTTCGGCATCAAGCTCGCCATCTTGGCCGCCCTGGTGGTCTCCACTGCCCTGGTGCCGGCGTGGCGGGGGGTGCTGGCGCACCGACTGGCGGCGGGGGCGCAGGGGTCGGGAGTGGGCACAGCGGGTGCGCAGCGCAGCGCCATATTCCGAAGATCTTGGCTGAGCCTGCCCCGCCCGGTGATTGTGGCCGCTCTGGTCATAGCGGTGGCTGCGCCCATCGACACCGCTGCGCTTATCGGAAACACCCAAGTGGTGCTCATCGAGCGGGGCCTCACCACCGCCCACAACCCTCAATAGCCTTGGGACCCGCTGCGCTCGGGGCCCCCGGGGCGACCATCTGGTTCACCGGGTTGTCCGGCTCGGGCAAGTCCGCCATCGCAGTGGCGGCACAGCGGCGCCTGGTCGCAGCCGGGATACCTGCGCTGTGCCTCGACGGGGATCACCTGCGCCAGGGCCTCGATGCGGACCTGGGCTTTTCGAGGGCCGAGCGCAAAGAGAACGTGCGCCGAGTCGGCGCGCTGGCCTGCATGCTGGCCGAGGCGGGCCTGGTCTCGGTCGTCAGCGTCATCAGCCCCTACGCCGAGGACCGCCGCCACGCCAGGGTGATCCACGAGGTGGCGGGGGTGGCATTCATGGAGGTCTTCGTGGACACACCCCTGGCCACCTGCGAGGCCCGCGACCCCAAGGGCCTCTACGCCGCGGCGAGGGCGGGGGCGCTGGTTGGCCTGAGCGGCATCGACGACCCCTACGAGGCCCCCGAGCGGCCAGACCTGGTGCTCGGGGACCCAGAGGCGGGCATCGAGGCAGCCGCCGAGGCCGCCTTGGCGCTGTTGGCTGAGCGGGTTGTCCTCACCGGTGGCGGAGGGACGCTTGTCACGCGCATGACCACTGTCGTTGCTTCCCCGAGGATCCAATGACCTGCGTCGTGAGAGGAGCGAGAGGTCGGCGTTGGGCAGGGTGACCAAGGTCGGACCGAGCCGGCGCCGCTTATGCAATGGGCAGGCAGCGAGCCTTCGGTGGTCGTTGCCACCCTGCAGGTCCCCGGTCGATCAGTCAGAGTGGCCGGGTCACTTCGAGCAGCCAGGCGTCCAAGGTGGCGGCGTCTACGATGCGCCATCCGTCCAGCGATGGGCGCTGACCGAACAGCACGAGGACCCTGCCGTCGGCTGGGGTCCGTGGCGGAGCCCCCCGCTGGTGTGCTGGGGTCCGGCTCCGCCGGGCTGCAGAGCCGCCGACATGGCATGCAAGCCAGTCGCTCCCGCCGAGCGAATCCGGCTTGCTTCCGCTCGGCAGGCGTCGTAGGTGTCAAGGCCGCCGGTAAGAATCGATGTGGGCAGCGACGGGACGGCGGCGTCAGCGAACTCGAGGTCAGGCACCTCGATAGCCCAAAGGGCTCGGTTCACGTCTCGCAGTTCATCGGCCACGGCGATGGCCTCGTGGCGAGCGAACTCGGCCCAGGCGCCGATCGGCGTGTCCGCCAGGTACTGCGCCGGTCCCTCGCCGGGACCGTGCCAGCGGGCGGGTGGCTGGTCTGTTGACTCCCACAAGAAGGGGTAGCGGCGGTCGGCGTGTCGGAACCAGCGCACCGCTCAGCTGGACCCCGCCGCGCCTACGAGAGCGCCTGCAAGGTCGGCGACCCTTTCTGGACCGGGCTCATCGGGGTCCCAGGGCGCGGCTAGAAGCTCAGTAGGGGTACGACCGTCGAGTTGGGGACGCGGGCGGCAGAACCAACGACGCACCCCGTGTGGGTTGTACGAGCCCGCCAAGTCAACTACCACCAGCACCAAGAAGTGCAGGCGGTCTGTCACAGGGTCTGGGGTGGGTCGCTGGCCGCGGCGATAGCGTCCGACCGAGGTGGCCGAAGTGCCTACCAGGCTGGCCAAGAGGTCCTCCCCAAGGATCTCGAGCATCGAATCCCACTCGGTGCCTGGGAGCGGTGAAGTCGCGATCGCGGAGTCGATTGCACCCAGCAAGCCCAGGCCTCCTCGCCCGTTCAGGACCTGGGGAACGTGGCTGCGGGCGATGCCCGCGCCTTCGAGCGCCGTCAGTGCGTGGGCCAGGGCGGAGCCGAGGGGCCTTCGGGGAACAGGGTCACTGACCAGGCCCATCGCCTCCACCCGAGTGAGTATTCGAATGGCCAGCCAGCCGCTTGTCGGTCACTCAGCAGTGTTTCGGCATCCAAAGGGAGCTCGGCATCCAAACGGATAGGGACCATGCATCCGAATAGCAGCCGGAAGGCTTCGATCGTCCTGACCTTGTTCCCACGATCGGGACGACCAGGGGAGCCCTCCCAGTCCCCGAAGGCACCAGGTGGCTGCCGGTCACCTAAGACCTAGGGTCCAGCCCGCGCCGGTCGCGCGACGAGAGCGCACACCATACTCAGCTACCCGCCCGAGCTCAAGGAGCGGGCAATGCGGATGGTCTGAGAGCTGCGCCGTGAGGACCCAGTGACAGCGCCCGTGGGGAGATCCGGCTGGCCGTTGACTCCTGCGGTCGCGAGCAACACACGCTGGCGAGCGACCAACCCGGTCGCGGGCAGGCCAACGGGAATCGCTTCCGAAGGCGGCTCTCTATGCCCGGCCAGTGCCGGACGGTCATCGGGGTTGCGGACCTGGAGCAAGAACAGCCCCGCCCCCGGGCTCCGGCTGAGCCGCTCCTGGCCTTACGCCTCCACCCGCCTGGGTGAGCACGGAGCTCCCCGACCGTTGACTGCCATTCACATATAGTGTAGAGTTGCCTCATAGACGCTGCCGTGGTGTGCACGGGGCTGGGGGGGGAGGCTGTTGATTGCGACATGACGGGTGGTGATCACCGGAAGTGTCGGTCACCGTGCCGGGCTCACCTCCAAGGCGGACGCGGCCGGATGCCGGTCCGAGCGCTGCGCTGGCGCCAGCTGTCGCAGCCATCGAGCCTTAGCCTGGCTGCCTGTCTCTGCTGAGCGGGCCTGCCACCGCGGGGTTACTCCTGTGAGCCCAGGCTGTGGCGGGCCTGCTCGCAGCTAAGCCGCGGGACTGTGACCTACGACCAGGTTGATTGCTCTCAGCGTCCTGGACGAGTCACCCCTCCCCGACGGCTCCAGCGCGAATGACGCTTTGTCGGCCACCGCGGCCCTGGCCCAGGCCACTGAGGCCCTGGGCTACCGGCGATATTGGCTGGCGGAGCACCACAACACTGCCTCCATCGTTGGCACCGCGCCGGAGGTACTGGCCGCGTACGTCGCAGCCCACACCACCTCGATTAGGGTCGGTGCCGGCGGGGTCTTGCTTCCTTACTACAGCCCCTTGCACGTGGCTGAGGCGTTCCGTACCCTCGACGCCCTCTTTCCAGGCCGGATCGACCTGGGCTTGGGCCGCGCGGCCGGTGCTGACGCCGAGGCGGCATCGGCCCTGCTCCAAGGTCGCCCGGAGGTGTCGCGGGAGGAGCACCGCCAGCGGGTTGCGGATGTGGCGGCGCTCGTTGCCGGGAGCGCCCTGGCGGGCGACCCATCCACGAACGGCAATGGGAGTGCAACGGTGCGGGCAATGCCGGCGGGCACGACGCCCCCGGGCGACGAGGAGCCCCCAGGTCCCGGCGCCGCTGGCACCGGCGCGGGACCGCAGGTCTGGGTCCTTGGCTCCAGCAGCGACGGTGCGTCCCTGGCGGCGGAGTTGGGCCTACCGTTCTGCTTCGCTCATTTTGTGTCGCCGGCATTCGGGGCCCAGGTGTTGGACCTATACCGGCGGACGTACCGACCTTCGCCAGAGCGCCCGTCGCCAGTGGCCGCAGCGGCGGTGTCCGTCATGTGCGCCGAGACCGCCGAGCTGGCCGAGCACCTGGCCACCAGCCAGGCGATCTGGCGCCTCCACCCTGAGGGAGCCGCGCGCGGGCCGTTGCTCTCGCCCGAGGAGGCCCGGGCCTACCCTGTCAGCGAACTCGAGCAACTGCTGATCGACCAGGACGCAGCCAGGTCCTTCGTCGGGACGCCGGGGCAGGTGGTCGGACGGTTGGACGCACTGGCCAGCGCTTTCGGCGTGGATGAGCTGGTGGTACGTACTGTGTGCCACGACCCGGCACGCCGGCTGCGCTCTTACGAGCTGCTTGCGGCTGCCTTGGCTGGGTCCGATGGCGAAGTCGGCTGATCCATCGGTGAGCCCCTGAGCGAGGCGAGGCCGGGGCGATATATGCTTATAGCATCTACAGCCGTCGTACGAAGGGAGCCGGAGGCATGATGGCGGATGTTTGTGAATGTGCCAGCTCAGCGCCGGCCGAACCGACCACCGGCCGGTCCCTGCGCATAGCCTTGCTTGTCCTGCTGAAAAAGCGGGGCGATCACGGCTATGAGCTCTATCGCCGGATGCAGGTAATGGGCTACACGCTGCCCAACGCGACGCGTATCTACCGGCTCCTGCGGACGATGGAGTCCGAGGGGCTGGTGAGCGCCTCGTGGGAGCTGAGCGAGAGAGGGCCTGCCCGGAGGACGTACACGCTGAACCCGGATGGCGACCGTTACCTCCGAACGTGGGTGCCATCGGTGCTGGCCGAGCGCGACGCCCTCAAGCAGGTCCTGGCTCTGTATCGCAGGCTGGTAAAGGGCTGTCAAGCTTGAGGCCCCGACTTCGCGCGGTGAGGCCTAGCCTAGCTCAGCGAGACCATGCCGGTGCCGGCGGCACCCTTGACGTATACGCTGAATGGGTCACCGTGGCTGAGGACGTAGTAGTTCTGGGGGATGTGCTTGTCGTACAGGTTGCCGAGGCCGAAGACCACCCTGGTGGGACTCCACGAGTCGATGACTATCCCGACGCAGTCGAACTGGCCACCTGCGTCCTCACCCGCGATGAACCCGGTGTTGGTGTTGGGGTCCTTGAAGAGCAGGTTGTTTGCGTAAAGGTAGCCATCTCCCGTGGTCGGAGCCGGCGGGCATCCGGACTGGCCCTGGGGGGCAGTTGCCGGGTAGGGGGCCGGTCGGGCTCCGAACCCTGACCCGGCGACCGTGATCAGGGGTTTGGCGATGGTCCCGGTGAGGGTGACGGAGCTGACGTGGGCGCTGGTCTTGGGCAGGCTGTTCGTGCCGCTCATGTTGGAGCCGCCCATCGCTCCCATGCCATTCACGGTCGTCGTCGTCGGTTGCGATGTGGTGGTGGTCGCTCCCACTGTGCTCGCGGCCGTGGGAGCGCTCGCGCCCCCGCAGGCCGCGAGAGCCATAGCGGCGAGCGCGCTAGCCCCCGCCAAGAGGATCGTGCCGTTCATCGACCTCACGCCGACTTACCCAGAGAGCTTCGCGGTGCCCTTGAAGCTCGCTCCCTTGACGTACACCTGAAAGCTGTCCCCGTTGCTGAGCACGTAGTAGTTCTGGGGGAGCCTCTTGTCGTAGAGGTTTCCGAAGCTGAACACTACGCGGGTTGGGCTCCACGACGAGACGATCTCCCCGACGCAGTCGAACTGGCCATTGCTGCCAGGGGTGTATTGGCCCGCGTTCCAGTTCTTGAAGCTGCCGGTCTTGGCGGCCGGGTCCGAGAAGTACAGGTCCACCCCGTTGTAGAGGTGGCCATCTCCCGTGGAGGGGGCCGCGGGGCATCCCTGCTGGCCCTGTGGCACCGGCCCGGGAGCCGGCTGGGTGCCGAACCCAGTCCCGGTCACGGTGACAACTGGGGCAGCCACACTGCCGGTAACGGTGGCCAAGGTGACATGCGCAGACGTCTTGGGAGTCGTCGTGCTGGTGGCACCCATGCCCATGCCCGACATGCCGCCACCGTTCGCGGGGGCCATGGTCGTGGCAGGGCTGGCAGTGGTCGGTGTGGCGGTGGATGGGGTGGTGGTCGGTGAGACGGTGGTGGGTGACGTGGTCCCGCATGCCGAGCCGGCCAGGCTTCCAATGATGCTGAAGCCCAATAGCGCGGCGCTGCGACGGGGCGCTCTCACGACGGAGCCGTTCCGGATCCAGCTCCGACGGGTTGCTTGGTCGGATCATCCGATGTCTCAGGGAGTGGCTCGGCGCCCGGCTCCGCGGTATCGGGCGCAAGCCGGCCAGTCTGCCTTCCACCTATGGCGAGGAGAGCCAAGCGCAGGCGACGGAGGACCAGAACGCCAAGTCCGGCCGCTGTCAGTATGAGTGCACCAGTGACGAACACCACCGCCAGCAGCCATGCCGGTGGGCCCGAGCCTTTGGTGGGCCTAGTCGAGAACCCTGTCGGGTGACGGGCTGCGTGTCCAGTCGATGCAGGAGCTATCGGGGTCGCAGGGGGCGCGACCGCCGCCTCGACGTCGAACAGCGCTCCTGCGCCCGCTCCCACGTTGGGCTTCGAAGGCTGGCCTGTGGAGATCACGTACTCGCCGGGCACAGCGGTGCCGGGGACCTTGACCGAGGTGGTGAAGTGCCCTGTCGACGTCGGCAGGACACTCGCCAGCACCGGCCCTTGAGCAGTCCCAGATGCCGGGCTCCAGCGGATCACAACCGGTGCATTGGCGGTAAAGCCTGCACCCGTGAGCGTCACGGCCGCACCAGCAAAGCTCGAAGTCCTGCTGACGGCCAGCGTGGACAGAGCGGTGCAGGCATATGCTGCGCCGACGCCTGACGCTATAGCCACCGCCCCTGCCGATGCACCGACGATCATGCCCAGCCTGAGTCTTGGAGCCCGCATCAGAATCCCCCTTTGTTGCTTGCCGACGCTGGCCAGCAGCCGCTCAACACTCCGTGTGTATGTCATATAAGTGTAGCACACGTAGATGCCAGGGTCAAGGGCTTCCGACAGCTGTCGAGCGGCGGGCGGGCGTGGCTACGCGGCTTGCAGCAGGGCCTCGTGAGGGGCCCTGTTGACTGTCATTCGCACCTACTGTAGGTTGGCCACCTAGACATGCCGTTATCGCTGTGATCGCCCGGGGGGTTGGTTTGGTGAGTGGCAAGCATGAGCAAGTTGGGGATGCAGCCCCCGTGTCGGGGCTCGGCTCGAGTGTGGGTGTCGCTGGACACGGGCCCGTAGGCCGGGCCGGCGGTCGACGCCGTGCAAGGCGCCCGGGGCGTTTGCCCCGCCTGGTATTCGGCGCGGCGACTGCCGGCTTGCTCCTAAGCCCGGTGGCGGCGGGCGCCGCGGCAGCAACGGCCTCGTCGGCAGCGCCAAATGGCCCCACTGGGGTCAAGCCGGTGGTCGAAGCCGCACGTCAGGTGACCACATCGACCAACCCCACCCGCTTGTTCACCGACCCCCAAGTGGCGGTCGACCCTCAGAATCCGAATACGGTCGTGGTGGCCGTCGGCGACTTCCGCAACGGTGGCTGTGGTCTGTATGCGTCAAAGGACGGCGGGCTGGCCTTTGTCCAAGAGGCGGCGAACGTCTTGCCACCGAGCTTGAAGTACTGCTCGGACCTGTACAACAACAGCGCCTACATCGCGCCGGCCTTTGCCCCCGACGGCACCCTGTACGTGGCCCTGAACGGCACCTCGCTCGCCGCCGGGTACCCGCAAGGAGCCGAGACCCCGCTCGTGGTGCGGAGCAAGGACTTGGGCCTCACTCGCCAGACCTCGGTGATCGCGACGCCCCAGCCGGTGAAGGTGGGGGCCAAGAGCGTGATGCAGGACTACCACTCCGCCAGCCTCGCTGTTGATCCAACAAATTCGCACAGGGTCTATGTGGGCTGGGAGCTGCGGACGACCACGCCGCCGGGTGCGGGCCGCAGCTTTCACTCCCCGCCGGTGCAGACCGAGGTTGCGGTGTCGAACGACGGGGGGGCGACCTGGGGTCGTCCTATCGACGTGACCAGGGTGGCGACGGGGTTGTCCCTGTATGGGTCGGGGGCGCCTTACATCGTGGTCAGCCCCGATGGCACGGTCCATGCCTTCGCCGAGGAGTCCCCCAAGTTCTCGCGCAACGGCCCCAAGCCGGTGGATCGCTTCTTGGAGTTCACCTCTGCCGACCACGGCGCCCACTGGAGCGCCAGCGTGGTGCCAAACGACGCCGGCTCGGCATTCGTCGACCCTCCGGTGGCCGCGGTTAGCCCGACCACCGGCGAGCTCTACGTCGCGTGGAACCAGGACGGCGCCACCAGGGCAGTCAAGTCGACCATCTACATAGCGGATTCCACCGACGGAGGCAGGACCTGGAGCGCACCGCACGATCTGGTAGACCCCGCTGCCCATGCCCGCTCCGACGCGTACACGCCCGGTATCAGCGTCGCCCCTGATGGGAGGGTGGACGTCGCCTGGTATGACTTCCGCAACGACCCGAGCAATACCACCTCGATCTTCGCCGGAGGCATGAGCGCCGCGCCGAGCAACACCATCGAGCGCTACTTCGACGTCTACGGCTCGTCGTCAAGTGACGGGGGAAAGACCTGGTCGGCGGACTACAGGATCTCGGACCGCTCGATCGACGACATCTACGGCGCAACATTCTACGACCGGCTCTTCGGGCCGATGGGTATGGCCTCCACCAACGACGCGCTGTATGTCACCTGGGCCGACGATCGGGCCAGCAAGGACATCGGCGCAATCGAGGATGCCTACCTCACGAGGGTGGAGATGAACCCCGCCGCGCTTCTCACTTCCTCGACCTCGGGCTCGACGGGCGGCGACGCCATGTGGGCCGGCATCGGTGCGGGCGGGATCCTGGTCTTGGTAGGGCTGGGGCTGCTGGGGGCTGCGGCGAGCCGCCGTGGGAGCACCCGCCGTGGTGCCGGTGCCGGCCGTGGTGCCGGTGTCGGGCCGGGGGTTGCCGGGACCGGCACGACATAAGCACGCGGCCTTGGTGCTGACATAGGCTCCTCCCCAATCCTGCGGGCGCTGCGGGCCCCGGGCTTCAGACGTCTGTTCGTCTCCCAGACCCTCAGCCGGTGGGGGAGCACTTTCACCTCGGTGGCGGTGGTGATCCTGGTCTTTCGTCTCACCGGATCCGGCCTGGAGGTTGCTGGGGCAGTTGGCTTTGAGGTGGCGCCGGCCCTGGCGCTGGGCCTGGTGGCAGGCGCGGTGGTGGACCGTGTGCCGCGCCAAGCGGTGATGGTCGGTGCGGACGTGGGCCGGGCTGGCCTGCTGGCGGCCCTTGCGCTGTTCCACCAGCACCTGGCGGTGGTGTATGGCGTCGCCGCGGGGTCCTCCGCGCTGGCGGCGTTCTTCAACCCGGCCGCCTCCAGCGTGGTGCCCGCGGTGGTCGCCCAGCAGGATCTTGTGGGGGCCAACTCCGCCCTGTGGTCTGCGGCGGTGCTGTCTCAGGTGGTCCTTGCCCCAATGGCGGGCGCCTTGGTGGGCCTTGCCGGGCCTGGCCCCGCATTTTGGATTGACTCGGCATCCTTCGCCGTCTCAGCCCTGTTTTTGACCGGGCTCCGCTTACCCATGCGGCCACATCCGGTGTTGCCAAGGCTCCGACACCAACTGGCCGGGGGGGTCAAGGTGATCCGGGGGAGCAGGCTGCTCTCCACCCTGGCTCAGGTGCAGGGGCTCGCTGCCTTGTCGGCAGGAGCCACCTCCGCCCTGCTGGTGGTGCTGGCCAAGCGGCACCTTCACGTCGGCGCTGGCGGCTTTGGGTTGCTGCTCGGTGCCATCGGCGTAGGCGCCGCGCTCGGGCCTCTCGTGCTCCAGCGGGCGGTGGCCGAGGTGCGCCGGCCGCGATTCATCTTCGGGCCCTACCTCCTTCGGGGCGTGGTGGACCTGGTGCTGGCCACCAGCACCAGCTTTGGCGCGGCCATGGCCGCCCTGGCCGCCTACGGCGTTGGCACC
The DNA here is from genome assembly GCA_050744085.1 of Acidimicrobiales bacterium. Classification (GTDB taxonomy): domain Bacteria; phylum Actinomycetota; class Acidimicrobiia; order Acidimicrobiales; family JAJPHD01; genus JAVKSL01. The sequence continues at coordinate 23,236 of JBOGGU010000047.1, forward strand.
TCTACTGGCAATGTTGCCTACCAGAGCACCCTCCAATCGGTGGTCCGCGACGAGGAGCGGGGCCGGGTGTTCGCCGCCTACGACGTGATCTGGTCGTCCGGGCGCCTGCTGTCAATCGGGGCTGGTGGGGCGCTGGCCGACGCCGTGGGCATCGCCGCGGTCTACGCCCTGGGCGGCGGCCTGTTGCTGTTGGCCGGATGGTGGGGTCTGGCCCGCGCCCGGGGGGCAGGTCCGTACCTGCGCGGCAGGCCACCCGGGGATCCAGGCAGCCCCAACGCTGAGCGGTGAAGAGCGCGCCGCCCCGCTCGCCTGGGCCGGCGGCAGGCCTGCGCTTGCAGCACCGACCGCTCAGCTATAGAGTGTCCGGCCTATAGGGGCCTGACGAAGACTGGTCGGAGGTGCCGGGGGTCATGAAGCGGTCAGTTCGGCTTTGGAGCGTCGCCGCGGCAGCGTCAGTTGCCCTGGTCCTGGCTCCGCTCTCCTATGCCTGGGCC
>JBOGGU010000048.1:0-8724 GCA_050744085.1 Acidimicrobiales bacterium
GGGCGACCCGGCGGCAGGCGACCCGGCGGCCGGCGACCCGGCGGGGGGCGACCCGGCGGGGGGCGACCCGGCGGCAGGCGACCCGGCGGCAGGCGACCCGGCGGCACGGGGCCCAGCTGGCGGCGCCTTGACGCCAACAGGCTGCCCGAACGGCCTCCCCGCACGAGGGCCTCAGGCGCCGGTGCTTGGGCGCCACCACCAGCGACGGGCGGCGAGCATCTCCAGCTGGCGCTCGTAGCGCCCCAACACGGCGTCCCAGCTGTACCTGCCCTCCACGTAGCGCCTACCCGCCCGGCCCAGCGCCGAGGCCAGCTCCGGGCTGGCCACCAGGGCCTCGACCGCAGCCTCGAACTCGGCGAAGCCGCTGTAGGGGATCGCTCCCTGGCTCCGCACGGCTTGGCCGACCAGCACCTCGCTGGCGGCTTGGACCAGGGCGGGCGTCCTCGCCGCCCAAGCTTCGGTGAGCGCCATCGAGAAGCTCTCGAAAGGCGAAGGCACGACCAGGGCGAGGGCCCCGGCCAGCGCTCCCCGGCGCCGGCCGTCGTCCACGAAGCCGGTCATGACCACGTCGGGGTAGAAAGGCAGCGGCTTCACCGCCTCACCCAGGACCACGAGCGCCAACTCCTCGGATGACCGGGCCCCGAGGTGGCGGCGCCGGTAGGCAAGGTAGAAGCCGAACAGCTCCTCCGAGCCCTTGTGGGGGTCCACCCGGCCCATGTAGAGCAGGTACGGCCTCTCCCCCAGCCCATAGGCAGCACGAAAGGCCACCTCCTCCGGGTCGGGGCCGCCCCGACGGGCCGGCGCGACCCCTTCGCACGGCGCCAGGTCCACCCCGATGCCAACCACGCTCGACGGCCTCACCAGGCCGAAGCGCCGGCGCACCAGGGCCTGTTCCTCCTCGGTCAGGAACCCGAAGGCGTGCGCCTGACGGAACATGTAGTCGAAGATCGACAGGTACAGCGGGGGCTCGTCGTGCGCCGTCGGGTGTAGCAGGGTCGGCGCCAACCTGGACGCGACCGGCAGGCCGGTGAACGTGGTCTGGTAGAGGTAGGTGAAGAACACGACCACGTCGTAACCCGCGGCGTGGGCTTCCAGCCAGGGGACCAGGCCCGGCAGGTCCGGTCCCTGCGCCCGCATCCACTCCCGCTGGAGGTGCAGCGGGACCCGCCCCGAACCGTATACCACCCTGGCGTTCAGCGCCCCGAAGACCCGGTGATCCCGGGGATGCCTCACCCCCAGACGGTGGACCCTCACCGGGCCCACCATCGAGGTGCCCAGGCCGTAGTGGTCGGCCCAGTCCAAATAAGAGATCGCTGCGCTGGTCGCCACGTCCACCTCGTGGCCCCGGCCGGCCATGCGGGTGGCGAACTCCCGGCAGAACTGCTCGGCGCCACCGGCAACCTCGGCCCCGTAGCGCTGGACCACGAAGCACAGCCGCACGCCTAGGCCCCCGCCACCACACCGAGCAGCGCGTCGAGCATGGCGGTGCGAGCCTCCCCGACAGGCAGCGCGCCCAGCCGCTGCCTGCCGGCGGCGACGAGGGCATCCCGCAGACCTGCTTCCTCGATCACCGCCCTGAGCGCCTCGGCCGCCACACACAGCCCGTCGTCGGGCCCCAGCAGCAGGCCTGCGCCATCCAGGGTCTCGGGCACCGCAGCGAAATCCCTGGCCACGACCGGTACGTCGAACGCCATCGCCTCCAGGACGGGGACGCAGAACCCCTCGTGCTCGCTTGCGGTCATGAACACCGTGGCTCGCCTGAAACAGGCAGTCAGGGCCGCCTGCGAGACCGGACCGGTCAGGTGCACCCTGGTCAGGCCCAGCCGGCGGACCAGCCGGCGGATGGCCTCACCATATCCGGGGAGGCGATCGGCCCCCACGACGACCAGCCACGCCTCGGGTACCAGGTGAGTGACCAGCACGTGGTAGGCCATCAGCAGCCAGTCGATGCGCTTGTGCGGGAGAAGCTGGCCCACGTTGAGGACCACCGGGCCGTCCAGGGAGGCGAGGTGGCCGGTCATGGCGGGGTCTGGCTCGGCTGCGACCAGGGCGCCGGCATCCACGGCGAGCGGGGCCACCACCACCGGGTCGAATCCGAGACCCGACAGCTCCGCGGCGTTGAAAGCCGAGACACCCACTGCCACCCGGGCTCGGCCCACGAAGCTGGCCAGATCCCGGCGCCCGTCGGCCAAGAGGCGGGCAAACGACGGCGCCCACGGCTCGAAGGCCTCGGCTGGCGACAGGTTGTGGTAGATGATTGCCAGAGGCTCGCTCCGCTCGGCCAAGAACTCGCTCAACAGCGGCTCGCCTATGGAGACGTGCACGACCAGCAGGTCGGCCCCCCCGGCCACGCGGGGGAAGTCGGCGAGCGGATGTGCCTCGTCGCTCAGTGCGGGGTCCACGAACGCGGCGAACAGCTCGGAGGCTGCCACCTTGCGCATGCTGGCTCGGAGGTCCAGGGCCGAGTTGGTGACGGCGTCCCCCGGCGCGGCAGAGACCACCACCTGGTGGATCCGCCTCAACGAAGCGCGCTGAGCACGTAGGAGACAGGTCGAAATACAACCCGGTGCACCTCGGCCTCGGCTCCCTCTCGCCTCGGTGCACCGTCGCCGGGCGGCAGCGGCCCCCAGACGACCTCTACGCTGGCGAAGCCCGCCTCGCTGGCGCACAAGGCCAGCCAACCCGGGTCGACCAGCACCCGGTCAGGGCGGCCACCAGCTCCGTTGGCCAGCCCCCACAGAGAGCGCGGGTTGGTGGCATTGGCCACCAAACGACCACCCACCCTGAGCTTGTCCGCGGCGCCGCGCACCAGGTCGAGGAGCTGCTGCGGAGCCAGGCGCTCCACGAGGTCCACCGCGACCACCGCCCCGAGCGAGCGGTCCGGCGCCGAGGCGAGAGCGAGCACCGGGTCGAGGCCGTCTGCGCCGTGGCCCTCGACGCCAATGGCGTCCAGCAGGCCAATGACGGGCTCTGTCGCCGGACCGAGGACCAGGGCTGGCTCGCAGCCCTCCAACCCCGCCACCAGCTCGGCCTGGTCACCGGCGGGGTCGGGCGCGCCGGAGTCTGGGGCGCCGGGGCCGGGGGCGCCGGGGCCGGGGGCGGGCACGCCGGGTCCCGCGACGCCGGGGCCAAGGCGGAGCTCGGTGGAGAACCAGGGCCTCACGGTGCGGGCCGCCGCCTCCGCCTCCAGGCGCTCCACCCGCCTGGCCAGCTCCGCGGTCGCCACCTCGGGCTCGGACGCCACGCGCTCGTTCGCCGCAACCCTCTCCACCAGGGAGTCCACGAGCCCCAGCAGATCCCGGCTGTCGCTTTGCCTCCCCTCCAGGGCGCTGAGCGCGTCAGCCAGGGTGACCAGGCCGTCCCAGAGCGCGTTGGAGACATCCTGCACCTGGCTGAGGACGCCCGCGACCTGATGGCCGACGACGCGGGCCACTGCCGCGTGAATGGCGGAGCCGCCAGGGAACGCCGACGTCGTGGCCGCGGCCACCCGAGTTGGGTCCACTCCAGGCGGCCGGCCCCTGGCTTCGAGCAACTCGCGCATCGAGGTGACCTTTGCCTGGGACGGACGCCGGGAGATGATCCTGGCCAGCTCCGCCTCGAGCTCGTCCTCCAGGCCCGGCGGGTAGGCCCCTGCGCGCCGCCGCTCTTCGACCTGGGTGCGCAGCCGGGCGAGGACGCCGTCCAGGTCGGGGGGGCTTGCCTCGGGGTCCACAGCAGCTCTGATCGTACTAGGCCTGCGGTGCCGTGACCCCGAGGAGGCTCACTGCCGGTGGATGGAAGGGGCTGCGCGGCGCGGGCGCTGGGAGGGACGGGGCGTCCCCGAAGTGGTAGACGACGCCCTTGGTGGTCCCGACGAGGTACCCACCACCGTCGGGAGTGGGCACGAGTGCTGTGGCGCGCAATTGCGATATTCCTAATCCAGGAAGCGAGCCGGAGTAGGTGGCGTCGCCGAAGCTGAACACCCCACCGTTGGACTCGAGGAGCCAGTAGCCGCCGCCGTCGGGGGTGGGGGCCATTCCCACGATGGGCATCGGGAGGTGCAGCGGCGCTGTCGAGCCGTGGTCGTGGGCGTCGCCGAAGGTGTAGAGCTGGCCGGCGGTGCTCACCAGCCAGTAGCCGCCCCCGTCGGGGGTTGGGGCGATGGCGGCGATCGGATGCGCCAGCCGCTTGCCGCCCAGCGATCCGTGGAAACTTGCATCGCCGAAGGTGTAGACACCGCCGCCCGCGGTCGTCAACCAGTAGCCCCTGCCGTTGGGGGTCGGGGCCATTCCCACGAAGTGCCAGCTGGGATGGGGCGCCGTCGCCGGGCTGTAGAGGTGGGCGTCCCCGAAGGCCCTCACGTCCCCGCCCGAGTCGAGGAGCCAGTAGCCGCCGCCGTCGGGGCTCCCGGCAGCGCCCACCACTGGGAGCTTCTCACCGGGCGCGGAGCCATGGTAGGCGGCAGCGCCGGCGTCGGCCACGTCGCCAGTGCTGTCGATCACCCGGTCGCCCACGAGCTTGCGCGGTACTCCCACCGATTCCACTGCGAACCAGTTGCTCTTCAGGCCCAGGGCGCTGGCGAAGGCGTCGCCGCTGACGTCTACGTGGCCTTTGGTTCCCAGGAGGGTGAGGGCCTCCACCCGGCCGCCGAGGTCGCCGAGCCCGTTGCGCTTGGTCACGGTGATCGCCTTGAGCACCCCGATGCTCGGGTAGGCCGAGTCGACGGTGGCCACCGGGACGTCGGCGGACCAGGAGTGGTCGGGGTTGCACGCCGCCTTCAGGCAGATGGCGTCGCCCGTGTCGGGCACCGCCGGGAACGCGCCCCCAGCTGTGTAGCCGCCGGTCGAAGCCGAGTACTGCGTGGCCGCAACCTTGCCCGAGGCCAGCTGCAGGACCTCGCCAGCGGAGTCCGCGACCGCACGGTCCGTGGTCGGGCCCTCCACCCCGACCCCGCGGTATGCCTGGCAGGCGGGGCTGTCGCAAATGTCGGCGAAGCCGTACTGGCCGAAGGCGCTCATGACGAAGGAGCGGGCGGCCACGGCCTGGGCCTCCAGCTCCTGGAACCCGCCGGGCTGACCCTGTCGACCCTGCTTGCCGAGGGTGCCCCAGTACGGCGGGGACTCAGCGGGCACCACACCCCGGAGGTAGTCCTCCAGGGTCACCACGTTCACGGTGCGGGCCTGGCCCTTGTAGGCGACCGCCTCGATGTCCCCGCGGTAGGTGGTGCTGCCGGACGGCCCGCAGACTCCCATGGTTGGGTTGGGGCCGCTCGGCACCGCAACGGCCTGGCCAGCAGACAGGGTGGCCACTGGCGTCCAGGCCTTGGCGCCGCAGCTGTCGCCCTCGCTGAGGGCGAAGGCCCCCGATGCCAGGAGGTGCATCCGAGCGACTCTTCCTGGGGCGAAGGCGTGCCCCGCCACCCGGAACGGGCTGGTCGAGGTGACCACTGTGTCCATGCGGTCGTTTGACGTGAGGATTACCCGGATAGGCCGGTTCGGGACCTTCGCCATCGTCGTGCCGCCGTAGTAGTGGCTGAGGATCGACTCGTAGCTGTAGCCGTTGACTGCGTAGCCAAGCGCCCCCCACTGGCCCATCCCGGCCCCGTGGCCCAGCCCGTGGCCCACGAGGCTGACCCTCGCGGCGGGGGGCGGGGTTGCGGCAACCAACTCGGGGCTCGCCACGCAGGCGAGTGCCAGTGCCGCGATGGCTGCTCCGGCCAGCGGGTAGCGCAGCCAGGTCCGAAACACCGTGTCACTTTAGGCCAAGGGGGCAGGACGCGGGGGGACCGTCTCCCTTGGTAGGCTCGGCTGCACGCACACGGGGAGTGGCGCAGCGGTAGCGCACCTGCTTTGGGGGCAGGCGGTCGGGGGTTCAAATCCCCCCTCCCCGACCAGTCGGCGTGATCTGGTCGTGTTTGTAGCCGTTGTAGGTACACAAACACGACCAGATCAGGGCGCCCTTATCTGGCTTCGGTCGAACGGGGTTGCAGGGTGTAGGACGTCATCGACAGCGACCCCATCCAATAACCCTCGGTGAGCACATCCAGGGACTGCCCGGCGGCATCGGCCAGGCCGGCCACGTACAGCGCTGGGATGAGGTGGTCCGGCGTCGGCGCGGCCAAGGCGTAGTCCGGGTGCTGCGCGAGGGCCTCTGTCCGGCCCGGGCACGAGGTGAGGACTGCCTTGGCGGCCTCGTCGAAGCGTTCGGCCCAGTCGTAGGAGCCGTCAGGGCGCGACCAATCCATCCGGCGCAGGTTGTGGACAATGTTGCCGCTGCCGATGACCATCACCCCGCGTTGGCGCAGTGGGGAGAGGCGCGCACCCAGGTCGAAGTGGTAAGCGAGGGGGGCCTCCGCGTTGATCGACAGCTGGACGACCGGAACGTCGGCCGCGGGGAAGACATGGCACAGCACCGACCAAGTGCCGTGGTCGAGTCCCCACGCGGCTGAGTCGAGGCCTACGCAGGCCGGCCTGACCACCTCGGCTATCTCGGCGGCCAGCTCGGGGTCGCCCGGCGCGGGGTACGACACGGCGAAGAGCTCCTCGGGGAAGCCGTAGAAGTCGTGGATGGTGCGGGGCCAGGGCATCGCTGTCACGCAGGACTCGTCGATGTACCAGTGCGCCGAGACCACGAGCACGGCGCGTGGGCGGGGGGCTCCAGCACCGAAGCGCCGCCATGCGTCGGTGTAGCGGTTGCGCTCGAGAGCGTTCATGGGACTGCCGTGCCCCAAGAACGCCGCCGGCATCTCCTCTTGCACTTCTGTGTGGCTCACCACGCTCGACCCAAACTAGGGGCCGGCGGTGTCGAACAAGCTCGGCTGGCCGGCCCGGTCGGCGACCGTCGGTGACGGACCTTTGGCAGAGCGCGGGCCAGCGCTCGGCGGCGGGCCGGTGGCGGAGCGGCTCGGTGTTGCTAAGGGGAGCCAGGCACTGGCCGACCCCGGGTATCTCGCAGCACTCGTCGGCCTCTACATAGTCCCGCCGGAGTGCCTCGATGTCGATGCGCACGCTCACCTGTGCCGGGGGGGGAGCCCTGAGCCGGCCTCTCCTCCGTGATCGGGGTGCCCGTCGTCGAGCTTGTCGGTGCCAGCGCCGACGCATGTCACGCCCTCGTGTCGAACTTTGTGCTGTGATGGACACTGAGCGTTCACCTTCGCACAAAGTGCAGGGTCGAGGCGCTGGTTCGGAGGAAACACTCCGGCATCGGCGCCATCGATGCACCCGGTGTCGGTGCACCCGGTGTCGGTACACCCGGTGTCGGGGCGCCCGATGTCGGGGCGCCCGGTGTCGGGGCGCCCGGTGTCGGGGCGCCCGATGTCGGGTCCGGCCGCCCTGGTGGCCCTGCTGACCAGTGCCACCAAGGCGTCGGCAGCGTGTGCAGAGCGGGGCTTGCTCACCCCGGCTGCTCGGGCCTGGGTGGAATGCGAGCGGCCATGGCGGCTATGCGTGCAGCCAGCCTGGCACCGTCGTCGGGGGTGAGGCGGGCCTCGAGGTGGAAGGCTCCGTCGGGGTATGACCAGTGGAGCAGGTATCGGCTGCGCGGTATGGCGCCTCATAGCGAGCCGACTCGGACTCGGCGCTGCCAGCGGCGGCCTTGGCCTGGACTGCACGCTCACGAAAGATAAGCGACCCACATAGCTTTCCCGCTCACCTGCACTAGGATGACTGTTGGTCACCGGATCCCCGGTGGCCCAGCAAGTCCGTGCTGACGAGTCGGTTCCTGCGGGCGTAGCTCAACGGTAGAGCCCCAGCCTTCCAAGCTGGTTACGCGGGTTCGATTCCCGTCGCCCGCTCGCAGCAGACGACCCATTACCGCTGTTCAGGGCCGGTTCTGGCTCACGGGCGTTTGTACGTCTTGCCCTACGTCGTGCTGGGGGCGCTGATCCTGGGCACGATCGCCTACGGGCGCAGCGCTCAGGCCAATGCAGTTCGCCGCCGGAACGCGGCGGCCAGTTTGCCCCTGGCAGGCGACATGTCCGGCCCGTAACCGTCAGGGGTCGATCTTGTCCTTGATCTCAGAGATCTTCCCGGTAGCCCGGTCGGCGCCAGTGTCTATGGTCTCGACAGCGACATCAGCCGCTCGAGCGGCCCCGGCACTGGCGGTCTCCGAGGCGGCATCGCCAACTTGGCTGACCGCGTCGCTCACATGCTCGGTGACTCGGCGCACCGGAGGACGACCAGTCAACTTACGACTCCAGGCCCCGACCTGCTCGTAGGGACCTCGGCCCGACCAGGATCCGAGCAGGAAGCCCACGGTTCCTGCGAAGAGCGCGGCAACCTTCCACATGACCTATCTCCTTCCTTCCTTGTCGTCTGGCATGGATCGACTTGGCGCCGACGGGCCTGCTACTTGCCGAAGGCGTCCTTGACCTTCTCGCCCGCCTGCTTGAGATTGCCCTCAACCTGGTCGACTTTGCCCTCGGCCTCCAGATCCTTGTCACCAGTGGCCTTGCCCGCCATCTCCTTGCCTACGCCCTTCAGCTCCTGGGCTTTGTCCTTGGCCTTGTCCGCTGTTCCCATGTCGTCCTCCTTGGGCTGGACTGCTCTCTCGGTGCCGCTGCTGGCGGCACCCAATCGAGTCATACCCAAGACAGGCCGGGCTCATGCTTGCATCCCGCGGATTTGAGTGTTCAGTCCCGCCCGCGCCGGGCGGGCTACGGTGACATCGTGCCCACCTGCGCCCCACATGTTCGCGGCGCTGGTCGGGGCAGCATGGCGCACGGGCGAAGGGCACGCTGCCTGGGCT
>JBOGGU010000049.1:0-5642 GCA_050744085.1 Acidimicrobiales bacterium
GCGCCCGCGCCCCGCGGCGGGTCCGCGCCCGCGCCCGGCCGGGCTCCAGCGTCGACGGAACCCGACGCTGCCGCCCAGCCGGCCCAGCCGGCCCAGCCGGCCGATGGCGGCGTCGCCCAGCCGAGCCACCCGGTGGACGTCGGCGTCGCCCTCGAGCTCAAGGGCATCACCCGGCGCTTCGGCGAGCTGGTGGCCGTGGACCAGGTTGACCTGAAGGTCGAGCCGGGGCAGTTCGTGGTCATGCTCGGGCCCTCAGGGTCGGGCAAGACCACGATACTCCGGCTGGTCGCGGGCATCGAGAAGCTCGACGAGGGTTCGATCACCCTGGGCGGGAAGGTCCTTGCCGACGGTCGCCTTCACCTGCCTCCCGAGCGGCGCGGCCTGGCGATGGTGTTCCAGGACTACGCCCTGTGGCCGCACCTGTCGGTGCTCGCCAACGTGGCATATGCGCTCCGGCGCCTGCGCCTTCCCGGCGCTGAGGCCGATCGCCGTGCCAAGGCGATGCTGGAGAGGGTGGGCTTGTCCCGCTATGCAGAAGGTTGGCCGCACCAGCTCTCGGGGGGCGAGCAGCAAAGGGTGGCGCTCGCGCGAGCGCTGGTGGCTCGCCCTGGGCTGCTGCTGTGTGACGAGCCGCTGTCCAACCTCGATGCCGACCTGCGGGAGAGGCTTCGCCTGGAGATCGCCACGCTGGCTCGTGAAGCGGGGACCACGGTGGTCTACATCACCCACGACCAGTCCGAGGCCTTTGCCCTGGCTGATCGGGTGGGAGTCCTCGACCATGGCCACCTCGTGCAGTTCGACAGGCCCGAGGTCGTCTACCATCGCCCAGCGACTCCGTTCGTAGCTCGTTTCACGGGCTTGGCCGGTGAGCTGTCGGGAGCTCTGGGTCCGTCCGGCGGCGACGGCCGGGTGAGTGTTGAGACTGCGGTGGGCGCGGTCCTTGCCACCGGCGTGGCCGGAGTCGACCTGTTGTCGTCGGCAGCCGAGCGGGTGACGGTGCTCGTCCGACCGGCGGCGATCCGTCTCGTCGGACGGGCCGGCGCGGAGGTCGGGCGGCCCGCTGGGGACGGTCGGGCCGGCGCGGAGGTCGGGCGGCCCGCCTGGGACGGGCGGGCCGGGGACCCGCGGGCGGGCGACGGGGAGAACCTGTCCGGTCAGGTGCGCGACGTGGCCTACAGGGGGCGGGGCTACGACCATGTCGTTGCGCTCGCCGACGGCACTCTGCTGTGTGGGATCTTTGACGCCGGCCGCTTCCCACGGGGCACGCAGGTCGGGGTGGGCCTCGACCCTGCCGGCTGCTTTGCCTTCCCCACCGAACCGAAACGCTGAGGAGTCGGCCCAGGCCGGGGGCTCAGACCGCCGTGAGGGCGTCGATGCGGGCTGCGAGGTCGAGGTCCGCGGAGGTAATACCGCCGGCCGAATGGGTGGACAGGTGGAGGGTGACCGTGCTCCACCTGATGTCGATGTCAGGGTGGTGGTTGGCGGCCTCGGCCAGCGCTCCCACCCGGTTTACCCAGTCGAGCGCGCCCTGAAACCCCTCGGCGCGATGGACCTTGACCAGCTCGTCGCCTTGGTGCGTCCAATCGAGGCTGGCCAGAGCGGTGTCAATAGCGCCGTCATCCAGCAGGGCTGCCATGGGGGACAGCCTACCTTGGCTGTTACCGGCGCAATCGCCTACTGGCGGTAGTGCTCGACAACCTCGACGCCGCGTGGATGGGCGTCTTCGGGGTCGAGCCCCGCACTGCGCCTCGCCTGGCGCTGGCGGAGCAGGTCCCAGCACTGGTCGAGACTCTCCTCCAAAGATTGGAGCCTCCGCTTGTCGTCCTCGCCAAGGCCCGTCGGGCTCGACCGCAGGCGGTGCTCGTCCTCGACGAGCTTGTTGATGCGGTGCAGGATCTCATCGTCGTCCATGGCTGGTCAGGCTATCCGTCGAGGCAAAGTCGCGCAGCGCTACACCCTTATGGGAGAATGGGCTTCGTGGAGTGCACCCCGCCGAGTTCAGGGATCGCTGTGGCGGGAGCTCACCCCACGCTCGTCCTGCCCGAGCCGGACGCCCTGTTTGGTACCGTGCTGGCGGACCCACCCTGGCGCTTCCAGAACCGAACGGGCAAAGTGGCCCCAGAGCACGCTCGTCTCTCCCGCTACGACACCATGACCACGGAGGAGATCGCCGGCCTTCCAGTCGCCGGCCTAACGGCGCAGCAGTCGCACTGCTACCTCTGGGTCCCCAATGCGTTGCTGGGCGATGGTCTGGCAGTGATGGCGGCCTGGGGATACACGTACAAGGCCATGGTGGTCTGGGCCAAGCGCCGTAAGGACGGTGGCCCCGACGGGCGCGGGGTCGGTTTCTACTTTCGCAATGTGACGGAGCCCTTGCTCTTTGGAGTTCGCGGCAAGCTGCGCACGCTCGCGCCGGGACGACGGCAAGTCAACATGATCGAGACGCGCAAGCGGGAGCACTCCCGCAAGCCTGACGAGCAGTACGACATGATCGAAGCCTGCTCCCCGGGACCCTACCTCGAGCTCTTTGCCCGATACCGGCGGGAGGGGTGGTTGGCGTGGGGCGCCGAGGCAAGCCAAGACGTGACTCCACGGGGACGTCAGTGGCCAACCTATGGAGCCGCCGAGGCAGTCTGACCCTGCATCCGACCCGTTTCGATGCCGATCAGCAGTAGCGGACACTCACCGCCCCCCCCGAGGTTCACGCGGGGGACGAGCTTGTCCCACCAGGTAGTCGAGGCACCGTATTTGGACTTGCCACCGTCGACGTAAAATCGGAGCCAGGTCTGGAGCGCGGTTCCGCGGGTGACGATCACCCCCAGAGCTAGGACTCCTTCGCGGTGAAGAGCAGCGAAGTTGCTGAGGTCCCGATCAAAGAACGGGTCCTTGTTGTTCCATTCCATCTCGACACCGATTCCTGGATACCGCCTGCTTGCGGAACCGGCCTTGAACATGTCGATCTCATGTCCGCGTACCTTCATAACAGGCAAGCTGTCGATGAGTTTCGTGATCTCGATGGTTCGCTTACCCCAGCCGCGATCGTGAAGTGATTCATCGAACCTTACCGCGATGGGGGAGCGGTTCCCGCCTCCCGCCGCGACGTCGGCGAACGGAATGCTCAACGTTGCAAGTGCTTCGTGCAAGTCGTTGAAGTGGGTCGGGAAGGACTCACGGAGGATCACGTCTGCGTAGCGGGTGACGCCATACGAGTAGCCGGCTGGAAGGTCCTGCAAAGTGGGGGGGCCAACTGACCCGGGAAGATCTGGAGCTTCGTCGCCAGCCACGAGGTCCGTGCTATCATACGCATCAGGCATACCGCCATCCGACCAACCCGAGGTGCCGGTCTCGCAGGTAGCGTTGCACGGATGGAGACCGAGGTGGTCGAGGTCGAGGGCCACATCATCGACTCGCTGATTCTCGCCAAGGTATTGGATCTGATCCTTGCGGCGGGGTGTGATTACCGGAACCTCGAGGTGGACATCGGCCGGGCCAGCAACGACCCGAGCCGCGCCCAGATCGAGGTCAGCGCGCCCGATGAGGCCACCCTGGCGAGCCTGCTGGTGGAGCTCCAAGCCCATGGGGCCAACCGGCTTAACCAGGTCGACGCCCGAACCGAGCCGGTCGCGCTCGAGGGGGTGCTTCCGGTCGGCTTCTACTCCACCACCAACCTTCCCACGTGGGTGAGAGTGGGAGGGCATTGGAGCCCAGTGGATCGCGAGGAGATGGACTGTGCGCTGGTGGTGCGCGTAGGGGTGGAAGGCGGGATGCCCGAGGTCAGCAATGTCCCCATGCACCGGGCACGAGCCGGAGACCAGGTGGTGGTGGGGACGGACGGTGTCAGGGTCAAGGCCATGGAGCGACGACGCCAGGGCCCGCACTTCGAGTTCATGGACTCCGATGTCTCTTCGGAGAAGCCAAAGAGCCTGGTGGTGGCCCAGGTCGCTGAGCGACTCCGAAGCGTGCGAGCGGCCGGCGGCCGGATCCTCGTGGTTGCCGGCCCGGCCCTCATCCACACGGGGGCGGGCCCTGACTTGGCCCACATGGCGAGGACCGGTTGGGTTGACGTGCTCTTCGCCGGCAACGGGTTCGCCGCTCACGACATGGAGTCCAATGTGCTGGGCACCTCCCTTGGCGTGCCCGTGGGCGGGGGTTCTCCTGGCGAAGGAGGCCGTGCCAACCACCTGCGGGTGATCAATGAGGTGCGTCGCCACGGTTCCATCGCTGCCGCCGTCGAAGCTGGTTACCTCCGGGGTGGGGTGATGCACGACTGTGTGCGCAACGGCGTTCCGTTCGTCCTGGGCGGCTCGGTTCGCGACGACGGCCCGCTGCCGGACGTGCACGCTGACGTGATGGGGGCCGCGGACGCGATGCGGGCCGAGTTGGCAGGCGTCGAGGCAGCCCTCATCCTCGCCTCAACCCTGCATGCCATTGCCACGGGCAACCTGCTCTCCTCGCGCGTCGAGACGTTCTGCGTGGACATCAACCAAGCCGTCGTAACCAAGCTTGCCGATCGCGGCAGCCATCAGGCGCTCGGGATCGTCACCGATGTGGGCCTTTTCGTCAAAGAGCTGGCTGAAGCCCTCTGCGGGCGTCTCGCGCAGTGAGCGGCCTTTCGTGGGGTCGACGGTATCTGATGTGTGCCCCCGAGCATTTCGGGGTGGCCTACGAGATCAACCCATGGATGCACAAGGAGGTGCGACCCGATCCTGACCTGGCAAGGACCCAGTTCGAAGACCTTGTGGCGACCCTGCGAGCGGGTGGGGCAGAGATCGAGCTGGAGGACCCCGCCGAGGGCTTGCCAGACCTGGTCTTCACCGCCAACGCGGGGATAGTCAACGGGCGCCAGTTCGTCCCAGCTCATTTTCGCCACCCGCAGCGCCAGGGCGAGACGGCCCACGACGTCGCTTGGTTCGTGTCGAAGGGCTGGCGGGTGGATCGCCTTCCCGCCGACGTGGCCCACGAGGGCGCCGGGGACGCCCTGCCGTTCGCCACCGACGCGGAGCCGACGGCCGCCGCCGCCTCGGGGCAGCGCGAGGCCGAGCCCCGAACCCCGATGGGGCCGGTGCTGGTGTCTGGGTACCGTCTGCGCTCGGATGCCACCTCCCACGCGCCCCTGGCCCGCCTGGTCGGGGTGCCGGTGCGATCGGTGGAGCTGGTGGACGAGCGGCTGTACCACCTGGATCTCATCTTCTGTCCCCTCGATGGCCGCAGGGCCATGATCGCCCCCCTCGGGCTTGACTCCTACGGTACAAGGGTCATGAAGGCCCTGGTCCCCGAGCCTTTGATCCTGGAGGACGACGAGGCCCTGGCATTTGTGGCCAACTCGGTGGTGGTTGACCACCTCGTGGTCATGCCTACCTGCCCACCTCGGGTCGGTCGCGAGCTGGAGGCTTGGGGCTTCACGGTGGCCGTCGTACCGGTCGGTGAGTTCCAAAAGGCAGGCGGCGGGTGCCGGTGCCTCACCCTTGCCCTGGATGTGGTCCTGGCCGAACCCCGGGGTGCGGCGTAACCCCCGGAGTCGGCCCCGTCCGTCAAACGATCTGGTCGTGTCTGTGTACCTAGAGAGGCTACAAAGACGACCAGTTCTCGTCGGCACCGCGCCCGCGCCCGCACCGCGGCCGCGCCCGCGCCCGCACCGCGGC
>JBOGGU010000050.1:0-47053 GCA_050744085.1 Acidimicrobiales bacterium
CATGCTCACATCTCCCTTATCTTGAGGTACCTGGCGATGTCCGGCAAGGACTGCATGACCAAGGCCGCACCCACGGCGACCGCTAACGACATGAGGAACTTCATGCTCACATCTCCCTTATCTTGAGATACCTGCCGATGTCCGGAAGAGACTGTACGACGACCCCGGCCACCATGGTGAGCAGTGCAGACCTGATCAACCGACGGATCAAGGCGACCCCCCCTCTCTGGCGTACGTGGACGCCTCCTTTACGACCTTCATGACCACGTCAAGGGCTTCGTCCACGGCAGCTGCAACCGGCTCGGACAGGCCCATCTGCTCCTCCACCGTAGCCGGTTCACAGCCCACGATCACAATCCGCCCGACCTTCCCGCCCAGGTCTGCCAGCATGCCCAGGACCGTAGCCGGGTCCATGCCATGTGCGTCCATCATGGGCGTCCGAGACGCTTCGGGCTCGATCTCGATCTCAGGCTCGAACAGGGTGATGGTGCCAGGCGCCTCCCCCCGGGGAAGGGCATCCACGAGGACCAGGGTGTCGTAGCCGTTCATCAGCTCGTAGGCCAAGTGGATCCCGCGTATGCCGAAGTCGGTGACCTTCACACCGTCGGGCATGGGGACTCCCTCCAGCCGGCGAACGACCTCGACGCCGAAGCCGTCGTCGCCCAAGAAGATGTTGCCGATCCCGGCGAGCAGGGTCTTGGGTGGTCGAGGCCCGGCTTCCGGCTGCGCCGCTGGCGAGCCCGACGCAGCCTCCAGGAGGGCCGCCATGGCCTCTTGTCCGGGCGTGGTCACTTGCTCACCTGGTTCCCCGAGTCGGCCTCAGCGCTCGCTTCTTGGCTGGCAACCGGCTCGCACTCGTCAGGGTGGAAGTACAAGAACCGTCCGTACCACTGGTGCAACTCGGTTGCCGGGTCGTCGGGGAGGCTCAACGCCAGGCTGACTCCCCCGTCCACGTCGTTCAGGACCCCCTCCACCAGGGCGACCCGCCCGGCCAGGAAGAGGTCCTGGGCATCCGCGCTCCGCCTCGGCCTCAGGCGCACCCTGGAGCCCCGGCTCACGACTGTCCCGTCGATCACCACTGTGTCGCGCATCGGGTGCACGCTCTTGTCAGCTTCCGGACTCCACCAGGGCACAGAACCGGGGCCTACATCGTCGCCGGGGCCGGAGCCGGCATCGTCGCCGGGGCCGGGGCGGGCGGGGTCGGGGCCTGCGTCGTCGGGGCCGGGGCCTGCGTCGCCCCTCTGGCCCGAGGGCTCCCCCTGAGCCTGCGCTGCCTGGGCGGCCGCGACGGTATCGAACTCAGACCAGGACTGGATGTCGCCACCTGGCCAGGAGCCGAATCCGGGAGCGGCCAGGCCCGGGTCCAACCCCGCCAGGCCCAGGTCGGCGGGGCCCAGGTCGGCGGGGCCGATGTCGGCGGCGTCGGTCCCGACGACCGGGCTGAAGGAGCGGATCGCCCCGTGCAGGCGCTTCCACACCTCCGGCGGCATGTTGTCGCAGCGGTCGATGATCGCTGCCGAGCGCGCATCGGTCTGGCGCGCCTCCCGCTTCTCCTCGTCCGAGAGGCTGAGGACCATCAGCGAAAGGATCTCGTCGTACTCGGTGGCATCGCAGTAGTCGCCCTCACTCTCGGGCGCCACCTCTGGGTGGTCGTCCAGGATGATCCGAGACGACAGGATGATCTTGTCGTCGTCGTCGGCGAGGATCGGGTAGGTCCCCTTGTTGTCGCAAGCTGCCACCGCGTCCCTGGCGAACGCCGGTGGGTCTCGGTGAGAGATGAAGTCCCCGCTCTCCACGGCGATCAGGGTGTGAACCGACAGCAGCGAGCGGCGCACCACCTCGTCACGGTGGGCGGCGGGCCCGCTCCATTCGGTCAGGTTGTGAACCTCCACCGTCAGCCGGTGCATCATGAACGGGCTGTCGCACTTGGCCACCCGCACCAGGACCCGACCCTTGATCGCGGCCCGATCCAGCACGACCTTGCCCACCAGTGTCCCCTCGGGATCGGTGAGCATCTCGGTCTCGTGCTCGGCAGCGATGTCGATGGGAAGCTCCGCAGGCTCGTACCCAAGCCGGCCAATCGAGATCGGCCCGAAGTTGACCTCGTGCTCGGTGGCCTCGTCCCAGGTCGTGATCAGGCGATCCCCCACCTCCAGGGACGGGACCGGGACGAAGTCGTCCCCACGCAGCTCGTGGACATTTCGCGCCCTCAGCGTCAAGAACTGGACCCTCATCCAGATCGTCGCCTCGGGGCCGCCGTCGAGGATGCACTCGGTGCGCATCTCCCAGTCCTCCGAGCTGTCCGAATCGCAAAACGCAGCGGGGGCCAGGACGCCCCACTGCCAGCGGACCTGGTTGCGTACCGACGAGGCCCGGTAGGGGTACAGCACAAAGCCCTCGTAGAGGACAGCCTCCGCCACCTTGTGGGCGCGGGCGAAGCGCCGGTCGACCTCCGGGTCTCCTGTGGCGCTCATCCGTCGTCCTCCCCGGCGTGCTTGAGCAGGACCCCGATGGCCTCTTCCCAGGTGGCGAGGGCTTGTGTGGACTTGAACTTCCCCAGGTCGTCGATCGTGTGGCGGGGAAGGCGCAACCAGCCACTTGCTGGGAAGTGATGGTCCATGGTGGCCTGCCAGACCGAGACGGGTAGCCGGTAGTTGGCTTCGAGGCTCCACGGGATCGGTTCGACCGCCAGCCTGGGGCCGATGGTGCTGAACACTGTCCCGCTGAACAACAGCACCAGGGGGATCTCGCCATCGCTGAGCCCATGGAAGTACTTGCCCGCGGCTACCTCGAGGTCGTAGGTGAAGCTCAGAGGGATCACGATGTCGCAGCTGCCGGCGAAGGCCGGGATCACCGTCGCGATCTCGGCCAGGAGGAACGGCTTGAGCGTCTCGCCCCAGCGTGACGGCTCACCGAAGACCTCCGCCAGATGGCCCTCCTCCTCGGGGCTGTAGCGGCGCTTCTGGGGCTCGATACGCACCATGGTCTTGAGCACCATGGCGTGGATCTGGGCGCCCGTCGACTCGGCGACATTTAGGTGCACCCTGATCGTCGGGGCAAAGGCGTAGGGCTCCGGCTCCATGGCGGTCACCTTCACCGCAAACTTAGGCATTGAGGCCCTCACTGCCTTCCAAGATGCCCGAGGCGACCGGCTTGGCTCGCGAGCGCACCCGGTCGAAGAACGCAGCGAGAGCCTCTTGGGCCTCCTTGCCTCCGTCGAAGCCGCGCCAGAGCTTGCGGAGCACCCCGACAAGCTCGTAGCAGATGTCTATCGGGACCACGAAGCACTCGCTCACGTCTTTCTCGACGTGCACCAGCGCCGCCTCCACATCGGGGAGCAGCTCGCGCAGCACCGTGTGAGTAGCGGTGATCTCGTCCCACGCGCCAAGTGGGAGCAGGCACTCGGTGGCGCCAGCCGGGCTGGGATAGAAGGCCGCTATGTCCTCCTGGCGTGAGTTGCTGAACAAGAATGCCACGCTGACCGGGACTTGCAGCGCGTCCCACTGGGCCTGCGTGAGGGAGAAGCCCATCAGGGCCAGGTAGCGCTCCGGCACTGCGCGCAGGTTCCCCGCGGACCCGCTCACGAACAGCAGGTAACACGCCTGACAGGAGCAGAGCAGCTCACGGGTCTCCAGGTTCACCACATGAGTGTGGTCGTCAGGTATCCCCACAGCGCACAGGTCGCAGCGCTCGCCGGGACGCGGTTGTGTGACCGACCGCACCCGCTTGAGGACCGCCAAGGGGCCGACGTCCGGCCCCGGCCGCTGCGAAGGCGTGCTCATGGCAACTCCCCCGATGCCGGCTGGGGACGGCGCCCGAGGGCCACCGGCGTCGACGGCAACGGGCGCTCCAGCTCGATGTCTGTGATCTCGGGTGCGACGTCTTCGATCACCTTGCGGACCATGGCCTCGACCCGGGCCTGGGATCCCGAGGTCCCGTCGCCGAGCGCCCGGATCCGAGCAGTGCCCGCGTCCGGGTCGATCTCGAGAAGGCGGACGTCGCCTGCCCCCAGTGACGGGTTCAGCTCTTCGAGGCCCCGCTGCACCCTCTCCTTGGTGCCGTCAGGGTGAAGGCCATGGAGGATCAGCAAGCTGGCGATCAGGTCGTCCTTGGCCCACCCGTCGAGCAGCGCCGGCCCGGCGCTAGCGCCGGGCCGGCAAGCTGTCTCGATGATCCGGTCCAGGCATGCCCCGTACATGTCGGTCACGAGGCGCAATAGCTCCTCGGCCCAGTCATTGGCACGCCTGTCCGGCAACCTAGCTATCTCGTCGAGCAGGTGCTCGATCCGATCACCTGTGGCCCTCAGTTGCTCTTGATCGGTCACAGGCACTTCCTCCGTTCGACGGCTGTCAGTCTTCCACCGAGTGGACCATGGTCGGGGAGTGCGTCTTGTCGAGCACCTTGCCCTTTCCAAGGTACATGTGGACACCGCAGGGGAGGCAGGGGTCGAAGCTGCGCACCGTGCGCATGATGTCGATCCCCTTGAAGTGCTCCAAGTCGTTCTCCTCGAAGATTGGGCAATCGGTGACTGCGTCCTCGTAGGGGCCGAGTGTCCCGTAGACGTCCCTGGGGTTGGCATTCCAGGGGGTCGGCGGGTACGGGTGGTAGTTGGCGATCTTGCCGCCCTTGATGACCAGGTGGTGCGACAGCACTCCACGGACGGCCTCGGTGAACCCGCAGCCGATGCTCTCGTCGGGCACCGTGAATGACTCCCAGGTCTTGGTGTGGCCGGCACGGATCTCTGCCAGCGCCTTTTCTGCGAAGTGCAGGGCGCAGCAGGCCGCGTATGCCTGGAAGTAGGTGCGGGCACGGTCACGCTCGATCGCGTTGGACCACTCCGGGCACTTCCACTCGAGGGTCATCTCGGGCTTGAGAGCGGTCTTCGGCAGGTTCAGGACAACGCTGTTGCCCGTTGCCTTGACGTAGCCGATGTCGACCAAGCCGGAGAGCGCAGTCGCCCAGAGCCGTGCGATGGGCCCACCACCGGTGTCGGCGGAGAGGTGGTCCTTGCCGTCGAACCAACGAGGCGACATGACCCAGCTGTACTTCTCGTCGAAGTTCCGCTTTTGCGGGAGCGGGATCGTGTGCTGGTTCCAGGGGTGCCGGCGGTCGACCGGGTTGCCCAGCGGGTCACGGGCGACGAAGGTCTCCTCGCCTTCCCAGTCCCTGTAGTACGAGGAGCCGAGGAGGATGCGGATACCCAGGTTGATGTCGACCAGGTCGTTGGTGACCAGCTTGCCGTCGACCACGACGCCGGGGGTGACGTACATCGCACGGCCCCACTCGGTCATGTCGCGGTAGTTGAAGTTGCAGACGTCCGGGTCCTGGAAGCTGCCCCAGCAGATGAGCAGGATCCGACGACGCCCGACCTCTTCGTAGCCCGGGAGGGCCTCGTAGAAGAAGTCGAACAGGTCGTCGTGCAGGGGGACGATCTTCTTCATGAACTCGCAGTAGCGCATGAGGCGGGTGATGTAGTCGCTCATGAGCTGGATGGTTGCCGTGGTGCCCACGCCACCTGGGTACAGGGTGGAGGGGTGCACGTGGCGACCCTCCATGAGGCAGAACATCTCACGGGTCCAGCGGGACACGACCAGGGCCTCACGGTAGAGCTCGCCCGAGAAGGGGTTGAGCGTACGCATGATGTCACCGATGGTCGCAAGGCCGTGGTAGGCGGCGTTGGGGGCCTCGGTGCGGTTGGCGAGCTCCAGGACACCGGGGTTGGTCTCGGCGACCATCTTCTCGCAGAAGTCCACGCCCACCAGGTTCTCCTGGAAGATGTTGTGGTCGAACATGTACTCGGCAGCCTCGCCGAGGTTCATGATCCACTCACCCAGGTGCGGGGGCTTCACGCCATAGGCCATGTTCTGCGCGTAGCAGGAGCAGGCACAGTGGTTGTCGCCGCAGATTCCACAGATGCGGCTGGTGATGAAGTGGGCGTCCCTGGGGTCCTTGCCCTTCATGAAGATGCTGTAGCCACGGAAGACAGAGGAGGTCGAATGACACTCCGCTACCTTGCCCTGGCCGAAGTCGATCTTGGTGTAGATCCCGAGGGCACCCACGATCCTGGTGACCGGGTCCCACGACATCTCCACCAGGTTGCTGCTGGCGCTCTTGGCGGGAGCGGCTCCTCTTGATGCAATCGGCACGTGCTAGACCTCCCTGTAGTTGGTTGTGATTGTCATCGCTTGTCGCGGACTCCGGCTCAACGCCACTCGCCCTTGTACCCGGTGGTGAGGGTGTTGCCTGGGGCACGCCACTTGGGCTCCTCGTTCACCGTCTTGGCCGTGACCCGGCGCAGGCCGCGGATCACGTTGCCGTACAGGCCGCTGGCGGCTGTGGACACCCTGGCGCCCGGGGGCTCGTCCATGAAGGGCATGAACTTGTCCGGGAAGCCTGGCATGGTGCAGCCGATGCAGATGCCGCCGACGTTCGGGCACCCTCCGACTCCGTTGACCCAGCCCCGCTTGGGAACGTTGCAGTTGACCACGGGACCCCAACAGCCCAGCTTGACGATGCACTTGGGCGAGCCGTACTCGGTGGCGAAGTCGCCCTGCTCGTAGTACCCGGCGCGGTCACAGCCCTCGTGCACGGTGTTGCCAAACAGCCACTGGGGCCGGAGGACATCATCGAGGGGGATCATCGGCGCCTGGCCGGTGGCCTGGTAGAGCAGGTACAGGATGGTCTCGGACAGGTTGTCCGGGTGGATCGGGCAGCCGGGCACGCAGACGATGGGCAGCCCGGCCCGGGACTTCCAGTTCCAGCCCAGGTAGTCGGGGACGCCCATGGCGCCAGTCGGGTTGCCGGCCATGGCGTGGATCCCGCCGTAGCAGGCACAGGTGCCCACTGCGAGCACCGCCAGGGCCTTGGGGGCCAGGCGGTCGATCCAGTCGTTGATGGTCATGGGCTGGCCGGTAGCCGGGTTGTCCCCGAAGCCGGTGAAGTAGCCCTCGCTCTTGATGGCCTCGTTGGGGATGGACCCCTCCAGCACCAGCACGAACGGGTCGATCTCGCCGCGCTCGCCCTTGAAGAACCACTCGATGAAGTCGTCGGCACCGCCGACCGGACCGCACTCGAAGTCGATCAGGGGCCAGTGCACGGCGATCTTGGGCAGTCCCGGAAGGGCCCCCAAGGCGATCTCCTCAATGCTGGGCTGGGTGGCCGCGGTCAGGGCGACCGAGTCTCCATCGCAGCTCAAGCCGCAGTTAATCCACAGAATGTGGACTACCGTTTCCTCTGCCACACTGCACCTCCAGGGCTCGCTTGCTATTGACATGTCGGACGTTGCAGGCTGCACGGCATGCGCCCGAGGCGCACGATGCAACTCCTCGTTCAGGTCTACACAAGTCTCGGCGTCCTGTAAATGGGTGAGTCTTGTACCTATTGTTTCGAGCGCGTGTCCGGCCACCCTGGGCTGCCCCGCTCAGCAGCACCGCCGCGCAGCACTAGCATGGCTGGCAATGCGCATCGGCGCCCTGGACCTGGGGAGCAACTCGTTCCACCTGCTGGTGGTGGAGGCGCGACCCGACGGCACCTTCGAGCCGCTGGTGAGGGAGAAGGTCATGCTCCGCCTGGGGGATGCCATCGGAGGGACCGGGCGCATAGGGCCTGAGCTGGCTGATCACGCAGTGGAGACCGTACGCCGGTTGCGAATGATGGCCGACTCCGTCGGTGCCGAGGAGTGCTGCGCGATGGCCACCAGCGCCCTGCGGGAAGCCGACGACGGTGTCTGGCTGGTGGAGCGGATCGAGGCATCCACGGGCGTCAAGGTCCAGGTGATCAGCGGATTGGCGGAGGCCAGGTTGATCTTCGAAGCGGTCCGGGCCAGCGTGCTCATCGAGCCAGGTCCCGCCCTCGCGCTGGACCTCGGTGGCGGGAGCCTCGAGCTGATGGTCGGGGATCGCTCGGGGATGTCCTGGGCGACAAGCGTCAAGCTCGGCGTGGGTCGCCTCACCGCCGAGTTGGTGCGTGACGACCCGCTGTCAACGGCCGACAAGGCCAGGGTGCGCAAGAGGGTCGAGACGACGCTGGGCCCGTTCATCGAGGTGGTGGCCAGCTTCTCGCCCAAGATGCTGGTGGGCTCCAGCGGCACCTTGTGCAACCTTGCATGCATGGCGGACGCGCAGCGCACCGGCTCGGTCAGGGACTCGGTGAACCAGCTCTGCGTGAGCCTCGCCGACCTGGAGGCGGTCCACGGCCAGCTGCTCAGCCTGACCGCCTCCGAGCGACAGCGCGTGCCGGGCCTGGACTCGCGACGGGTGGACCTCATCGCCACCGGCTCGCTGATCCTCCTGACCGCGATGGAGATGTTCGGCTTCGACGAGCTGACGGTTAGCGAGTGGGCGTTGCGAGAGGGCATGGTGCTGGCCGCGATCGGCGCCCACGACCCTGCTGACTGGGACCCAGAGCCTCGGGCAATTCGCATGGCTTCGGTGCTCGGGCTGTGCAGGCGCTGCAACTACGGCGACGAGCACGCCTCCCACGTGGCCGAGCTGGCGGTGGAGCTGTTCGATGCCACCGCGGCGCTGCACCGGCTCGGGCCGGACGACCGGGAGCTGTTGGGCTACGCCGCCCTGCTCCACGACATCGGCGAGCACGTGTCAGCACAGGGCCACGATCGGCACAGCGGGTATCTGGTCCAGCATGGCCGCCTTCGAGGCTTTACCCCCGACGAGGTGAATGCCCTGGCGGCCATCGCCAGGTTCCATCGACGCGGCACCCCGAAGGCCGACTACGAGCCCTACGGTGCGCTCGACGCTCGCTGGCGCTACCGGGTCACCCGCCTCACAGCGCTGCTCCGAGTTGCCGATGCCCTCGACCGGTCCCACACCGCTGCGGTCAAGGGCGTGTTGGTGGACGTGCGTGGGAACCGGGTACGCCTGGACCTGCTCGGTGACAGCGACGTGGAGCTGGAGTGCTGGGCCCTGAGACGCAAGCAAAGCTTGTTCGAGCAGGTCTTTCACCGCAGCGTGGAAGTGACCAACCTCAGCCGTGCCGACATCCGCCGCCAAGCGGGCGAAGGCGTGTGAGGGGACGGCTGGCCGGGGCCGAGGGCTGGCCGGGCCGGGGCCGAGGGCTGGCCGGGGCCGAGGGCTGGCCGGGCCGGGGCCGAGGGCTGGCCGGGGCGGGCCAGGGCCGGGGCCGAGGGCTGGCCGGGGCGGGCCAGGGCCGAGGCTCAATCGGCGAGGGCCGCGATCGCTGCCTGGCCGACGCTGATCCCCCCGTCGTTCGGAGGTACCAACCCGTGGACCAGCACCTTGAGACCAGCTTCGAGGAGTGAGTCCTCGATGATGTCAGTGAGCCGGGCGTTCTGGAATACCCCGCCGCTCAGCGCAACCGTGTCCAGGCCACGCTCGTCGGCGAGTCGGGTGGCAAGGCCTGCCGCGCCCCGCCCGAGGCCTTCGTGGAACCCGGCAGCCACCAAGGCCGGATCGACGCCGCGTCCGATGTCATCGAGCACTGCGGCAAGCAGGGGCGTCGGGTCCAGCACTGCCGTCGTAGCAGGCTGGCCGTTCCCTGGCGCACGGGTGCCTGTAACGCCGGGCATCGAAGATCGAACCTCCATCGGGTAGCAGGGCGCCGCGGATCGCGGAACCCGCCGGGCCAGAGCCTCCAGCTCGATGGCCGCCTGACCCTCGTAGGTAACGGTGCCCCGGACGCCGAGCATTGCCGACACGGCGTCGAACAGGCGCCCTACGCTGGTCGTGATGACCCCCTGACCTCGCTCGACGATGCCGAGCACGGCCTCCCAGCGTGGGTCCAGGCCTGGGCCCAGCGAGGCAGCAGCATCGGGCCCGACCCCGGAGAAGGCCCAGGACAGCGCCATGCGCCAAGGCTCTCTGACCGCGGCCGACCCGCCCGGCACGAGGACAGGAGCAAGGTGGCCCACTCGCTCGAAGCCGTGCAGGTCGGCGACAAGCATCTCGCCTCCCCACAAGGTGGCGTCGGTTCCCATCCCGAAGCCGTCGAAAGCGATCCCCAGGACCTTGTCCGTGTGGCCGTGCTCCGCCAGGCAAGATGCGACATGGGCGTGGTGGTGCTGAACAGGGAAGGGGTCCAGATCCATCTCCAAGGCATATTTCGTAGAAAGGTACTCAGGGTGCAGGTCGTGGGCCACCACCTCCGGCGTCACACCGTAGAGGTGGCAGAGGTGACCGGTTGCCTGCAGGAACGACTCGTAGCTGGCAAGGTGCTCCAGATCCCCTATGTGGTGGCTGGCCACAACCATCGACGCCTTGGCTACCGAGACCGTGCTCTTCAGCTCGGCCCCCACCGCCAGGACCTGGCGCCGGGCGGCACCCGGCAGGGCGAGGGGCTCGGGTGCGTAGCCCCGGGACCGCCTGACCAGCTGCACCCGCCTGGGAGTGGAGCGGACCACCGAGTCGTCGCACCGGATGTAGATGGACCGGTCGTGGGTGAGCACGCCATCCACGAGAGCGCCCAACCTGGCGATCGCATCCTCGTCCAGGTGCGCGATCGGGTCGTCAGAAAGGTTCCCGCTGGTCATGACCAGCGGCCGGCCCACGCCCGACATCAACAGGTGGTGGAGTGGGCTGTAGGCCAACATGATCCCCAGCTCTGGAAGGCCGGGTGCAACCCCTCCCGCGAGCGGGCTCTGGGCGCCGCCCACCTTGGGGGCCAGCACGATCGGGCGCCGAGGGGAGCCGAGCGCGGCCTGGGCCTCCGGAGTGAGCGTGCAAAGCTCCCGGGCGACGTCGAGGTTCGCGACCATCACGGCGAAGGGCTTGTCGTCACGGGACTTCCGCCTCCGTAGCTCGCCAACCGCGGCATCGTTGGTGGCGTCGGCGGCGAGGTGATAGCCCCCTATCCCCTTGACAGCCAGGATCTGGCCGCCCCGCAGGGCCAGGACCGCCGAGTCAAGCGCTTCTCCGGCCGCAGCCAGCAAGCTCCCGGTGGGATCGCGATACCCGAGCCTGGGCCCGCAGGTCGGACAAGCGTTCGGCTGGGCGTGGAACCGCCGGTCAGCGGGGTCGTCGTACTCCGCTTGGCACTCGAGACACATGGAGAAGCCAGCCATGGTCGTGGCCGGTCGGTCGTAGGGGACGGCTTGGACGATGGTGTAGCGGGGCCCGCAGTTGGTGCAGTTGGTGAACGGGTACTCGAAACGACGATTGGCCGGGTCGTCCACCTCCGCCAGGCATTCGACGCAAGTGGCTGTGTCGACCGAAACTGGGGCGCTGGGTGAGCCCTCATCCACGCTGTCAACTATGCGGAAACCCGAACCCGACTCGGGGGCTGCCTGGCCGCGGGGCAGCCCGACCTCGCCCCCGACCTTCACCTCGACCGAGGTGACACGGGCGAGGGGAGGCGGCTCCTCGGCCAAGCGCCGCTGCAGCTCGACCAGGGCTGCGCCGGTCCCCTC
Source organism: Acidimicrobiales bacterium (assembly GCA_050744085.1). GTDB lineage: Bacteria > Actinomycetota > Acidimicrobiia > Acidimicrobiales > JAJPHD01 > JAVKSL01. Next base: position 11,381 of record JBOGGU010000050.1, read on the forward strand.
GGCCTCGACGAGCACCCCCGCTGAGTCGTTGCGGACCGAGCCAGACACCCCGAGAGCGACAGCGTGCCGGTACACGAAGGGCCGGAACCCTACACCCTGCACCGTGCCCCTGACTCGGATGCTCCAGCGCTCCAGGCCGGCCCCACCTTCGGCGCCGGCGGCCCCGGCGCCAGCGACCCCGGAGCCAGCGAGCCCACCTTCGGCGCCAGCGGCCCCGGCCGGCTTTGCCACGTTCAGCAGATGCGCGGGAGGGGGTCGCCCACCAGCATGTCCACTATGCGGGTGCCACCGAAAGTGGTCCTCAGCACCACGATGGCCTCCGGCTCGGCCATGATCTCCCCGATGATCGCTGCGCCTGCCCCAAGGGGCAGAGCTTGCAGCGCGGCGACAGCAGCGTCCGCCTCGTCGGGGGCCACGACAGCTATCAGCTTGCCCTCGTTTGCCACGTAGAGCGGGTCTATCCCCAAGAGGTCACAGGCGCCGTTGACGCCCGGGTCGATGGGTAGCGCTGGCTCGTCCAGGATCACAGCCATGTTGATATCGCGCGCCAGCTCGTTGCAAACGGTACCCACCCCCCCGCGGGTCGGATCCCTCATCCAGCGGGTCGAGGGGGCCGCGGCCAGGAGCGCCTCGACCAGGCCAGCAACCGACGCTGTGTCCGAAGAAAGATCGGCCTCCAGCTCGAGGTTGCCCCTGGCCAGCATCACTGCCATACCGTGATCGCCGATCGTGCCCGACACGAGCACGCGATCGCCCGGCTTCACCAGGTGGCCACCGAGCTCGCGCCCCGCGGGCACCAATCCGACCCCGGCGGTGTTGATGTAAAGCCCGTCAGCCGCGCCTCGGTCCACTACCTTGGTGTCGCCGGTCACGATGCTCACACCGGCGTGGGCTGCGGCCTCAGCCATGTCGGCCACCACCGCCTTGAGCTCGGCTACCGAGAAGCCCTCCTCCACGACAAAGGCTGCCGAGAGCCACTGAGGCTTTGCGCCCATGACCGCTAGGTCGTTGACCGTGCCGTGAACCGCCAGGTGGCCTATCGAGCCCCCGGGGAACCGCAGCGGCTTGACCACGAACGAGTCGGTGGTGAAAGCGAGGCGCTCGCCGGAGGGCAGGGTCATAAGTGCCGCATCCTCCATCGGTGACTCTGGGTGCCGTCCGAAAGCCTCGATGAACACCGCGTCCACCAGCGCCGCCGACGCCTTGCCGCCGGCACCGTGGGCAAGCGTGACGTACTCGTCCCTGAGTCGGGGTGGACGGCGCCTGAACTTCTCGATCTTCTCGAGGACCGCTGCCTCACGACGGCTCGGAGCGGCTTCGACCCCAGCCGCGGATGATCCGGCGCCAGTGGCGGGGGAGGCGCTCGCGGCGCCAGTGGCGGGGGAGGCGCTCACGACGCCACCGACGCCACCGACCACGCCGAGCCATCGGCAGGGACCTCTCCGAGACAGACCTGCAACCGGGCCCAGACAGAGGCGACGAGGCCTGCCTGGGTCTCTTGGATACGGTGCACGCTGTCAGATCGTACGACCAGGCAGTGGTCCAGGTATTGACAAGCAGCCATCTGGCCCCCCTCGTAACCTGCCAGGCCGACCGTCAACATATCCCTGCTTCGAGCCTCGCCGAACGCACGCATCACGTTCTCGGAGTTGCCGCTCGTCGAGAAGCCCACGGCAACGTCGGAGGACCCCGCGTAAGCGATGAGCTGGCGGGAGAAGACCAGCTCGAAGCCGACGTCGTTGCCCAGAGCGCTCAGGATGGACTCGTCGGCGACCAGCGAGCGTGCAGGGAGCGGGCGCCCCCAGGGGGGGTGTGCCAGGAGGGCGGCAAAAGAGGCCGCGTCGGTCGAGCTGCCACCGTTCCCGAACGAGAAGACCCTGCCGCCCCTGCCAATGCGCTCAGCCATTGCCCTGGCAAGGCCTTCCAGCTCGGAGCCGAGCCGGTCCAGCGTCGCCACCCTCAACCGGGCACTCTGGACAGCCTTGCCGTTGGCAGATGCAGCCAGGTCCACCAGCAGGGCTGCCGAGTCTCGCTCCTCGGCATCGATGAAGGGGTAGAGGAAGTCGGTCCCTTCGTGCGCGCTCACCGGCTCGACCCCTCGAGCATCGTGATGGCGGCCCCGGCGTGGACCAGCACCAGGTCTCCGGGATGCGCATCGCCGATAAGGGTGGTATCCACCGACTCCAGCCCCCGGGCGGTTCGGACCTGGACATAGCCCGGCGCCCCGCCCACCACCACCTCAGCCACACGACCTTCGTCCGAGCAGGTGACGCACACCTCGTCATCGCACTCCGGCTCGGCCTCCAAGAGCCCCGGATGCTCGAAGCAGACATGGGTGAGCTCCCAGAGCAGGTGGTACATCAGAACGAATCGCCCCCCGTGCGCCGCAGCCGCCACCTCCCCCGGCAGCCAGAGCACGTGGTCGGCGGCGCCTGGCTCCGGGCGCGCCCCGGCCCCGACCCAGACGGTTGTCAGGCCCCACGCGCTGGCCCGCCGCATCGCCGAGACGACGTTGGGCTCGACACCGGTGGCGACTGCGCACAGGATGTCCCCGGGCCGGGACAATGCACGCAGGCCACCGATGAGGTCGCTGCCCTCGACGATCGCTGCCGGCAGCGCACGCTTGCCCATGATCACCGGGTGCACGAACTCCACAGCCACGTGCTGGGCGTGAGGCGGCCACTCGGGCGCGACACACCACATCGTGGCGCCAGCTGCGAAACGGCGCGCCAACGCCAGCGAGGTCGTGGCAAGGTCGTCAGCCAGCGGGCCCAGTCCCTCTGCCAGGTCAATCAGCTCCACTGTCCCCGCCTCCCTTGTCTCGGGCCGCCCTGGTTGGGCCGGCGGTGTCGCGTCGGACACCCCACCATGCTACAGCCCTGGCCGCTCCTCGCTGCGGGGCGCTTGCGCTCCCGACCTGGACCATTCGGCAGGTGCTGGGCTATGATCGGTAGCCCGACATCTGGATGCCCAACACCTGCATGCCCAACACCTGCATGCCCAACATCCGAGGACGACGGTCACCACGAAACCATCAGAGATGCCCAAGGACACAGAGTTGCCCAACGACACAGACCCTCCCAAGTGGGAGGCGCCCGCCCGGGCCAACTTCGACCTGGCCCCGCCGCGCCACTTCTTGTACCCGGCGATCCTGCTGATGCTTGCCGAGGAGCCCCGGCACGGCTACAGGCTGGTCGACGCCCTCCTGAGCCTGGGCTATGGACCGGTGTCCCGCCCCTCCATCTACCGCGCGCTGGGAGAGCTCCAGCACGACGGCCTGATGCACTCGTGGACGACGGACTCGACTGCCGGCTCCCCCCGCCAGGTCTACGAGCTGACCGACAAGGGCACCAGCACCCTGGAGAGCTGGATGGGCGTGATCCTCGTGGAAAGGGACTGCCTGGACCGCATCCTGGCTCGCTATGCCAAGGTCATCAGCTGAGAAATGTTGCGGTTGTGAGCCAACCCGCCGTCCCCAAGAACCCGCCGCCGCCGGCCTTCCAGGACCTCAAGCAGTCAGCCTGTCCGGAGGGGCCATCGGAGGACGCTCGGTCTTGGGCGGCCGCCCCCGCTTGCGCTTGAAGGCAAGGACCTTGCCGTCGGAGAAGAGCTGGCCTCCCCACACACCCCAGGGCTCCTGGCGCTCCAGAGCACCCTCCAGGCAGGGCTCGGCCAGCGGGCACAGCGCGCAGATGGACTTGGCCCGGGCGATGTCCTCGATCGACTCGGAGAAGAACAGCCCGACCATGCTGGCCGCCCCGTCCCGGCAGCGCGCCTGGGCCCAGAGCTCCTCTTCCGAGGAGCCCCCGGCAACCTCCGTCTCCTTTGTGCCCTGGGCTGCGGCGAGCATCTCGCCCTCCCCTTCCTTTGGTGTTCGGTCTGGTTCGGTCTGGTTCGGTCTGGTTCGGTCTGGCCAATGACAAAGGCCGCCGGAAGATCCGGCGGCCTCTGGGCCAATCGCTGGAGGGAGCTGGATTACCCAGCGCCGGAACCAGGCGGGCCCGTCGGCCATCCTGCCTTGTGGTTGGAGGTCGGCTCGGAAGCCATGGTGCATGCAAACAGGGTCGATGCAAACAGGGTCGATGCAAACAGGGTCGATACAAACATGGTGCATACAAGCAGGGGCGATGCGGCACTGGATGGGCCCCATCGCAGGGAGGCCGCGGTTGGCTGGCCACTGAGCATGAACCGTCGCATCGACACCTCCTCGCAGCATGAAACCGGTCCCCTTCGGGCACCGGGACGGCGCTTGTCGCCGTTGGCCCCATCTGAGCACCAACGCGGTGGCGGCGTCAAGTGATTTATGAGGGGTTGCGTCACGCCAGGTTGCGGCGCGCCACGAGCAGCTCGGCGGCCAGCCCCGGCGTGGCAGCGGCCACCAAGGGCCGGCGATGCTCCCCCACCCAGAGCTGGCCAACCATGTCCTCGACGGCGGTTACCACCGCCCCAACCTCGGTGCAAACCAGCAGAGCACCGAGGTAGTCCCACGGCGCCAGGCCCTCGCCGCTCACGTCGCAGTATGCATCCAACGACCCCTCCGCGACGGCGCACAGCTCCAGGGCCGCCGATCCAAGCGCCCTGTACTGGCTCCACCCCAGGTGCCTGTGAGGCCAACCGTTCATGCCCACGACAGCCCCCCTCAGGGCGCTGCACCCGGAGGGCCCGATTGGCGTGCCGTCGCGCAGGGCCCCCCCCCCTCTCACCGCCTCGTAGAGCGGGCCGCCGGCCAGATGGGCAACCACCGCGGCGCGAGGCCCCTCGGCGTCGAGGACGCAGAGGCTTGCTGCGTAGAAGGGCAGGCCCCTCGAAGCGTTGGCCGAGCCGTCGACAGGGTCGAGGACCACCGTCAACGGTCGGTCGGTCCCGTGCCGGCCCGACTCCTCGCTCAGCACTCCCAGGCCGGCGCCGTCCAGGACAGCCAGGGCCGCGGCATCGGCCACCAGGTCGCAACGGTGCTGACCAGCACGGGTGCCGGCGAGTCCCCAGTCGTCCAGGCCTGCCAGGGCGGCGGCGATGGCATCGGCTGCGGCACGGAGGACGCCGATCAGCTCGGCATCGTCGGTGGACTGTGGCGTGCGGCTCACCAGCTCAACCTAATGCCACCCGCCTCCCTCGCTCCCCAGCCCGACTGACAGTGCCAGCCTCGTCGGTCGCGGCGACCTGCTCGGGCGGCGTTAGGCCTGCTCGTCGGCTCAGCCATGAGAAGCATAGAAATCTACTGTAACTGTCGCAAGCCTCTAGTATAATCTCCAGCATGGACGCCTCCGAGCTGATCGCAGCGCTCGAGTCTGATCCGCAGGCACTGGGGACGGCCCGGCGTCTGCTGCTGACCGACGCGCTTCTCGCGCTCCCTGACCTCGTCGCCGAGAACAGCCGCCAGATCGCCGAGAACAGCCGCCAGATCGCCGAGAACGGCCGCCAGATCGCCGAGCTTCGGGAAGAGATCGCCAAGCTGCGAGCAGCGGTCACCGAGAACACCCGGGCGATCGCCGAGCTGCGCGACGGGCTAGCCGAGAACGGTCGCCAGGTCGTCTTGTTGGCTCACGGGTTGAATGAGCTGGCCCAGGCCTTAGTTGACCTGAAGGGCGACATGAGGGGGATGCGCCTCGAGTCCGCTTTCCGCAATCATGCGTACGGGTACTTCGGGCGGTTGGTCAAACGCGCTCACGCTGTGACCCAGGCCGAGCTGGCTGAGCTGCTGGGGCCGGCCGTAGACGACGGGCGCCTGTCCGAAGGCGAGGCGGCCGAAGTGGCCCTTGCCGACGTGATCGTATCTGGCCGCAACGAAGGCCAGCTTGCCTACCTGGTCGTCGAGGTCTCCACCACGATCAACCCCGACGACTTGAAACGGGCCGAGAGGCGGGCACTGCTGCTTGCGAGGCTCGGAACCGAGGCAACGGGGGTGGTGGCCGGCGAGGGCGTTACCGGGCCTGCCAGCACGTACGCCGCGGAGGCGGCGGTAGTGGTGATCCTGGACGGGCGCCAGGTGGCTTGAGCGACCTCACGGTTCGCGGAGCATCTCCGCCACCCTGAAGGCTAGGTCGAGTGACTGGCTGGCGTTGAGCCGGGGGTCACAGGTGGTGGTGTAGCGCAGCGGCAGGTCACCTTCGGCCACCGCGTGACCCCCTCCCAGGCACTCGGTCACGTCGTCGCCGGTGAGCTCCACATGCATCCCCCCCGGCCAGGTCCCGGCCTCTGAGTGAGCTGCGAAGAACCCCCTGATCTCCCCCCAGATGTCCTCGAAGCGCCTGGTCTTGCGCCCGCTCTCGGAGATGAACGTGTTGCCGTGCATCGGGTCGCACGCCCACACCACTGGATGGCCTGACGCTGAGACCGCCCGGAGAAGCGGGGGGAGCACCGAGCGCACCAGTCCCGCCCCCATCCGGGACACCAGCGTGAGCCGGCCTGGCACCCGGTCAGGGTCCAGGATCTCGCAGAGGGCGACCACCTCGTCGGGGGTCATCGCCGGGCCGACCTTGGCGGCGATGGGGTTGTGGATACCCCTCAGGAACTCCACGTGCGCGCCGTCTAGCGACCGGGTCCGCTCACCGACCCAGACCAGGTGGGCGGAGCAGTCGTAGTAGTCCCCGGTGAGGCTGTCCTGGCGGGTCATGGCCTCCTCCCAGTCCAACAGCAGCGCCTCGTGACTGGTCCACAGGTCCACCTGGTGCAGGGCTGGGGCGTGCTCGGGATCGATCCCGCACGCCCGCATGAAGCGCAGCGCCCTCTCGATCTCGGCGGCGATCGCCTCGTAGCGCTGCCCTGCCGGGCTGCGGGCGACGAACTCCTGGTTCCAAATGTGCACCTGGGACAAGTCGGCGAAGCCGCCACGGGTGAACGCCCGCAACAGGTTGAGAGTCGAGGCTGACTGGTGGTACGCCGCCAGCAAACGGGAGGGATCTGGCACGCGGGCCTCAGCTGTGGGGGCATCGTCGTGCACGATGTGGCCCCGGAACGCCGGAAGCTCGACCCTGTTCACCCACTCTGTGGCGACGCTGCGCGGCTTGGCGAACTGGCCGGCGATGCGGCCCAGCTTGATCACCGGCACCCCGGCCCCGTACGTCAGGACCGCCGCCATCTGCAGGATGACCTTCAGCTTGTCCCGGATGGCATCTGCGCTCCAGTCGGCAAAGGATTCGGCGCAGTCGCCGGCTTGGAGCAGGAATGCCCGACCTGCGGCAACCTCAGCAAGCCCCCCTTGCAGCTGGCGGGCCTCGCCGGCAAAGACCAGCGGCGGCATCAATCCGAGCGTCTTGAGGGCCGCGTCCAGCGCCCCCTCATCGGGCCACGCCGGCTGCTGCCCAGCAGGCCGCTCGCGCCAGCTTCCCGGGCGCCAGGGGGTGGGGGTCATGGCTTGTCCATGCTAGCTAGTGCTGCACTAGAGCCGTGATGGTTAGCATCGGTCGTCATCGACGACACCTACGACTTTTGTGAGGTAGAGGCACGCTGGCAGGAGCGATGGCGCACCGAGGGGACTTTCGAGGTGGACTCGGACGACCCCCGCCCACCGTATTACGTGCTGTGCATGTATCCCTACCCCAGCGGGCCGGCGCACCAGGGCCACGTGCGCAACTACACCTTCGGTGACCTGAACGTCCGTTGGAGGACGATGCTCGGATACGCCGTTCTCTCGCCCATAGGTTTCGACTCCTTCGGGCTGCCTGCGGAGAACGCCGCCATAGCCACCGGCGTGCATCCCCGAGCGTTCACCGAGGCGCGCATCGCCGAGCTGGCTGCCAGCCTGGTCCGGCTGGGGGCGGCCTATGACTGGCGGCGCGAGGTGCGCAGCCACGACCCGGATTACATGCGCTGGAACCAGGTCTTCTTTGTCCGGATGCTGGAAGCCGGGATGGCTTACAGGGCCGAAGCGCCGGTGAACTGGTGCCCCGGATGCCACACCGTCCTGGCTAACGAGCAGGTGCTGGCCGACGGGACCTGTGAGCGCAGCGGGGATGTGGTCGAGCGCCGACAGTTGGCCCAGTGGTTCCTGCGGATCACCTCTTACGCCGACGAGCTGCTGGACGCGCTGGACAGCCTGGACTGGCCCGACCGGGTCAAGGTGATGCAGCGCAACTGGATCGGGCGCTCCGAGGGGGCTGAGCTTGCCCTCTCGGTGCAGGGTTCCGGCCTGGTGCTGAAGGTGTTCACCACCAGGCCGGACACCCTTGGCGGGGTCACCTTCGCGGTGTTGGCACCCGAGCACCCTCTGGTGGGCGCTCTCACGGTCGAATCCAAGCGGGCCCAGGTCGAGGCGCTGGCCACCTCCGTGGCGAAGCTCACCGAGATCGAGCGTCAGTCCTCCGCGGGAGCCAAGCGGGGAGCATTCACGGGCTCCTACGTCGTCAACCCGCTGACCGGGGCGCCGGTGCCTGTGTACGTCGCCGACTACGTGCTGATGGGGTACGGGACGGGGGCGATAATGGCCGTGCCTGCAGAGGACCAGCGGGACTGGGACTTCGCCGTCGCCAACGCCCTACTCGTCGTGCGCACGGTCGCCCCCCCAGAGGGCTGGGAGGGCGAGGCATATACCGGCGACGGGCCGAAGGTGAACAGCTCGTTCATGGACGGCATGAGCGTGGTGGAGGCCAAGGCCGCAGCCATCGACTGGCTGGAGCGCTCCGGCTTGGGTACCCGCAAGGTCAACTACCGCTTGCGGGACTGGCTGATCAGCCGCCAGCGCTACTGGGGCTGCCCGATCCCCGTCGTCTACTGCTCCCGGTGTGGGGTGGTGCCGGTGCCAGAGTCGGAGCTGCCGGTGCTACTGCCCGACGACGTCGACTTCTTGCCCACCGGGGAGTCGCCGCTGGCCCGGTGCACCGGCTTCGTGGAGGCGGTGTGCCCCCGTTGCGGAGGGCCTGCGAGGCGGGAGACCGACACCATGGACACGTTCGTGGACTCGTCGTGGTACTTCCTTCGGATGTGCGACCCGCCGATGGGCGGCGACCCGCCGATGGGCGGCGCCGAGCGCTCGGTAGTCCCGTTCGAACCAGCCGTCGCCGCGCACTGGATGCCGGTGGACACCTACATAGGCGGGGTCACCCACGCGATCATGCACCTGTTGTATGCGAGGTTCTTCACCAGGGCGCTGGGGGAGCTGGGTTTCGCGCCGCCCGGCCTCGATGAGCCGTTCCGGCGGCTGTTCACCCAGGGAATGATCCGCATGGGTGGACGTGCCATGTCCAAGTCAAGGGGAAACGTGGTGTCGCCGTCTTTGTACTTCGACTCGGTGGGCGCCGATGCGCTGCGAGTGTTCCACCTGTCGGTCGGACCCCCTGCCGACGACGTGGACTGGACAGCCCAGGCCGACGAGCTCATCGAGGGCTGCTCGCGCTGGCTGGGCCGAGTGTGGCGCCTTGCGGTGGGCGTCGTCCCCCCCGGGCCCGCTACCCCCGGGCCCGCCGACGAACTTTGTGTGATGAACGCGTCTCAGACGCGCTCATCACGCAAAGTTGAGCAATCCGCAGGGCCCGAGGTCGCCGGCCGGGAGCCGACCGCCGCCGACCTGGCGCTGACCCGTGCCACCCACCGGGCGATCCAGGCGGTGACCCGCGACTTCGAGCGCTGGTCGTACAACACGGCAGTTGCCCACCTGAGGGAGCTGACCAACGCCATCTACGCCTACCTGGCCTCCCCAGGGGGGCCGAGGGCTGTCACACTCGACGAGGCTGTCGACACCCTGTGCCTCCTGCTGGCACCCATGGCCCCACACCTGGCGGCAGAATGCTGGGAGCGTCGTCACGGCGACGACGTGAGCCGCCAGCCCTGGCCGGTGGCCGACCCGTCGCTCCTGAAGGAGGCCACGGTGACGATGGTCGTGCAAGTGAATGGCAAGGTTCGCGACCGCCTGGAGGTAGATCCGGGGATCTCCGAGGCCGACGCCGCCAAAACAGCGCTGGCGTCTGCCAGGGTGGTCGAGCGCCTCTCGGGGGCCGAGCCACACCGGGTGGTGTCCCGCCCACCCCACCTGGTCAACGTCGTCGTATGACTCGACTCAGGTCGGCGTGCGACGCTGTGGTGCGGCACTGGGGACCGAGGTTGGTAATATTGGGCATTCCAGGAGGCAGCATTGGACCAGACCGAAGGCCCCGTCCCGGCCGAGACCGACGTGATCGTCGAGCTGTTCGACGAGTTCAGCTGCACGACTAGGACGCTTCACGCTGCAGTGGGGGTGAGGGCGACCCTGCAGGCCATAGTGGACCTGGCAGTGGACACAGTGGAGGCGTGTGATGCCGCTGGCATCTTCGTGCTCGATGATGGGGGAGGGGTGAGCAACCCCGTATACGCCGGGGTGGTGGCGAGCCATGTCGACGCCCTCCAAATCTCACTGCAAGAGGGGCCCTGCCTGGATGCAATCGCCAAGCAGGGTGTCTTCTACGCAGCTGACCTGGCCGACGACCCCCGCTGGGCGAGCTTTGGGCCCGAGGCGTCAGCTGGTGGGTTCCGCTGCCTGCTTGCCTTCCCGCTGCGCGACGACGGGACGCTCGGTGCCCTCAACCTCTACGCGCGCTACCCCAGTGCCTTTGGGATCATCGACCGGGCCAAGGCATCGCTACTGGCCACTCTGGCGGGTCCTACCTTGGCCAGGACCCAGGTGCACGAAGCGGAGGAGATCCGGGCCGAGAACCTGCAGGCAGCGCTGGTGACCAGGGAGCTCATCGGCCAGGCCCTGGGCATCCTCATGGAACGGGAGCGGATAAGCGGGGAGCAGGCCTTCGACATCCTTCGCCGGGCCTCCCAGCACTTGAACGTGAAGCTTCGTGAGGTAGCGCGGCGCCTCGTGGACACCGGAGAACGTCCCAAGACCGGTGGGCTACCCGAGCTGCCTCGGACCACAGTCTCGTAGCTCGTCACAGACCTCGAACCACACGACCTTTCCCGCTGCGCTGCCTGTGGGCCTCCCAGGCGTTCGGCGCGCTTGATCGGCCGGAGCTGATTGGCGCTTCTTACCCACAACGCCGAGAGTAAAACTGTATTGTCGGGGCATGGGTGGAGCTGACCTGACGGGCCGCGGGTGTTGAGCTTGCCTTGACCCTTGTCCTGCACGCCATATGGTCGGTTGGCTCGCAGCTCTGCGTCTGGGCGGAGGACTCCGAGCGGCCCTCGTCGGGTCCCGCGCGGCGAGGGCCGGCACCCCAAGCCCCAAGGGCTCGACAGCACCCCTTCGCTGCTCGCGAGGACCAGCTGCGCTCGGAGCTATCGGATGTAGCGCCCGGCGCTTCCAATCTGGCTCACCTTCGCCTCACGCTCACCCTGCCCAGCCTGGCGAGCGTGCCGCTTGGCTCGCCCCAGCTGCTCCGGGATGCGCAGGCATCGGGACGCTCGGCCCTTGCACCGTGGCGGGTCGACGCACTGGCATTTGGGCCAAGCGACGTGGTGGACGTCCTCCCGGCGCTCGCTCGCCTTGCCGAGGCCCCCGCAGGCGAAGCAGGTCGGGCCCGTGTCGGCGACTCTGTTCGCCACCTGGCTAAGGTGGTCGGGCTGGCGTTGGAGCTGGTGGCCCGCGGCCGGCTCCTGCCCGCGGCGCTTCCAGCCAGCCGGGGCTCGACGCCACGGGCCTCGGCGCCACGGGCCTCGGCGCCAGGCGGTTCCGCCCCAGGCGGTTCGGCGCCACGGGCCTCGGCCCCACGTGGTTCGGCCGGCCGGGCGCGGCCCCACGAGGCTCGCTGGTTGCCAGTGTTGGGAGAGGGTGACAGGGATCGCATTAGGTCCCTGATTGCCGGCATGCCGCCGATATGCCGGGCCGAGGTGGCGCCCCGCGTACCCGCCGCCCGCCGCCCGACCGACCACTCACCAGCCCTCGTCCCGCCCGGCTCCGTCCCGCCCGCCGCACCCGCCTCGGCGCGGATCGTACGGGACCTGTTGGAGTCGGTAGTGGACGCTGCGGCGCGCGATGCCCTCGCAGGGCGGTCGTTGCTACCCGTGCGCCGCGGACGCCGCCCGGCGGGGCTGCCAAGCGCCACCGAGGCTTGGCTTGACGCACTCGTTGCGGCCGAGCCCGCTTTCAGCGCGGAGGTGGGCGAGGTCGACAAGCTGGTGACGCTCCTCGACGAGTGGCGAGCCTCGGCGGACGTGAGCACGGGCCCGGTGCAGCTCTGCCTTCGCCTCTCCTCGCCAGCCGGTGACGACGAACCCTGGCGCCTGGAGCTGTTGTTGCAGTCGGTCGAGGACCCCAGCCTGCTCATAACGGCGGCCGACGCCTGGGATGCCGACGGGCCTTTGAGCGTCCTCGACGGGGTGGTGGAGCACCCGGCTGAGCGTCTCCTGGAAGGCCTTGGCAAGGCGGCCCGCCTCTACCGAACCCTCGACCGGGCCCTCAGCCAGGCCCGGCCCGAGGTGCTGGAGCTGGACGTCGGCGAGGCAGCGACTTTCTTGCGGGAAGGCTTCCCGCTGCTGGAGCAAGCTGGCTTTGGCGTGCTGGTTCCCCCGTGGTGGCGTCGCTCCCGCCTCGGCCTACGGCTGCGGGCCAAGACCAACAAGGCCGCCGCAGCCACCTCGTCGGGCCTCCTCGGCATGGACGGCATCTGCGCGTACAGATGGGAGGCGGCCCTGGGCGACGAGTCGCTGTCGGTCACCGAGCTGCGCAACCTGGCTCGCCTCAAGGCTCCCCTTGTGAGGGTGAAAGGCCAGTGGGTGGAGCTGGCTGAGGACGACATCGCTGCCGCGCTGGTTGCCATGGAGAAGGGCAACCGGACGGGCGACATGACCGCCGGGGAGGTGATGCGCAACGCCCTGGGGTTGGGGTCGCCGGCGCCAGGCGGCCTGGCCGTTGTTGGGGTCGAGGCCGACGGATGGTTGGGTGAGCTCTTGGGTGGCGGAGCCGACCGCAAGCTGGAGCCGATCCCCACCCCCGACGGCTTCGACGGCGTCCTGCGCCCCTACCAGAGCCGGGGCCTGGCCTGGCTGAGCTTCATGTCCAGCCTGGGCCTGGGAGCCTGCCTTGCCGACGACATGGGCCTGGGCAAGACCGCACAGCTGCTGGCGCTGCTGGTGGCGGAGAGGGGGGCTGGCGGGGGTGCTCCGTCGGGAGTGGAGGGTGGTCGGGGGCACAAGGGGGCATATTCCTCCAAAAGGCCCGTCTCCTCGAAGATGGCCGTGGCCCCGACGCTCGTCGTGTGCCCGATGTCGCTGGTGGGCAACTGGCAGCGGGAGGCGGGACGCTTTGCGCCGGGGCTTTCCGTGCACGTCCATCACGGGGCCGGGCGCCTGTCGGGGGCAAAGCTCGGCGCAAAGGTAGCCAGCTCGGACCTGGTCCTCACCACCTACGCCTTGGCTGCCCGGGACTCCGAGCTGCTCGGCTCGGTGCAGTGGGGTCGCATTGCCCTCGACGAGGCCCAGAACATCAAGAACCCCCAGGCTCGCCAGACCCAGGCGATCCGTGGCCTGCGTGCCGCCCACCGGGTGGCGCTCACCGGGACGCCAGTCGAGAACCGCCTGAGCGAGCTGTGGTCGATCCTTTCGTTCCTCAACCCCGGCCTCCTGGGCTCGCAGCGGGCGTTCCGGGAGGCCTTTGGCGTCCCCATCGAGCGCTTCGGGGACGACGAGGCCGCCCAGACCCTGCGCCGGGTCACCGGTCCGTTCATCCTTCGCCGGCTCAAGACAGACCGCACCATCATCGCCGACTTGCCGGACAAGCTGGAGATGAAGGTTTACTGCAATCTCACCCGTGAGCAGGCCACCCTTTACCAGGCCGTGGTCGACGACATGCTGGCCCAGATCGAAGAGGCCGAGGGCATGGCCAGGCGAGGCCTCGTGCTCGCCACCATGATGAAGCTCAAGCAGGTCTGCAACCACCCGGCCCAGCTCCTCGGGGACGGGTCGCGCCTCGAAGGCCGCTCTGGGAAGCTGGCCCGGCTCACCGAGACCCTGGAGGAGGTGGTTGCCGAAGGCGACAAGGCGCTGGTGTTCACCCAGTTCGCCGAGATGGGGACGATGCTCGCCGGGCACCTGGCGGATCGCTTGGGTGAAGAGGTCCTCTGGCTGCACGGAGGCGTGCCGAAGCCAAAGCGCGACGAGATGGTGGAGCGCTTCCAGGGCGCAGACGGTTCGCAGGGGCCGTCGGTGTTCCTGCTGTCCATCAAGGCCGGCGGCACCGGCCTCAACCTCACGGCCGCCAACCACGTCGTCCATTTCGACAGGTGGTGGAACCCCGCGGTCGAGGACCAGGCAACCGACAGGGCCTTTCGCATCGGCCAGCGTCGAGACGTGCAGGTGCGCAAGCTGGTCTGCGTGGGCACGCTGGAGGAGCGCATAGACGCCATGATCGAGTCCAAGCGGGAGCTGGCAGAGCGCATAGTGGGGACTGGCGAGGGGTGGCTCACCGAGCTGTCCACTTCGGCGCTGCGCGAGCTGGTGGCCCTGTCGGCCGACGCGGTGGCGGAGGGTTAGGCCAGTGGCGCCACGGGGAGGATATGGCTACTGGCCGCCACCGTCGAAGCCCAGAAAGGTCCCGGGCGGGATCAAGGCGCGCAGCCAGAGGGGCAAGATCGGCGAGACGTGGTGGTCCCAGCGCTTCATCGCTGTGCTGGAGTCGTTCGACATGGGGGCGAGGCTGGAGAGGGGACGGCGCTACGCCCGGTCAGGCCAGGTGCTGGGCCTGGAGGTGGCCCCGGGGCTGGTGACCGCCACTGTCCAGGGCTCGCGGGCGAAGCCTTACCGGGTGCTGGTGGCGGTCGAGCAGCTGAGGGCCGCGGACTGGGAGCGGGTGGAGGGGGCCATGGCGCAAAGGGCTGTGTTCCTGGCCAAGCTGTTGGCCGGGGAGATGCCCACCCAGATCGAGGAGGCTTTCGAGGCGTGCTCGCTGTCAGCGTTCCCACGCTCACGCTCCGACCTCGATACCGCTTGCACGTGCCCGGACTCGGCCAACCCGTGCAAGCATGTGGCGGCCACCTACTACCTGCTTGCCGAGGCCTTCGATGACGACCCTTTCTTGATCCTGGCCTGGCGTGGCCGGCCGCGTGACGAGCTGCTTGCGGGGCTGCGCTCCAGGAGGGCGGGAGGAGGTGCGCCCGCAGGCAGGAACGGCACCAGCGGGGTTCCGGAGGGCCGTGTGGGCAGTGACGATGCGATGTGGGCGGCGCTGGAGGCAGGCGTCCCAAGAGGAAGGCCCGGCTCGGCGGGCGGCCCCGGCCTCGTGGGCGGCCCGAGCTCAGCGGGTGGCCCCGGCCCCGGCTCGGCGGGCGAACCGGGCGCAGCGGGCGGACCGGGCGCAGCGGGCGGCCCCGGCCCCGTGGGCGCGCAGTTCTGGACCGCTGGGCCACCGCCAGCGGTCCAGGCCCGGCGCAGGGCAGCGGTTGTGCCCGAGGCCCTCCTGCGCCAGCTCGACCCGACCGCGATCGAGGTGCGAGGAACTGGCCTGGCCGACCTGCTCAGGCCTGCTTACCCGCGGATCACCGCCGCGGCGGCTGAGCGAGTGGTGGGCGGGTAGCGCCATGCCCCAGCGGGTGGCCAGCCGTCGGGTGAGGGTCGGGGTCGGCGCCGGCGCCGCAGCTCTGGCGGCTCTCCTGGCGGCCTGCGGGACAGCCAGCCCGGCGCGCCGCCCTCCCCCGACGCTGCCCCCCGCCGCCGAACCAGCTCAAGCGCCTCCGCCGGCTACTCCCCCCGCCGGGACGGTGGTGTCGCTGGGAGCGCGGACAGCTCCTGAGGGCATCGTCGCCGACTCGGCAACGGGCGTGGTGGCGGTGGGCCAACGAAGCCCTGCAGCCCTGGACCTGCTCGACGAGCAGGGCCACCTCCTGCGCCGGGTCCTCCTGCCCGCCGGGCCGCGCCACCTCGGCCTGGCGGCGCCGGGCGGCCCGGTCCTCGTCCCGAGCGAGGTATCGGGGCGCCTGATCGAGGTGAGCCTGCGGACCAGGGCGATCACTGCCCAGATCCCGACCGGCGTGCACCCCCACGACGTGGCTGTGGCGGACGGCCGGCTCTTCGTGGCCAACGAGTTCAGCAATGACGTCTCGGTGATCTCCGGCACCCATGTCGTCAAGGACATCGGGGTCCCTCAGCAGCCCGGCGGCATCGCGTCGGTCGGTGACCTGGTGGGCGAGGTCAGCGTGCGGGCGCGTACGCTGGCGGTGATCGACGCCAAGAGCCTGGCCACGGTCGCCACCGTCCCGGCGGGAGTGGGGCCGACCCACGATGTCGGCTACCGCAACCGCTTCTACGTGGCCGACACTCAGGGAGGGGCGCTGCTGACGTACTCGACCACGCCCACCGTTCGCAAGGTCGCCAGCACCAAGCTGGCGGGCGCGCCCTACGGGGTGGCGCTGGATGCAACGCATGGACGCCTCTGGGTGACCTTGACCGCCACCAACCGCCTGGTTGCCTTCGACCTCGACTCGCCGACGCCCACCGTGGTGGCCTCGCTGCCGACGGTGCGCCAGCCCAATACCGTGGCGGTCGACCCGAAGACTGGCACGGTGTTCGTCACCGGCACCTACGCCGGCGTCGTGGAGGTAATTCCGACCTCAGCGCAGCGCCTACGGCGGTAGGCGGGGGCTCAGGCCTCGCAGGCGGGGGCTCAGGCCTCGGAGGCTGACTCCAGCTCTGCCACCCGCCGCATCAGCGCCGACTTGCGGTTGGAGGCCTGGTTGGGGTGGATGACGCCCTTGGCCGCTGCCATGTCCAGGCGCTTGCAGGCCATGCGCAGCGCCTCGGCTGACTCGGGCATCCCCGCCTCTGCGGTGGACAGCGCCGTCTTGATCCGGGTCTTGACCTCGGAACGGACACCCTTGTTGCGCACCCGCAGCCGTTCGTTCTGGCGGTTGCGCTTGATCTGGCTCTTGATGTTTGCCACGGCGGGCCAGGCTAGCCGGCCCTGGCCACCAGCAGCGCTGGCCAAGGGGCACTGAACGGGAGTGGGCACGGGTCCGGCCGGAGACGGAGGCATATTCCGCGAAGATGGTGGGCAGCATGACCGTGAATCTCGACACCAAGGCTTCCCTGATACGCAACCTGTCGGTCATCGCCCACATCGACCACGGCAAGTCGACCCTGTCGGACCGCATCCTGGAGCTCACCGCGGCCGTGGACCCCCGGGAGATGCGGGCGCAGTACCTGGACACGATGGACATCGAGCGCGAGCGGGGGATCACCATCAAGGCGCAGAACGTGCGGGTCACCTGGCGCGACCACGTCCTGGACCTGATCGACACCCCCGGCCACGTGGATTTTGCCTACGAGGTGAGCCGGTCGCTGGCCGCCTGCGAAGGGGCGGTCCTGCTGGTGGACGCCTCCCAGGGCATCGAGGCCCAGACGTTGGCCACCTGCTACCAGGCCCTGGAGAACGACCTGGAGATCGTCGCTGCCCTGAACAAGATCGACCTGGCGGCAGCCGAGCCGGATCGCTGCGCCGAGGAGATCGAGAGGGTCCTGGGTATCGACACTGCCGGGATCCTGCGCATCTCGGCCAAGACCGGCGAGGGGGTTCCCGCCCTGCTGGACGCGGTCATCGAGCGCATTCCCCCCCCGGTGGGCGACGCCGACGCTCCCTTGCGGGCGCTCATCTTCGACTCCTACTACGACCGCTACCGGGGCGTGGTGAGCGCGGTGAGGGTGGTGGACGGCCGCCTTGCCCCGGGCCAGCGGCTCAGGTTCATGCAGACGGGCGCGGTGCACGAAGCCGAGGAGGTAGGGGTGCGCACCCCGGAGCCGGTGGCCTGCCCTGAGGGCCTCGGCCCCGGCGAGGTCGGCTACCTCATCGCGGGGGTACGAGATGTGGGCGAGGCTCGCAGCGGTGAGACGGTCACCGAGGCGTCGAGGCCGGCCACTGACGCCCTTGCTGGCTATCGCGACCCCAAGCCGATGGTGTTCTGCGGGCTGTACCCCATCGACGGGGACCAGCTCCCGGAGCTGCGCGAGGCCCTGGAGCGCCTCCGCCTGAACGACGCAAGCTTCACCTACGAGCCGGAGTCCTCTGGCGCCCTCGGCTTCGGCTTCCGCTGCGGGTTCCTGGGCCTGTTGCACATGGAGATCGTGCGGGAGCGCCTGGAGCGCGAGTTCGACCTCGCGCTCATCGCCACGGCGCCCTCGGTCTCCTACGTCGCACACCTCAACCCAGTCCGCCCGGGCGAGGCCGGCACCGAGGTGGTGGTGGACAACCCGGCCGAGATGCCGCCACCGCAGCGGCTGGACCGGATCGAGGAGCCCTGGCTGTCCGCCACCATCCTGACCCCGGCCACCCACACCGGCACGGTCATGGAGCTGTGCCAGGGACGCCGAGGAGAGATGGTCAAGATGGACTACCTCTCCCCCGAGCGGGTCGAGCTGGCCTACCGGTTGCCGCTCGCGGAGGTGGTGCTGGACTTCTTCGACGCCCTCAAGTCCAGGACCAGGGGATACGCCAGCATGGACTACGAGCCAGCCGGATACGCGCCGTCCGACCTGGTCAAGGTGGACGTGTTGTTGAACGGCGACGCCGTCGACGCCCTTTCGGCGATCCTGCACCGCACCAAGGCCGACGACTACGGCCGGCGGATGACCGCCAAGCTGGCCGAGCTCATCCCCCGCCAGCTCTACGACGTGCCCATCCAGGCGGCCATCGGCAGCCGCATCATCTCCCGCAAGACGGTGAAGGCCCTGCGCAAGGACGTCATAGCCAAGTGCTACGGCGGAGACGTCACCCGCAAGAACAAGCTGTTGGACTCCCAGAAACGGGGCAAGAAGCGCATGAAGTCAATAGGCAAGGTGGAAGTCCCCCAGGAGGCCTTCATCTCGGCGCTACGCCTGGAAGACTAGGAAAAATAGGGCCGGTGGTGCCGTCCCCGCCGTGCCCACCTACGCTGAACCGGGTGATGACAGGGCGTCACCGGCCGGCTGGAGTGCAGAGTCCAGAGGCGGCCTCGGGGGAGCTGTGGGATTCGGCAGCGCCCAGCTTGGAGCTGTCGATCGTGGTTCCCTTCTATAACCCGGGACCGCGCCTTCGGGCCAACGTGGAGCGCCTCTTGGAGGTGCTGGGCGCGGCCGGGGTCGGCTTCGAGGTGATCGCAGTCTCGGACGGGTCCACCGACGGGAGCGCCGAGACCCTCGAAGGCCTCGGCGGTGGCTCGCTGCGACGGGTGACCCTGGCCGACAACGGTGGCAAGGGACAGGCGCTCCGGGTGGGCCTGGCCATGGGCCGGGGCGCCTGGTTGGGCTTCATCGACGCGGACGGCGACCTGTCGCCCGAGCTGTTGGGCCCATTCGTCTCGCTGATGCGCGCCTATGCGCCCGACATCATGCTCGGCTCCAAGCGCCACCCCATGTCCGACGTCCACTACCCGCCGCTGCGCCGGGCCTACTCGTGGGGCTACCAGCAGCTCATCCGGGCGCTGTTCCGCCTGCGGGTGCGCGACACCCAGACCGGCCTCAAGCTGGTCCGCCGGGAGGTGTTGGCGGCCGTGCTGCCCCGCATGGTGGAGAAGCGCTTCGCCTTCGACCTCGAGCTGTTCGTGGTGGCCCGCCACCTTGGCTACGATCGGCTCTTCGAGGTGCCCGTGCGTATCGAGGAGCGCTTCTCCTCCACGATCTCTGCCCGTGCGGTGGGACGGATCTTCTTGGACACCCTGGCGATCTGGTACCGGCTGCACCTGCGCCGCCACTACGGCCCGCCCGGATAGTATCAAATTCCTAGTCAGGGGCGGGTTGGGTGATTGGAGACACAGAGCTGGAAGAGCGCAAGGCAGCCATCCTTCGGGCCGTGGTCACGGAGTACATAGACACGGCGCAGCCGGTCGGGTCCGCGCACGTGCTCCGGGCACCCGGGGTGTCGGTGTCGGCGGCCACGGTCCGCAACGAGATGTCCTCCCTGGAGTACGAGGGCTACCTCGCCCAGCCCCACACCAGCGCGGGGCGCGTCCCCACTGACAAGGGGTACCGTTTCTTCGTCGACCAGCTCATCGAGCCGGTCAGCCTGGAGCCCGGCCAGCATCACCAGGTGAGGGATTTCTTCGCTCACGCGCACGGGGAGCTGGAGCAGATGCTCCATGCCACCTCCAGCCTGCTGTCGCGTCTCACCGACCAGGCTGCGGTGGTGGTGGCGCCGCCTCACGACGTGGCAACCATCCGCTCCATCCAGCTGGTGGGGATGAACCGCCACGTCGCGCTGCTCGTGGTGGTCTGCTCCGACGGCGCGGTGGACCGCCGGACCCTCGAGCTGGCCGACGAGGTGGCGGACGAGGTGGACCAGGACACCCTGGGTGCGGCCTCGGCCCACCTCATGGCCCACCTGCTCGGCCACAGCGTGTCGGACCCGGCGATCCTTCCCCTGACGGGTGACGCGGCGACCGACTCCCTGGTCGCCGCCGCCGTGGCTGCGCTTCGCCCGAGCGAGGAGGCCGAGCTGGCCTTCGTCGGTGGCGCCGCGCGGATGGCGAATGCGTTCGCCGCAGTCGACACTGTCCGCTCGGTGCTGGAAATCCTCGAACAGCAATACGTGGTGGTCAGCCTGCTGCGCGACGTCGTCGACAGGGGCCTCACCGTGTCGATAGGCGCCGAGAACGGGCTTCCGCCGCTGGCAGAGTGTGCTGTGGTCGTGGCCCGCTACGACGTCGAGGGCTCCCAGGCCGGCTCGATCGGGGTCCTCGGCCCCACCAGGATGAACTACCCCCATGCGCTGGCAGCTGTCGCCATGGTCGGCGAGCGCCTCGGGCGCTACCTGAGCGAGGGCTGAGGCGATGCCAACCGACTACTACGCGGTCTTGGGAGTGACCCGCAGCGCCACGGAGGAAGACATCAAGAAGGCATACCGCCAGCGTGCTCGCGAGCTGCACCCAGACGCCAACGGTGGCGACCCCGCCACCGAGGAGCGTTTCAAGGAGGCAACCCTGGCCTATGAGACGCTGCGCGACGCCGAGAAGCGCCGCCGCTACGACATGTTCGGCCCCGAGGGCCTGCGGGGCTCGGGGGCGGGGACCGGCGGGACCGGCGGTGCCGGGGGGGTCAACGACTTGTTCGGGGCTGGCCTCGGTGACCTGCTGGGGGCGTTCTTCGGGGGTGGCGCCGGGCCGTTCGGGCCGGCCGGTGGGGCTGCGTCCCAGGGGTACCACCCCCGCGCCTCCCAGGGCGCGAACATGGAGGTGACGGTCGAGCTGGCGTTCGAGGAGGCGGTCTTTGGCGTGACCCGCGAGGTGAGCATCCGGCTGCCGGTCACATGTGCCACCTGCTCGGGCAGTGGCGCCGCACCCGGGACCTCCCCTGAGCCTTGCGCGGCTTGCGGGGGGGCGGGCGAGCTGCGCCGGGTTCGCCAGTCGATCCTGGGCCAGATGGTAACCGCCAGCCCGTGCAACCGGTGCCGGGGGACCGGCCAAACCATCGCGTCGGCTTGCCCGGCGTGCCGGGGCGAGGGACGCCGGACCGAGGAGCGGACCTGGCCGGTCGAGGTGCCGGCTGGGGTGGACGACGGGTCCACGCTCCGCCTCAGCGGCAAGGGGGCGTCGGGGCCCCGGGGCGGCCCGTCCGGGGACTTGTACGTTCACCTGCGGGTGCGCTCCCACGCAAGGTTCAGGAGGGACGGCTATGACCTGGTCGAGACATTGCACGTCCCGATGACCCAGGCGACGTTGGGCGCCACGCTCGGGTTGGAGACCCTCGACGGCTCTGAGGAGCTTGTGCTGCCTCCTGGCACCCAGGGAGGCCGTACCTTCCGCCTGCGGGGCCGGGGAGTGCCCCACGTCCAGGCCCGGGGCCGTGGCGACCTGGTCGTCGAGGTCGTCGTGGACACACCTGTCGAGCTTCCCGACGAGCAGGTGGAGCTGCTGCGACAGCTGGCGGCCCTGCGGGGCGAGGAGGTTGCGGCGGGCGAGGGGGGAATCATGCACAAGATCCGTTCCGCCTTCCGCTGACCAGGGGCGCCGTGGGTCGGGTGCCCGGTGCTCCGGGCCCTGAGCTGGTGGCCTCGGCGGCTCACGTGTTCGTGCAGGACCTGGGTGAGCCGCGGGTGAGCGGGGCGGATACCCACCACCTCTCCCGGACGCTTCGGCTGCGCCCAGGGGAGCTGGTCACCGCTGCGGATGGTGCCGGCAGGTGGCGTAGGTGTGTCTGGAGGGGGGCAGGGGCCCAGCTCGAGGCCCGGCTGGAGGCGGACGGCCCCGTGGTGGTCGAGGAGCGTCCCGGGCCTGCGATCACGGTGGGCTTCGCCCTGACCAAGGGGGACCGCCCGGAGCGCGTGGTGCGCGGGCTCACCGAGGTGGGCGTGGACCGGATCGTCCCGCTGGTCGCTGCTCGGTCGGTTGTGCGCTGGGAGGCGGGCCGGGCGGAGGGTCACCTGGAGCGGCTGCGCAGGGTAGCGAGGGAGGCGGCCATGCAGTCGCGGCGGCTGTGGCTCCCCGAGGTGGCCCCCCTGGCCACCGTCATCGACCTGGTAGCGGGACTGGTGGCAGGAGCCGCCCCGGCGGGGCCGGCAGGAGCGGGCGGCCCGGCAGGAGCGCTCGCCCAGCCAGGGGGCTTGCCTCCCTCATTGGAGCACCCTTGCGTCCTGGTCGGCCCCGAGGGAGGGTGGGACACATCCGAGCTCGCCTGCGGGCTTGGGCTGGTCGGGCTGGGCCCCTGCGTCCTGCGTGCCGAGACAGCAGCCCTCGCCGCGGGGATCATCTTGTGCAGCATTCGGGCAGGCGTCGTGGGGTAGAAGGCCCTGAGGCGACCCCGCGTTGAGACATTCTTGGTCACAATGGCGCCGATGCCACATCATGATCCCGGGGACAGCCCCGGTGCCGTAGGGCTCGCCGCCTATCGAAGGCGTCGTCGGCGCCTCCGGCGGACGCGCTCATTCGCCGTGAACGCTGCGCTCCTGGCGGCTGGCGTGGGCATCGTGCTCGCGCTCACCCGCTTTGCCTTCCAGTTCTATGCCGTGCCTTCGGGGTCCATGTCGCCCACCCTTGCTGTAGGCGGCCGCATCTGGGTCCAGAAGCTGGGGGTCGACAAGGAGCTCCTCCGACCCGGCGACATCGTGGTGTTCAAGCGGCCACCGACTGACCACGTGGATACCAACATCGCCGACGTGGTCAAAAGGATCGTGGCGGCGCCCGGAGACGTGGTCAGCTCGGCCGGTGGCTATCTGGTGGTCGACGGCCAGGTGGTTCGAGAGGCTTACCTTCGCCCGGGCACGCGCACCACAGGGGTCCGCCGCCAGGTGGTCCCGCCTGGCCACTACTTCGTGATGGGAGACAACAGGGCCCGCTCCTATGACAGCAGGTTCTTCGGGCCGATTGCCGCCACCTCGATCGTCGGGAGGGTGGTGGCCCAGGTCTGGCCCCCTTCGGCGATCCGGACCTTCTGAGGACCGCAGGACCCGCGACTCGACTCGCTGAACTTGGGAGGATTTTGTACCCTAAATGGTCAAGATCCTCCCAAGTTGAGCCGACTGGCCGACCCGGCAGCGCCATCTGAACGTGTCAGGCTGGGATGGTGCCCACTGACGACCACCCAGGGACCGACCTCCCAGGGACCGACCGGGGCGCCAGCCGGGGCGCCAGCCGGGGCGGGTCGCCTCGCTCCGGGCTGGCCCGCCTGGCGGCCGGGGTGCTCGACAGCGCGCTGGAGGCCACGGTCCTGGCGAGCTTCTCCGCTGTCGGCTACCGGGCTCGCCAGCGCATCTGGGACTGGCCAGCAGTCCCGGCGGGCTCGATGGACGGCCAAGTGGCGATGGTCACCGGGGCGACCTCTGGGATCGGGCAGGTGGTGGCGGTGTCGCTCGCCGGTGCCGGGGCAACGGTGATCGTCTGTGGGCGCGCCCCGGACAAGGTGGCCTCGATGGTGGCAGGGATCACCGGGACCGGAGGCCGTGCGCTTGGCGAGGTGGCCGACCTGTCGTCCCTGCAGGCGGCCCGGGAGATGGCCCGACGTGCCGCGGCCGCCCACGCCCGCCTCGACGTCCTGGTTCACTGCGCGGGTGGCCTCCATCGTTCCCGGCAGAGCTCGGCCGACGGCTACGAGCTGACTGTCGCCACCCAGGTGCTGGCCCCCTTCGTGATCACCGACCAGTTGCGGGCCGTGCTGGGCTCAGCCGCTCCGTCCAGGGTGATAACCGTCAGCTCAGGCGGGGCATACGCGTCCCGGCTGTCGGTGGAGGCGCTCGAGGACCCACCTGAGCCCTACCGTGGAGCCAGGGTCTACTCCCAGGTAAAGCGGGCTCAGATCGTGCTGGCGGGGGAGTGGGGGCGCCGGCTCGCACCTGACGGTGTGGCGGTGCACGTGATGCACCCGGGTTGGGTGGACACCCCAGGGCTCGTCGCTGGCATGCCCAAGTTCCACAAGGTGATGGGCCCTTTGCTGCGCAGCCCCGAGGAAGGCGCCGACACTGTTACCTGGCTGGCCAGCGCGGCGCCGGGGCTGCTCGGCACCGGGCAGCTCTGGCTTGACCGTCGCAAGCGCAGCCCATACCACGTGCCGGGGACCCGCGAGCCGCCTGCCGAGCGTGAAGCGCTGTGGGCCTGGTGCGAACGCGCCACTGCAAGCAGGGCGCAGTGACGACGTGACGTGTCGGCGCAACTTCGGGCTAGTGCTGCGCTGCCCGGCACATCTGGTCGTGTTTGTAGCCCCTACAGGTACACAAACACGACCAGATCGACCGGCAGATGCCCACGAGGTTGATCGCGGCCCTTAGGCCTCGGGGGCAGGCTTTGCCTCCGCAGCCCGGGAGGCGATGTCTGCCACTACCTCCGCGTTCGCCAGGGTCGTCACGTCGCCGAGCTGGCGGGACTCCGAGACGTCTCGGAGCAGGCGGCGCATGATCTTTCCCGAGCGGGTCTTGGGCAGCTCGTCGGTGAAAACGATGGAGGCCGGCCTGGCGATCTTGCCGATCTTGTCCGCGACGTGCGAGCGCAGGGTCGCCACCAGGGCTTCGTCCCCCGCGACCGGCTCCCCGGTGTCCCGCTGCACCGACCGCAGGGTCACGAACGCAGCGATCGCCTGGCCGGTCCGCTCGTCGGCGCGCCCCACCACGGCAGCCTCGGCCACCGCGGGGTGGTCCACCAGAGCGGATTCGACCTCCAGGGTCGAGATGCGGTGCCCCGAGATGTTCATCACGTCGTCGACCCGCCCGAGCAGCCAAAAATAGCCTTCGGTGTCCCGCTTGGCCCCGTCGCCAGCGAAATAGACCCACCGGTCGGTGGCGGGGTCCGAGAAGCGGCTCCAATACGTCTCCACGAAACGGTCGTCGTCGCCGTAAAGGGTGCGCAACATGCCCGGCCAGGGGCGGGTGAGGACAAGGTAGCCGCCGCCACCGAGGGGCACCGAGGCCCCGGACTCGTCCACGACGTCGGCCGAGATGCCCGGCAGCGCAAAGGTAGCCGATCCCGGCTTCAGCGTCGTGACCCCTGGCAGCGCCGAGATCATCATGTTGCCGGTCTCCGTCTGCCACCAGGTGTCCACCACCGGGCAACTACCCCCTCCGATGTGCTCCCTGTACCACATCCACGCCTCCGGGTTGATCGGCTCGCCGACAGTGCCGATCACCCTGAGCGACGAAAGGTCGTGTCGCGCCGGGTACTGGGTCCCCCACTTCATCATGGTGCGAATCGCGGTCGGCGCCATGTAGCACTGGGTCACGCCGTAGCGCTCCACGATCTCCCAGAATCGGTCCTTGTCCGGGTAGCTCGGGACCCCCTCGAACATGACGCTGGTGCACCCGTTCGCCAGCGGCCCGTAGACGATGTAGGAGTGACCGGTGACCCAGCCGATGTCGGCGGCGCACCAGTAGACGTCGGTGTCGGGCCGCAGGTCGAACACCATCCGGTGCGTGGTGGCCACCCCAGTCAGGTAGCCGCCGCAAGTGTGGACGATGCCCTTGGGCCGCCCCGTCGTCCCCGAGGTGTAGAGCAGGTACAAGATGTCCTCGGCGTCCATCTCCTCCGCCGGGCACTCGGTGGGCTGCGAAGCCACGAGCTCGTGATACCAGTGGTCCCGCCCCGCGACCATCTCCACATCCGCACCGGTCCGGCGCACCACTATCACCGCCTTCACCGAAGGCGCATCGGTGAGTGCCTCGTTGGCGAACGACTTGAGCCCCACCACCGCCCCGGCGCGGAGCGACCCGTCACAGGTGATCAGGGCCTTGCACTCCGAGTCGTTGACCCGGTCGGCGAGCGCAGCCGCCGAGAACCCCCCGAAGACCACCGAGTGCGGCGCCCCGACACGAGCGCACGCCAGCAGCGCCACCACCAGCTCGGGCACCATCCCCATGTAGATGGCCACGCGGTCACCCTTGGCGACGCCGACCGACTTGAGGGCGTTGGCCAGCTGGCACACCTCGGCGTGCAGCTCTGCGTAGGTGATCGTGCGGGTGTCGCCGGGCTCGCCCTCCCAGTGGATGGCCACCTTGGAGCCGTGGTCGGCGAGGTGGCGGTCGAGGCAGGACTCGGTCACGTTGAGGCGGCCGCCGACGAACCAGCGGGCGAAGGGGGCGTTCGACCAGTCCAGCACCTGGTCCCAGCGCCGCCGCCAGTGGAGGCGCCCCGCCTCGCCAGCCCACCACGCCTCCGGGTCCGCCTCCGCCTCGGCGTAGGTGTTCGGGGAGCCGCCCAGGCCATCTGGAGGCGGGAAGCGGCGCTGCTCGTCGAAGAGCGCCTCGATGGTGTGCTCGGCCATGCGCGCCAGCGTATTGGAGGAATTGAGCCTGTGCCGCCCAGCCGCCGTGCCCACTCACGACCTGGCATGGCGCTCCGCCGACGGCCCCCACGCGCAGGTCGGCCCCAAGTAGCCGTGAGGCTTGCGCCCCCCGGGCTCCTCGGGGCCGGACCAGCGGGTCTGGGCCAACCCTGACGAGGCTGGCACCCCGTAGCCGGCTGACCTACCCTGACCTCAGCGACCTCGCCGCCTCGGCTGCTCTGGAAGGCAACTGGCCTTGCGGCCCCTTGCCTCCCGGCCCCCGATTGGCTGCGTCGTCTGAAGCTGGCTCCATGATATCCCCGCCCGGTGACGGTGTCAAGGGGCAATTTGCGGGGTCTGGGCCAGCCCGAAGTTGCGGGCTAGCGTGGCCCGGCGATGCTGACCAGCTACCTAGAGGGCCGGCTGTTCGGCTCCCGGACCGGCACGAGCGCCCCCTGGGTGCTGGCACTTCACGGCTGGCGGCGCACCCACGCCGACTTCGGCGCGGTGCTGGGAGCTGGGGAGGCCACCCTCGACTCGATTGCTCTGGACCTGCCGGGCTTCGGGGCCACCCCGCCTCCCCCGGCTCCCTGGGGGTCGGCCGAGTACGCCACGGAGCTCCTCCCGGTGCTCGTGGACATGGCAGCCGAGCGGGGCGGGCCAGTGGTCGTCCTGGGCCACTCGTTCGGCGGGCGGGTGGCTGCCCACCTGGCCGCGGGGTCGCCCGAGCTGGTAAGGGCGCTGGTGCTGAGCGGGGTGCCGCGCCTTGCTGGAGTGGGTACGGCGGGAGTGGGCACGAAGGTGCGGCGAACGGCGCCAACATTTCGAATAGGAAGGGCCCTGCACCGCCGTGGGCTGATCGGGGAGGCCACGATGGAGGGACTCAGGATGCGGTACGGGTCGGCCGACTACCGGGGCGCGCAAGGAGTTATGCGCCAGGTCCTGGTGAGGGCGGTGAACGAGTCCTACGAAGCCCAGCTGGCGGCCCTGCGCTGCGACGTGGAGCTGGTCTGGGGGGAGGCGGACACCGTGGCGCCCCTGGATGGGGCGCGGCAAGCCGCGGAGGCACTGGGTGCGAGGGGACGGCTGAGCGTGTGCCCCGGCGTGGGGCACCTGACACCGCTGGAGGCGCCAGGGGCGCTGCGAGAGGCGCTGGAACGTCACCGGCCAGCCCCGAAACCGTGACCGGCGCAGGGGTAGTGACGGCGCCGCCGGACCGAGGCCCGGGCCCGAAGCCGTGACGGCCCAGCTGTGGGTGGCCGCTCTGGCTGGCGCGGCGGGCTCGACCCTGTCCGGGCTGCGCTGGGGGCGGGTCGCCCAGCGCGAGCACTACCTGGCCGGATCCGCCACCAGGTTCGCCTGGCGCTGGTGGGCAGGGTCGCCGGCGAACCGTGCCATGTGGGTGCTCGCGTCGGTGGCGGTGCTCCTGTCGGGGTTCCAGCCGGCGGTCGAGGTGGCAACGGCGCTGGTCGTCGCGGCAGGGCCGCTCGGGCTCGGGATTCGCGGGCGGACCTCCAAGCTGGCCTGGACCCCTCGACTGCGCCGGCTCGCCCTGACGTGGGGGGCGCTGCAGGCCCTGCTGCTGGCGGGCTCGGTCCTGCTCGGGGTGGAAGCCGGGGGGGGTGCGGTGCTGTTGGGCGTGGTCGTGCTGGGCGTGCCGGCGGTCATGGACGCAGCTTGCCGGCTCACTTCGCCCCTCGAGCGCCGCCTGCTCAGGCCGTTCGTGGCCTCGGCGGCTTCGCGCCTGGCCAGCGTCGGGCCGGTGGTGGTGGGCATCACCGGCTCTTACGGCAAGACCAGCACCAAGGGCTGCGTCGCCCACCTGGTCTCGTCCAGCCGGTCGGTCCTGGCCAGCCCGGCAAGCTACAACAACCTGGCTGGCCTGGCCAGGGCGCTCAACGAGGGCTTGGCGCCGGGGACCGAGGTGTTCGTGGCGGAGATGGGTACTTACGGGCCAGGCGAGATCGCCGAGCTGTGCTCCTGGGTGACCCCGAGCGTGTCGGTGATCACCGCCATCGGCCCGGTTCACCTGGAGCGGATGGGGAGCGAGGAGGCCATCCTCGCCGCCAAGGCGGAGATCCTGGTGGACGGGGCTGTGGCGGTCCTGAACGTGGACGACCCCCGCCTGGCCGGGCTTGCTCGCTCCGAGTCGGGTCGGGGCCGGCGGGTGTGGCGCTGCTCGGCGCTGGACCCGGCTGCCGACGTGTGGGTGGGGGCGGGCTCAGGGGTGCTGGTGAGGGGGGATTGGCTGTGCGGCCCGCCGCCGCCGGGCGCCCCGCCGACCAACGTGGCCTGCGCGGTGGCGGTCGCCCTTGAGCTGGGGGCGCCCCGCGAGGAGGTCGCCCGCCTCGTCCCGAGCCTGCCGGTGCTTGCGAACCGGCTCTCCCGGCGGGAAGGCGAGGCCGGGTTCGCCATCCTCGACGATACCTACAACTCCAACCCTGCAGGGGCCGCCATGGCGATCGACGCCCTTGCTGGGTCCGGTGGCCCGGCTGCGGCGCGGGTGGTCGTGACGCCGGGGATGGTGGAGCTGGGGGAGCGCCAGGAGGCCGAGAACGAGGCACTGGCTCGGCGGGCGAGTGGCGTGGTCACCCAAATGGTGGTGGTCGGGCGCACCAACCGCCGGGCGCTGCTGGCGGGTGCGGGGTCCTCAGACGTGGTCCTGGCGCAGACTCGGGAGGAGGCGGTCGCCTGGGTCAGGGAGCACCTGGGACCGGGCGACGCCGTGCTCTACGAGAACGACCTGCCCGACCATTACCCCTGAGGACTACCACGAGGTGGCAGTATGTCTGGTATGGCGCGCGTCGGGCTGGTGGTGATGGGCCAGGATGGGTGAAGTCGCGGTGATCTTCGGGGGACCGTCTCCCGAGCACGATGTCAGCGTGCTCACCGGGCTGCAGGCCGCGCGGGCGCTGGGACCCCAAGTAAGGGCTCTGTATTGGGGCAGGACGGGCGACTGGTTCGAGGTCTCGCCCTCCCTGGAGGGCGCCGAGCTCTCCGAGGGGGTGCCCAAGGGGGCGACGCCTGTCCGGCTCGTGGCCTCGCCTGGCGGAGGGTTCTTTGCGTCCAGGGGCGGGGTGCTGGGCAAGGAGCGCCGTGTAGGTGTCGACGTCGGGCTCAACTGCTGCCATGGAGGCCCGGGGGAGGACGGCACCCTCCAGGGGGGGCTCGACCTGGCGGGAATGGCCTATACCGGGCCCGACGCAGCGGGCGCCGCGCTGGGCATGGACAAGCTGGCGTTCGGGGCTGTCGTGGAAGGCGCCGGCCTGCCCTGCCTGCCCCGGGCGGCCCTGGAGGCCGAGGGCCCCGAGCCGGGCTTCCCCGGCCCTTACATCGTCAAGCCCCGCTACGGCGGCTCGTCCATAGGCATCGAGGTGGTGGCCGACCTGGCAACGGCCCGGGCCCGGCTGGGCGCCAACACCCACCTTCGCAGAGGGGCAGTCGTGGAGCCCTACCGCCCCGACCTGGTCGATGTGCAGGTGGCGATGCGGTCCTGGCCGCAACTGGAGCTGTCCGCCATCGAGCGGCCGCTGCGCTCGACGGCCTCGGCGGAGATCCTCACCTACGCCGACAAGTACGTGGGTGGCGAGGGGATGGCGAGCGCTCCACGGGAGCTGCCGGCGCTGCTGGGGGGGGACATGGAGGCCCGGCTGAGGGCTGCGGCCCGACGGGTAGCCGGGCTGGTGGGGTTGCGTGGCGTGGCGCGGCTCGACTTCCTGGCCGGCGGGGACGAGCTGTTCGTGAACGAGGTGAACACGATCCCTGGATCCCTGGCCCGCTACCTGTGGGTCGAGCCGGTGGTGAGCTTTGCCACCCTGCTGGGCGACTTGCTGGCCGAGGCCCGGGCCCGGCCGGCGACCCGCTGGACTACCGCCGGCGCGGACGGGTCTGCCCTGCGCTCCGCCGGCAGCATCGCCTCCAAGCTGGGCTGAGTTGGCAGCTGTCGCCACCCAGTCGCAGGCGATCACTACGATCTGGCGCGTGGCGTACCCGAAACGGCTGCTCTCCGAGGGCGAGGACCTGGTCGCAGAGATCAGGCCCCACTGGTCGTTCATGCTGGGCCCCATGGTGGTCGTGGTGGTGGCAGTGGCGGCCGCGATAGCCTCCTTCGTCATCGCGGCGGTGCCTTCGGTGGTCGTCTACATCCTCCTCGGTGCGGTGGTGGTCTCGATAGCGTGGTTGGGTGGCCGCTACGCGCGCTGGAGCACCACCAACTTCGTGGTCACCTCCGAGCGGCTGGTGCTGCGCAGCGGGGTGCTGGCCCGGCGGGGTCGCGAGATCCTGCTGCGCCGAGTCAACGACCTGTCCTACCGCCAGTCGATCCTCGAGAGGATCCTGGGCTGCGGCAGCCTGGTGATCGAGTCGGGTGGGGAGCGCGGAGCCGAGGCCGTCCCCCGGTTGGCGCGCCCCTTCGAGGTTCAGCGCCTCATCAACGACCAGGTGAAGCGCCAGTACGCCTCCAGCGCTGGCTCACGGGCCCATCGCCCGGAGCTGTCCATCCCCGAGCAGCTCGAGAAGCTGGACGAGCTGTGCCGGCGGGGGATCATCACCACGGCCGAGCTCACCGTCAAGCGGGCCCAGCTCCTCGAGCGCTGGTGAGCGGTGCGCTTCGGGCGACCCAAGGTCCTCGCGTTGGCGGGGGCGCTCGCCATCGCCGTGGCGGGCTGCGGCAACGCTCCTCCGAGCGCCTTCTCGAGCCGGGGCGCCACACCTGGGGTGACCCCCACGAGCGTCAAGGTTGGCGGCCTGGCAGCGGTGACCGGCCCTCTAGGCAACCAGTACGCGCCGGCGTTCGAAGGCGCTCAGGCGTACTTCGACATGGTGAACGCAGCTGGTGGGGTGCACGGGCGCCGGATAGACCTGATAGCCAAGCTGGACGACCAGACCGACCCGGCCACAGACGTGTCCCAGGCCAGGGCACTGGTGCAGGGGCAAAAGGTCTTCGCGGTGGTACCGGTCGCCTCGCCTGTGTTCAGTGCCGGTGCTTACCTGGCAGGCCAGCACGTGCCGACCTTCGGCTACAACATCAACCCTGCGCAGTGGGAGGCTGGCCCCACGATGTTCGGCCAGGACGGCTCCTTCATAGACCCCACCGCGCTGGACGTGGCGGGGCCGTTCCTCGCCAACAAGCTCGGCAAGCACAGGGTCGCAGTCCTGTCGTACGCGATACCCCAGTCCGCCCAGTGCGCTGCGGGCCAGGCTGCCTCGTTCAAGCAGTTCGGCTTCGACGTGGCCCTGGTCGACTCCAGCCTCCCGCTGGGGGCGTTCGACCTGAGCGCGGACGTGGCACGCATTGCCGCCGCCCGTGTGGGCCTGGTCGTCATGTGCATGGATCCGACGGGCAATGCCGCTGTCTCCAAGGCGCTGGCCCGGGCGGGCCTGAACCACGTGGTGCAGTACTGGCTGAACGGCTACGACCAGGCGAGCCTGGCCAGCTACGGTCCGGCTTACGAGGGCGCGTACCTGTCGCCGGGGTACGTCCCTTACCAGGAGGTCGCGTCCTCGCCGGGCCTCTCGCAGTACCTGTCCCAGCTCAAGCGCTATTTTCCCCATTCGCAGGTGAGTGAGGCCTCCGTGGCCGGGTGGGTCAGCGCCGCCATGTTCGTCAAGGGCCTGGACCTGGCCGGGAGGAACCTGACCCGAGCCAAGCTGGTCTCGGCGGTCAACTCGCTCACCAGCTTCACCGCCAATGGCATCGAGCCGCCGGTGAACTGGCGCCAGGACCACACCGGGCCAGGCACTTACAACTGCTCGGCGTGGGTGCAGGTCCGACATGGCGTCTTCGTCCCGGTGTTCCACCAGCCCTTCGTGTGCATCCGCAACGACGCCTCCTCTCTGGCTCAGCTCGCCAACCAGCCTGGCGCGACCTCAGCGGCGCAGCATTAGAGGCGTGCTCGGCCACACCATCGTCGCGGGCATCCCCTTCGGCTGCGTTTACGCGCTGGTCGGCCTCGGCCTGGTCATCACCTACCGGGCCGCAGGCGTGTTCAACTTCGCCTTCGGGGCCCAGGCGTACCTGTCGGCTGCGGTGTTCTACGTCACGGTCCACGGCGCGGGGTGGCCGGTATGGGCGGGGGGCGTGGTCTCGATTGCCGTGTCTGGAGTGGCGGTGGGGCTGGTGCTGGACCGAGGCCTGTTCCGCTTCCTGCGGTCGGCGTCGGTGACGGTGAAGCTGGTCGTGAGCCTCGGGCTTTTGGTGGCAATTCCCGCCTTGGTCGGCTCGGCTGGCTTCGGCACCGGGGCCAAGCTGGCGCCTCCCGACCTGGGCCCGACGCCAGCCGTGCTGCTGGGCGGGCCAGGGGCGTTGCTCGACACCAACCAGCTTGCGGTCATCGTGGCCACCGTCGTCATCGGAGGGGGCCTCGCAGCGCTGTTTCGCTGGACGGCTTTCGGGTTGCGCCTTCGAGCGGTGGTGGAGAGCCCCCGCCTGGCGCAGCTCTGCGGGGTCAACGCGGAGGCGGTGGGCTCGGGGGCGTGGGTGGTCTCGAGCGTCATCGCCGGCCTTGCCGGGGTCCTGCTGGCGCCCCTCTACGGCCGGGTGGACTCGATGGACTTCGAGACCCTGGTGGTGGCAGCCATCGCTGCTGCCGTGGTTGGCGGCCTGTCCAGCCTCACCTTGACCGTGGTCGGCGGCCTGGTCCTGGGAATAGGCCAGGAGCTGGTCACCGCCTACCTGCCGCTCGGCAGCACCGTCGCCCAGGGACTGCGGCCGTCGCTGCCGTTCATCTTGTTGCTGGTGGTGCTGGTGGTTGCCGGGCCGCGCCTCAGCCGCCGCCGCAGGGGGGGCGACCCGATGGCGGGGGTGGACCCACCACCGGCCCCGGTGGGCCCGACCCTGGAACAGGGGCCCGGCGGCTTGGGGCGGGCGGGATTGGCCCTTGTCGTGGCTGTCGTGGTGGTGGTGATCGGCGTTACGACCCTTCCGCAGTACTGGTTGTTCCTGGCCAGCGAGTGCGCGGCGCTGGGGGTGGTCTTCTGCTCGTTCACCGTGCTCACCGGCATGGGGGGCCAGCTCTCGCTCTGCCAGGCCGAGTTCGCGGGGATCGGGGCGTTTGCCGCGGGCCAGCTGGCCATCCACGACAACCTGTCGGTCATCGCCGGGCTGGCGGTCGGCTTCGGGCTGGCGCTGGTCGTGGGCCTGGTCGCGGCCATCCCGGCGCTGCGGGTGAGCGGGCTCTACCTGGCGCTTGCCACCTTCGCGTTCGGGCTGCTCATCGACAACCTCGGGTTCAGCGGCTCGTGGTCGGGCAACGGGGCCAGTGGCATCGTCGTGCCGCGGCCCTTGATCGGGCCGGTGAGCTTCAACGCGACCCGGCCGTATTTCGTCCTGGCGGTGGTGGTGCTGGCCATAGTGGCGGGTGGCCTGGCATGGCTGCGCCGCAGCACCACCGGGAGGTACCTCCTGGCGGTGCGGGGCAGCGAGCTGGCCGCGGCGTCGGTGGGCATAGACGTCCGGCGGGTGAAGGTGGTGGCGTTCGCCGTCGCCGCGGGGATCGCCGGGCTCGGGGGGGCGCTGTACGGGTCCACGCTGGGGGCCGTAAGCGCCTCCAACTTCACCTTCTACCAATCGCTGTTCTGGCTGGTGATCGTCGCGATCACCGGCGTGCGCACGGTCGGCGGAGCTATCGCTGCCGGGGTGGCGCTGGTCGTGCTGCCGCAGCTGCTCTCGTTGGGGGGTGGTGCCCTGGGCTCCCTCGCAGCCGTGATCTTCGGCTTCGGCGCCCTCAGCTACATCCGCCACCCGGAGGGAATGGTCCCCTGGCTGGGCCGGCTCGGCGCGGACGGGCTGCGTCGATGGCGGGAGCGCTCTGCGTGAGCGATCCGGTGAAGACCCGTGATGTCGGTCCCGGCGTCCCCCGGCTGAGCGCCGAGGGATTGTCCAAGCACTTCGGCGGGGTGGTGGCCCTGGACGGGGTGGCCCTGAGCGTGCGGCCTGGCGAGGTGGTCGGGCTCCTCGGGCCCAACGGTGCGGGCAAGACCACCCTGTTCAACTGTCTGCTCGGGGTGGAGCAGCCGGACCGGGGCAGGGTGTGGGTGGACGGCAAAGACGTGACACGCCTCGAGGTGTACGAGCGGGCCAGGCTGGGGATGGCGCGGACCTTCCAGCGGGTGGAGCTGTTCGCCGAGCTGACGGTGCGCCAGCAGTTGGCGGTGGCCGTCCGGGCGAGGAGCCGGCGGGGCCGGATGCTCGCCCGCTCCGGGGGCGACCGAGCCGGCCGCTACCGCCCTGGGGGCGACCGCACCCGGCCTGGGGACGACCGCACCCGACGTGGGGACGACCGCACCCGACCTGGGGGCGACCGATCCCGCGGATCGCTGGCCGTGCCCGGCTCAGGAGAGACCGAGTCCGATCGGGTGGACGCCATCCTCGGGCTGCTTGGCCTTGAGGGGGACGCCGAGGCGCCGGCGGCCTCGCTCAGCCTGGGCCGCACCCGCCTCGTGGAGCTGGGCCGGGCCCTGGCAACAGAGCCGTCGGTGGTCCTCGCGGACGAGCCGTCCTCGGGCCTCGACGACCAGGAGCGGTCGACCCTCGCCGCTGCCCTGCCCACAGTCACTGAGGGAGGACCCGCAGTGTTGCTCATCGAGCACGACCTGGACCTGGTGCGCCAGGTCTGCGGCCGCCTCCTGGTCCTAGACGCTGGGTCGGTGATCGCTTCGGGGGCGACCCTGGACGTCTTGGCTGATCCGGTGGTCGCTCGGGCCTACGGCCGGGCAGGGTCCCGATGAGCGGGGGGCCGGGCAGGGCCCCGATGAGCGGGGGGCCGACAAGCCGGGGGCCGACAAGCCGGGGGCCGACAAGCCGGGGGCCGGTTCTCCAGCTGGCGGACGTGAACGCCGGCTACGGCAGGTTCCGGGCGTTGTTCGACGTGTCCCTGGAGGTGGCGGAGGGGTCCAGCCTGGCCATCGTGGGCCCCAACGGGGCTGGCAAGACCACGCTGGCTCGCGTCTGCTCGGCCCTGGTCCATCCGACCAGCGGGCGGGTCAGCTTCGCAGGCCGGGACATGGCGGGGCTCTCGCCGAACGACCTGGCCCGTACCGGCCTGGTGCACGTGCCCGAGGGCAGGGCAGTGTTCGGCGGCCTGACGGTCGAGGAGAACCTGGAGCTCGCTTTTGGCGCGTCCC
>JBOGGU010000051.1:0-49175 GCA_050744085.1 Acidimicrobiales bacterium
CGTTGACGGCCCCGTCTGCATCGGCCAGGCGAGCCCGGAGGTCGTCCAGCTCGTCGAGGCATCTCCGCAGCTCCAAAGCCGCCGGTAGTCGGTCCAAGTCGCCGGGGATGAGTTCGCACATGCGCAAGTCAGCGGGGTCGATGCTGGCGAGCAACTCCAAGAGCTCCTGCCACTCGGCATCTGTGCACGGCAGGCTGGCGCCCAGCGGCAGTGCGTCCTGGATGATTTCGAGGTCAGGGTTGGCGGCCAACTCAGGGTCAGGCGGGCGCCGGCCTCCCAGGCACCGGGGATCTCTGACGCCTCCGCAGAGCGGGCGTCGCGCAGCTGGTTGGTCGCCCGGCTCGTGGCGGCGGCGGTATCTGCGACCTCACCTTCGAGGCGAGCGATCTCGGCGCCGATGTACGCCGGGTCGTAGGTGCAGACCCTTTCCTGGACGGCGTTGACTGCATCCTCAACCGCGAGTGGGGAGATCTGGTGGCCGCCAGTGGGGAGGTTTGCTGTCCGCCCCTGGGGAGATCCCGTTGGCCCTTGACAGGCGCCAGCATCGATCATGGTCGCGACGGTCATCGTGGTCCTTCTCAAGAGTTGGTCGAACTTCTCGTGAGGTTGACGCAATGGCCGTCACCGCTGGGGGGACCCTCCAACTACGCCGCGAATTGTGAAACGCCTCTAAGCTGCCGAAGCCGATTCGATTCAGTGGTGAGACTCCGAAGATAAGAGGCGCTACTTACACCTAGGACATTTGCCCGTCCCCCTGCATTTAGGGCACTCTTTTGGGTTGGTACCCCGACCAGTACTCACGTGCTTCCTACCACCGCAGTCCTGACAGGTCTTCGTGTTGCGGCATTCGCTACAGTTTGTCATCTATTATCACCCTTTTTTAATCGTGAACGTCGGTCTCGGCTTCTCATCCGCACCGATCTGTCTTGTCATTCTATCTTCTTTCGGTCCTCCTGTTCCATGGCGCTTGACGATTTGATATACCCATTTGCCCTGGTACCGCGGGTGTACGTGAGGGGCAAGCGTTCAGGGTGGCGCTCAGAATGTTGGGAAGCTGGTATCGGACCAAGCTGGCGGCGGTGGTCGGCACCGAGTTCCGCCACGAGGGCCGATCCGATCGCGGAGGCGGTGCTTGCGACCGGGGACCTGAACACTTCCGAACCATCACAACCGGCTCCGACGGGCCACGACGAGGAGCATTGTGAGTGTGCCCATCAGTACGGTCATAATAGTGGATAGTGTGACGATTTGGTCACCGTCGTAGTGTTGCATTACCCCGTAGGTGATCGCTACCGCACCGATCTGCACTAGCAGTCGACTGCCGAGCGAGGTATGTCCACATAAGATCACGACAGCGATTGCGACAACGAGGACATCGAGACCTGCTCCGGCCGTCTGGTGAATAGACCACGCTCCGACGGCCAAGACCATGTCAGCGGCAGCTAGGACCACCGCTTGGGCGCCTCCTTCCGACCGTCTGCTCATGTTCCCAGGCAGAGCAAATAGGACCGCCAACAGGCAAGCGAGCGCCGCGAGCAATATGCCAGCCCACAGAATCGTCGTACTGCCAGTCGAGCTAACGTGCGGGAGCACGCTAACGACTTTTGCGAGGTCCATAACAATGTTTGCGCCGAGCGCCATAGTCAATACGTAGGTAACCCACAGCACGGCGACGCTGCGATTGCTGTATCGCATGGGACCGGTAGAGGTCCGCAGCATGGAAGACCTTTGCTTGCGCTGTTTAGGACCCCCTCCTCGCAGGCTGGAGGTCCTCGATCTGCCAAGCAGCCCACGACCCAACGCCAGTCTGTAGATGACGATTAGGCCTGCGATGACCAGAAGTCCAGCTGAAAGCGAACCCATGGCATCACCTCTCTTCGGCAGATGACACCCATGCGAACGGCCCCTACGAACCGAAACGTGTCCGCGGCGGAGGTCCGGAGAGAACGGGAACGTGAGCCTGGTTTAGTGTGAGCCAGAGGCATGCTACCCCTTAGTGTTCGTGAGCGCTGTCACGACTTGGGCAGGGAACGAAGTTCGTCCGTTAGGGAAGTCACTCGGGACCTAAGACGCCGCTGTTGAGCCTCTTTGACGGACATTCGTATGCGGAACAACAGCCACGTGCCGGCGATGAGGACGCCGGTGAGAACGGCCATTGAAGCAAAGACGTGGTAGGCTGTGGCGCTACTGGAATGGGTCCAAGAATAATGATTAAGCCAGACGTCCAAATGAACGAGACCTATATAGGCAGGGACGCCTAAGGCAATGATGAACCCCAATCCAACCTTCCGAACGTGGATAGTGTCTAACCGACTCTGGGCGTCGTGGCGCATCCTTTCCAGGCTTCTGCGCCGATCAGCCTGTTGTGTAGCCCGAGCGTCTGCTTGTTCTTGGGCGAGTCGGGCAGCTTCTCTTTGGCGGGCGGCTTCTTGTTCTTTGCGGATGATGGCGGCGTGTTCTTCTTGGGCGAGGGGTGCGGCGGCGACTTTGAGCCAATCGACGGCGGGGGTGAGGTCGTCGTCGGCTCCGCCACCCATCACGTCGTACCAGGGTCTGTGCAGTGCGGTGGGTGCGGCTTCCGCTCGGGCGTGGAGCTCGGCGGCGGCGTCGGTGTTGAGGATGACGTTGAGGAGGTGGGGGGCGACGTCGGCCGCTTGACGCCGGAGGGCGTCGGGAACCTGGGTGGCCTTGGACCGTTCCTTGACCTCGGCGATGTTGCGCTCCCAGACGTCGTCCAAGACGGGGAACTCTTCGCAGCCATCACAGGCGGCGTACGTGAGCAGGGAGCGCGAAGCGCTGAGGGCGACCAGGGTCTCGGACGCTTCGCTGTTCCCAGCTGCGGCTGTTCGGGTCAAGTTGTTCAGGTCGGCGGGGGCGATCGAGAACCCCCGGAAGACTGGGGGCAGATCGGGGTTCATCTCGGTGGCCAGCATCGCCACCAGACGGTCGGGCTTGAACCGCTGCTGGCCGGTCTTGGATCCCTGGTCCTTACAGTGGCTGATGGCTCGGAGGAGACCGTCGCTGGGACCCTGGGCGGTGAGCCATTCCTCCAACTCGTCGAAGCCCCGCCCGAGTACCAGTGTCGCCGCCTCCCTCCAGGTCTCTTTGGTGGCGACCATGGCCACGGCGAGCTCTCGGGGGTCGTGGAAGGACTTCTTGGCAAACACCGGTGAGGGGCGCCGGGCCCGAGCGTCCCGAGCCGGGGGGGTGTCTTCTTTCACTTCCGGTGTGCCGCCGTGCAACCAGTCCCGGATCTCTGTGTCCGTCCAGCGGTGTTTGGGATCGCGGGTGAGCAGACCCCTCAACAGATGGCGCCATCGAGGATCGGTCACCGCTTGGAGGTCGATCGGCCGGGTGGCGAGCATGCTGTTGATCTGGGCGTCCTCGAGCCACCGACCGTCGTAGAGACGAAACGGATGGGTTCCGGTCAGCAACTCGAGGAGGGTGATGCCCAGCGACCAGTAGTCCATACTGGCCGACACGTCACCCCAGGCGGCTTCCGGGCCGGCGTAGGCGGAGGTGCGAGACCCCGAGCGCATCTCCCGGCTCGCCGCCAAGACCACGGCGAGCCCGAAATCGCCGAGCACCACATTCAAGGGCTGGCGGCCCCGGACGAGGATGTTGGGCGGTTTCACGTCACGATGCACCAGGTCACGGGTATGAACATGGGCCAGGGCGTCGGCCACCTGGGCCAGGACTTCCCGCACCAACGAGGCCGGAAGGGTGGGCCCTTCCCGCTCGATCAGGTCCTGGAGAGAGCCGAACTTGACCAGCTCCTGGACCTCCCACCAGTAGCCCTCGAACGCCCCGGCATCGAGAATGTGCAACAGGTGGCTCCCGCCCGCACCGTGAGCGGCCTGTCGCACTTGGTCGAGCACCGACCGCTTGACCTCACCGTGACGGGCCCGGTACTGCTTGACCGCCACCTCCACTCCGTCGCTCAAGCGACGACAGACCGCCAGGTCCGCCTCACCCCCCGTAGTCGACAGATCCTTAATCACCTCATACTCGTCGAGGAGCGGGGGGAAGAGGTTGAAGCGCAGGTAGCCCGCCCCGACCCCAAACGGCTCACCCCCGGGGCGACCCGGCCTACCCGGAACTCCGGCCGCCCCATCCCGCTGCGTCAGTGGTCCTCCTCCGCCAGCGGTCCGGCCAGGAGTGTCCCTCGAAGTGACGGGGGCGTCGCGCGTGGTCCCCGGCGCGACCGTGTGGGAACGATCATCGTCGTCACCGTCGAGCACCGTACGAGGCGGCATCGTCATGACCGACCTTCCTCTCTCTGTTCGGGTGACCTCTGGGCCACCGGGTCTGTTTGGTCGTTCGGCTCGGGATCGTCGGCGACGGTGATGATGTCGACGACGACGATCGACACGTTGTCCGGTCCGCCCGCCTGCAGGGCGGCCTCCAGCAGCCCGGTGGCGGCCTGGGCGGTGTCGAGACCGAGCGCTGCGCTCTCGCCCGTGACCGTCACGGCGTCGGTCAGCCCGTCGCTGCAGATGAGGAACCGGTCGCCGGGTTGCAGCACGACCTCATACGCGTGTGGGTCGATGCTCTGTTCGACCCGACCCCCGCCGAGGCATTGGACGACCGACGTGGTGGGGGCGTCGTCGGGTTGGCCGGGCAGGCGCCGGGCGCGGTCGGTCTCGGTGAGAACCCCGGCATACCCGTCGACGACACGGAACACGGAGCTGTCCCCGACATTGAACACGAAGCCCTTGGGACCGGCGATGACCATCCCGGCGATCGTCGCTCCCATGCCGGCCGCCTCGGGATGGCAGGCCGCGTAGGCGTACATGGCCACGTTGGTCTCGACCAATACCCCCCGGACGGCGTCGATGCTGGTCAGACGGCCCGCGTTTCGGCTGACGCTGTCAGCGGCGAGACGGCTGGCGGTGGCCCCGGCGGCGTGACCGCCGAGACCGTCGACGACCAGCGCGACCAGCGGCCCTGTCGCCGACACGGTGACGTCAAGCGGCTCAGTGCAGCGCTCCGGGGACGACCACCCGGCGACCGATACGGTGTCCTCGTTGGCCGGGCGGCAACACCCCGGGTGGGTGAGGGCAGCCAACCGCAGCCGGGTCACCGACGCCGACGCGGAACTGTGGTCGCTCACCGGGATCGTCCCCCAAAGAACCGAGGCAGGGGCAGGCGGCAGCGCATCACCCGTCGCTCACTTGTGGGGGACCAATGGAGAGACGAAGTCTGCAGTCGGCGGCCAAGCGCACAACCTGGTCGGACGACACCGCGACGGGCTGGCCGGCTGCCAGGCGCTGATCGTCGACAAAGGTGCCATTACTCGAACGCAGGTCCGTGACGAACACCGCCCCGTCGTGCACGACGACATGGGCGTGGGAGCGGGACACGTTGGGGTAGCGCTCCAGGCGCCCGGCGAGAGGCGAAGTGGGATCGCGGCCCAAGCAGAACTCGGCGCCAGACAGGGTGAGGGTGTTGCCGTGATCGAAGTCGACCCTGAGACAAGGGGTGCTGGGCGCATGGAGGGGGGTCTCGCAGTAGGGGCAGCGATCCCGTCCTGGCGGGATCGCTGCGCCACAGTCCGGGTCTGGGCAGACCACCCGCTCCCGCTGGACGGGAGCCGGGGAATCCGTCCCACTGGTTGTTGCGGTGGTGTCGGAAGGGTGGTCGCCGGTTGAGGACTGGGGCGCGGGGGCTTGGTCCTGGTCTCCGCCGCACACCTTGCAGAACGCTGAGCCAGCGGGGGTGGACTCTCCACAGTGGACGCAGGGGCTCAGCTCCGCCACGACACCTGCTCCTGGAGGACACCTCGGCGGGCCATGGCGTCGGCGACGAGGTCCATATCGCCTGGCCTGGGGATGCCGATGTACCAGATGGCGGTGTCGTCGACAGCCACCTGGACCCTGGGCCCAGGATCGGGTCGGTCCTGGTAGCGGCGGTGTGCGAGGTCGCTCAGGCAGATCACCGCCTGGTTGCCTGAGCCGGTCAGACTGTCCACGGGCGGGTTTTCTGACTCGAAAGGCTCGGGGATCAGGCAATCCAGCTTGTCCAGGAGCCTCCTGTGATGGTCCCGGAGCCGGTCTAGTGACCGGCCGCTGTAGCAGAGAACGTCTACTGGGCGGTCCAACCCGGCCCGCCACTCCCATAGCCCGTCCAGGAGGGACCCGAGGGCGGCCGGCTGGTCGAAGGGCTCCCCGCCGCTGATCGTCACCCCATCCACCTCGTCGGCGGGAAGTCCCCGGACCCAGTCGAGCACCGCGTCGGTGTCGGTTCTCGAACCGGGGCGGCGGTCCCAGGTGTCCCGGGAAACGCAGCCCGGGCAGCGGACGCTGCAACCCTGGAACCAGATCCCGGCCCGCCGGCCGTAGCCGAGCACTGTCACCGGGTAATGGAGACGGCTCAAGAAAAGTCTCATGCCAGGGCCACCGCCCACTCGCCCCCCTCACAGGTCGCTTTCACGACCTTACACTGGGCGCCCACCCCGCTCCCGGTCTCGAACAAGGCTCGGGCCAGGGGGTTGACCAACGCCGTCTCCAAGAACGCGCCGATGCCCCGACCGCCGAACGACAGGTCGGCCGTCGCACGATCGTGGTAGAGCGCGGCCACCTCGTCATCGAGGGTCACCTCCGTGCCCACCTCCTTCTTCACCCGGCGGAGGATGTTGGTGGTGAACATGTCCACCAGCTCGTCGGCCACAGCTTGGCGGATGAAGTCGAAGACGACGATGTTGTCGCCGATCCGATTCAACAACTCGGGGCGGTTCAGGGTCTCGGTGAAATGGCGTCGGATGGCGTCCAGCACCCGCCCCTCGAGCTCGGCGGTGGGCATGGCCGGATGGCAGTTCAGCACTCGGCGGCCCCTGTCGTCCTCCACATAGATCCCCAGGTTCGAGGTGAACACCAGGATCGTCTCAGAGAAATGCACGGTCCGGCCCATGGCGTCGGTGAGCCGCCCGTCCTCCAGGATCTGGAGGAACTTGTCCAGGATCCGGGGGTGGGCCTTCTCCACCTCGTCGAAGAGCACCAGACTGAACGGTCGCTGACGCACGGCGTTGGTCAGCTCCCCGCCGGCGTCATGGCCCACGTAACCCGGCGGCGCCCCTACCAGGCGGGCGTCGCTGTGCTCAGCGGAGAACTCGCTCATGTCGAAGCGGGTGTAGGCCTCCTCGTCGCCGAACACGAGCTCGGTGACCGCCTTGGCCAGCTCGGTCTTGCCGACCCCTGTCGGCCCCGCGAAGAACACGATGCCCCTCGGGCGGGCCGCGTGCCCCGACGCGTGCGCCCCGGTCAGACCCAGCGTCGACCGGGCCAGGATGTCGGTGATCCGGGCCACGGCCCGCTCCTGGCCCCGCACCCGCCGGCACAGCATCTCCTGTCCGCCGGCGATCCGCTCCCGCACCTTCGGGCGTTTCCAGGGGTTGTCCAACATACCCACCCGGTAGCAGCGCACCGCGTCCTCGATCTGATCCACCCCCACGCTCCGATCGATCGACAGTCGGGCCACGTCCTCCATGGCCCGCAACGTCATCCCCTCGGTCTGCTCGGCGAAACGATCCGCTCCCGGGCCCGTCCCCTCACCGGCGCCCGGCATGCTGGGCAGGAGCAGCCCGGCCATGCGAGCCCGGTCGTCTAAGTCCGGCAGAGGCACCGGGACGGTGCGGATGGTCTCGTTGCCCGCCGCCAGCCAGGAAGGCAGATCCCGATCCCGGTTGGCTACCCAAACCACACAGTTGTACAACAGGCCCGCTCGGACGCCTCTCTGA
The DNA here is from genome assembly GCA_050744085.1 of Acidimicrobiales bacterium. Classification (GTDB taxonomy): domain Bacteria; phylum Actinomycetota; class Acidimicrobiia; order Acidimicrobiales; family JAJPHD01; genus JAVKSL01. The sequence goes on from JBOGGU010000051.1 coordinate 7,736, forward strand.
TACAGAGGCTGGGCCGAGTGGGAGAGCTTCTCGGCCCGCACGAAGAACGCCCACTCCTCCTCGCTCAGATGCTGAGGATCAGCCACCAGACGCGACGCGTAGTCAAGCACGAACGCCAGCCGGTGCGCCCGACACGTCACCACCGCCTGGAGGAAGTCACCGAGCCTGGTCAGCGACACCGGCGTGGTCTCGGCCAACGACGCCCCGACCGCGGCGCTCATCGTGTCCCGGGCCGCCACGTCGCCCTCGGGTAGCACCCGCAGGTAATCCACCGGGTCATAGACCGCCATAGCCTCATAACCGCTGCGCTCCAGGCACGCCCACAACGAGTCGATCGTGGAACGCCGAACAACCTCTCCCTCCTCGCCGCCAAGGAGGTGCTTGTCGCGAACGTTGCCGGTCAAGATGAACTGCGAGTTGACCGGGACCAAGCCATCCACCTCCCCCAACCAGCGAGGGAAACCCTTCACCCGGTCCGCAAGCGAAGACACCTCCGAAGCCGACGGCGACCGGGCGAGAGTCACTGCTTCTCCATCTCCGCCGCCGCCGGCTCTCTCCCAGCTCGATTCCGCTTCGATCGGGACAAGGCCGGGACATTCACCGCCGGTATGGGCAAGCTCCCGGGGGGCTCTACCCGGGTCAGGGCGAAGTCCACCCCCCTACCCTTGGCCGCTCGGCACAGGCCGGCGAAGTCACTGCACCACTCCTCTTCGACCTCCTTCTCCCGCACCGCATCCGCGGCAACACTCTGGGAACGGACCACGTGAAACCCCAAAGACCCGCCAGGAAGCGCCCTGATCTGCACGCCGTAACCGGCGGCGTGCGTGTTCGTAGCGTGCAACACCCCGCCATCGGCCACCCGAGTCTCGAACCCCGGCTCGACGTCGTAGCCCAACTCCCCAAGACACGCCACCGCCACCGCCGTGGCAAAGCGGCGGTCCGCATTCACCTTCCCCGCCCGCACAGCCTCCGCAACCGCAGCCCGCAACTCCTCCCCTGGACGAGCGTGATCCCGGAGATCGTCAGCCAGCCTCGCCCTCAGCCTCGACACCTCGACGCCCCCCACGCCCGCCAGCTCGACGTCCAGCGCGGCGATCTCCCGGTCAGCCTGCCGCCGTTCCATCGCCTCCCGGTTCGCGACCTGGATGTCATCCTGCAACACCACCAACTCCGTCGTGGCACGCCCATCGTTCCCGTTGGCCAGCACCTGCTCCGCCAACCGCTGGATCGCCGCCACCCGCGCCGAATCCGCATCACCGTCCAAACGCCGAAGTGCCCGACCGACAGCCTCCCGGCGCTCCGCTGCCGACGCCGCCTGACGCTGTCCGCCTCCCCGATACTTCGCCAAGGCGTCGCCCGCCGAACGCACCTGAACCCTCTCCGAAACACCCAGGCCGCCAACAGCCGCCACCATGGCTCGAGCCCGCGCGTCCGCCACCTCCGTGCGAAACCTCGTCTCGGCCATCTCCAAACGGACAACCTCTTGGTGCAGAGCCCGCCGGTACTCCTCGGAGGTATGCAAAACATCGGCAGTGATATCCCCGATCGCAGAGATCCCTTCGCCATAGTGGGACCGAGCAGCCTCCACGACCGCCATAAACGTCCCGCGCTTGGACAGGTACGCGCACCATGCGGCTTTCGCCTGCTCCAGAGCCCGACGCTCCAATTCCTCCGCCGACACGACCTCGTAGTGGCAACACTTCGGACCGCTCACGGGCTCGTCACCATCCCACCCTTTGCGAGGCAACAACTTCGCCGCCCCCAGACTGAGCAGTTACGGTAAATTGGGGCCAACTAACTAAGATAATCAAGAGCCGACTCCGCCTTTTCTCGAATCCGTTCGTTGTCATCCGCGATTGCATGGTGCCGCAGCGCCTCAAGGAGTTCCGGGTCGCGCGAATGTAGGTTCCGCGCAGCATAGACTGCACGCTCTCGGTTGTACGCTTCAACATCATTCAGCGCCTTGACAATACCCTTCGCCGCCCGACCAGGGTCAGTCTTGGCAAAGCCAAGGCCGGTTGCACACCTAGAACGAACATAGCTGTCTTCGTCATCGAGCCCGGCCAAAAGAGCGCTCACGCCCTCCGGATCAATCTTTGCCAGAGCTATCTCGCTACCGAACAGTGACTTTGAGCGGATGGCATCAAAAAGAGGAGCAACCGCTCTCGGGTCTCCAATCTCTCCGAGGACCTGAATAATGACGCCACTTATGTAGCGCTCAACTGTCTCGACAGGGTCATCGTAATGCTCTTCGTCGACGGCAGCCTGGGCGACCTCAAGCTCGTGCAGTGCATCTACCAACGCTAACACCACGTCCCGGCCTGCCCTAATAAGGTCACGCTTTGCCCGTTGGAACTTTGGCATGTTATCAGTGCCAACGTCAGTGCGTTCGTTCTCAGTTGTCTGTTGACGTAACACTGCCAAGGCGTATTCTACCTGTTGTGCCGGATCCTTCGGACGTTTGAAGATCATTGCCTCGCAGCTCCGGGGTCTGACGATCGGAGGATCTTCGGCGTGGTTGCGCCATCAGTGGTCGGAACAATGCACCACGGTGACGGGTACCAACCCTTGGCCTGCCATGATCTTACAAGTTGAATGACAGCGGGTACCTCCCACCATAAGCATTTGGGTATCGCGACGGCGAGCCAATAGGGGTTCGATTTTAGAAGTTGGCCCCAAGTGCAGTTGGTAGACCGCTTCGCGTCGAGCAGCCCTGCGCGACGGGCGTAGACATACGGGCTCACAAAGATGCCGACCCACTCAACAACAAGAAAAAACACTCCCATGCCAATATTCCTCTCTTCTCTCTACTTTATCGTCGGTAAAAGGGGTCCTCGACATTGACGCCTCGCTGGTCGAGGTCCACTCCGAGAACAAGGAGGGGGCCGCCCCGTCCTACAAAGGTGTTACGGGTTCCATTCGATGTTCTGCTTCGCTGAAGCCACGGGCGAGACCCTGGCCGGCCTGCTGCGCCCGGGGAACGCCGGGGCCAACTCGATCGAAGACCATCTCGCCGCGCTCGACGCGGCGATCGCCCAGCTGCCCGCCGAGATGGCCGCCTGCCATCACCACGGCGGCGATCGCAACCCTGGTCACCGGGCGATGCGGGTGCCGGCGGACTCGGCGGGGTGCTCCACCACACTGGCGAGCGCGCTTCGGGCCCGCAACGTCGGCTTCTCGGTGGTGGCTCCAACGGGCCATCGGGGCCCGCCATCTCCGGGGGTGGTCAACGACGAGAACGGCTGGGCGCCCGCACTCGACCGACACGGCGAGGTCCATGACCGCTCTGCGGTGATCGAAGTGACCGGCCTGGTCGACCTGTCGGGATGGCCGGCCGGCACCCGGCTCATCGTGCGCCGAGAACCGCTGCATCCCGGCGCCCAGACCAGCCTGTTCCCGTCCCTGGAGTTCCGCTACTGGGGGCACCACACCGATCAGCCCGGCGCCCCTGCCGTCTTGGACACCGACATGCGAGCCGACGCGCATATCAAGGACGATATCCCGTCCGAGCGGGGCACCCTCAGACAAAGAACCTGCTTGACAGGAACATGGGAACACCCCCCGTAGTAGCGCTGCCGACGGAATATCCTCCGAACGAACTTCTCATTGCCCTGCCGCCTCTGACCTGACGGTGGCCTCAGCTGTCAACCGATCGACCTCTTGCGCCGGGAGTGTAGCGGCGGGGCCGGATACCGGCCAGCAAGACCGGGAAGCTGTGAACAGCTACCGTCGGCCCTGTGGCGGACACCGGCCGGGACCTCGTCGCCTGGCTGATCCGCACCTGGCGGGCCGACGTGGCCGGGATCCCCGCCGCCCGGGTCGCAGCCGAGGTCGGGGTGGGCCGGTCCACGGTGAGCAACTGGGAGTCGGGGCGGCGCAACCCCGACCCCGAGGCGCTGGCACGCCTCGACGGGCTCTTCGATGCCGGCGGGGCGCTGGTCGACCTGGCCAGAGCGCTGCGCACCCCCGAGGGTCTCGATGCCCGCACGACGTGGTGGAACAACTTCCCGCCCTCGTGCGGCCCCGCGTGGGCCTGGATCCGACCTGCCGACGGCGCCAGCTCGGTCTGCGGTTGCGGTGGGGTCCGATCGGTGTCCAACTCGACCGGCCGTGTGACACCAGGGGCCTGATCGTCACCGCACCGGTATCGGTCTCCAACCCGCCCGTGCGCATCGATCTCGACACGCCCGGCTGGGTGGATTTCGGCCAGGGCCGCATCCCCCGCCGCCTGGCCATCCCCACCGTCAGCGGCGCCGCCCACCTCCACCTCGCCGCTCCCGACGATCACACGGTGGGCATCTTCTCCTCGCTGCTGCGTCCCGTCCTCGCACGAGGGAACTGGCCCGAAACACTGACGGGTTTCTTCGGCCACCACCTCGACCTGACGCGAGCCGCCCTCGCACACCGTACCCACGCGCCGGTCACAGCGATCTCACCACCAGCGATCTCACCACCAGCGATGTCGCCGCCGGCGCGCCGCCAGAGGGATGGCCCCCGCAGCGCTACCGGACCCTTCGCCAAGCACGCGGCATGTCCCAACAGGCGGCCGCCGCCCAGGCCACCGCCATGATGTCCGACGATCCGGTCACCGACGACCAGATCATCCTGCTCGAAACCGGCGGCCACCCCCGAGTCGAGCACCTGCGGTCCAGACTCGACGTGATCTACCGGGCCGACGGCCACTCCGCCACCGAATCGGTCCCCGTCGAAGACCACGGCAGCCACCACACGGTCACCTTTCCTCCCTGGTGGGTCGGGCCCATCTGGGTCGCCCTGGATGCCCCCGACGTCGAGGCCGCCGGGCAGGTGACGTTACGATGGACGCCCTGGGAGAAGAACCTTCGGCTGTGCGGCGGGACCACCGTTTCGGCCCGCAAAGACACTGGGCCGTGGCCCCCGCCCCAGGTCCACCCGCCCCCAGGCTGGACGGTCGATGCTGGGATCGGCCGGCATCCGAGTGCCGCCGATATCAACCAGGACTGGCATGCCATCGCCGGTTCAAGCGCCCGGCGGATCTTCAACGACTACGCCCCCGTCTACCTCCAACTCTTCAACAGGTCCAAAGGCGAGATGCTCGACGCGATACGCCGGCATGTCTAGCCTGAACAAGGCCCTTGAGGTCGGCTACGCCACTGTTCACCGAGGCTGTCGTGGTCGTGTCCTCGCCCGATTCCCTCCGTCGAACCCGGCGTGGCGTTCTCCACCCGCCCGGCCCCAGCGTCCTTCACGCACGGCGTCCGGGCCGCGAGCTGCCGCGAACCGGTTGGCGCCCGGACGACGACGCCGGTCGACGGGACCAGGCCCAGTTGCACCGGCGGCGGCTACGTGTGCAGCTCCGCTCCGCGCCACGCCGCGGTGTCGCCTGGCGACGGACAGCGCGAGGCGCGCGACGGTGTAAGCCCCGAGTTGGCGACCAGAGGTACCGGCCCGACCACGGCATGTCCCGGCCGGGAAGCTCCCGCTACCCACTGTCCACACGATCTAGCGAGGAACCTCTCAATCACGTCCGTCTACTCGGGAAGTACGGATCTAGGTCTGGATCCGCCCAATAGGGTTTGGTGCCAAACATCTGACCGATGGCGCGGAGAAGATTTGGTAAGCTGCCAAAAGACCCGAGATAGCTTTCCTCACATCGAACTCTGGTCAAGTCGTCACTGTCCTTCTGCCGTTCGGAAAAGATGACGTAGGTTCCATCATTTCCTCTCTCTGCGTAAAAGGCATTGCCCTCGGGCAGCGGCGCTGTCAAAGCGAGAAGCTTGTTCGTTCCTGTGCCGAGCTCCTCAACCGGAGGGGCGATATCTGGGCCCGGGACTGGCGTCTCGACGATACCGTCGAAGCTCGAGCGCAACTCTCCATGTACGGCGACCCAGCGCTGCGCTTCGTACCCGGTGAGATGCCCACTTGAGAACCTTCGTGACCGCATATAGTCCAGCGAGGTGTCACACAACTCCCAAAACCGCGGGTCGTCCAACTGCCCGTCGTATTCGGCGAGGAGGCGGTAGGCGCCGAAAGTCACCAGATCTCGGTCTGCTTCAGACGAGGTAGACGCCGCGGCGTAGAGCTCCTGAATAACTTCGCGGCGATGCTCGCCGCCCAGAGCCATCATCGTGTCACTCATGTACTCCCAACCAAATCGGGGATCATCCACGGGGCGACCTGCGGCGCGAGCGGCTATTGATGCTTGGCCGAATTCTCCCAGCAAGCCGATCACTTGGGGCGGTATAACAGCTCGTTGTCGCTTCGAGAAGAGCCCCACCGTACGAATACCTCCCTCTTTCCTAGATTCACACCGTCTGGCTTGCGCGTTGTCGGGTCTCAGCCAACGAGACTTTGGATCACTTCCAGCATGCGATCGCGCTCGGATGCCACAGCCATGATCTGCGTGCGGGAATCCCGAAACCGCTTGGCACGCCAATCCCACCACAACCGACCCAAAAGGACTCCGCCTGGTCCAGCGAAGTCGATGCAGTACTTCCCAAGTCCGCGTTCGTCGGTGTATTCGGTCGGCCCGTATTGCGTGCACATGCTGAAGGGAATCCCATCGAACTTGAGCGACTTTCCCATCATCTTGCGCTTGCCGCTCGACGTAAGGATCCCCGAGGAGTGGATGATCGCAAGCGAAGTGCCGTCGATGAGAGCCTCGATGTTCGCCGTGCTGAATCTGCACCAACTCACGGCCACGACATCCGCCGGTTTGACCCCCTGGCTTTGAAGGAGCTCGGCCACACCGGACCAATCCACCTTGGGCTGCTCGAAGTTGACTGGCGCAGCTTCGACCAGTTGGTCAAAATGCCGATCTCCTATCATGTCCACTCCCTTTTGGATCGTGACTTGTTCATCCGCGCCGATGGCATGGTGACCTGACTCGTCGGCAACTTCCAGCTCTGCGGTTTCCCACCCTTGCAGCGGGCTGTCGAGTGCCGAAAGGATAGGCAACCCTGCACCGAGGTGCTCCGGAAACCCCTGGCCACGAGCGTGGTAGGTCCCTTGACAGGTTCAGCAGCCTCCGTGAGACTCTTCGAGCCGAGATCGGCCTCCCCGACGAAAGGAGCACAGGACGTGCCTAGGGCGAGGAGGACGGCCACGACCAGCGCGGCGCACGGAATCCGCCTACAAAATGCCCCCCCCAAGTCAAATCCTGCCGCGTCGGGTCGGTGCGCCCCCTGCGGGCTCCGGCCGGGCTGATCCGAAGCCGCCCGGGCCGTCGGCAGCGAGCGGTCCCGCCGCGCTCGGGGTTCGCAGGTCCTGGGAGTTGGGGTTCAGTCGGCATATCGGTCATCTCTCGTTCTTTACGAGGAGACCCAAGCACTGACTCCCCCAGCCCGGCTCGCCGGCGAAGACCAGCGGCTGGACAGTAGCCGAGGTGTCGCACTCGGGTCCAAAGTGACCGGGAATCTGTGAACAGATAGCGTCCGGGAGGTGGCAGAGGCCTTCTACCCCACCCTGGCCTGGCTGCTCCGTACCTGGAGGGTCGACGTGATGGGTATGGGGGCCACCCAGGTTGGCGCCGCAGTTGGGGTCGGCCGCTCGGCGGTGAGCAACTGGGAGTCGGGTGTTCGCAGGCCCGACCGGGCGACGCTGGCTCGCCTCGACCACCTCTACAGCGCCGGCGGTGCGCTCGTTGACCTAGCGGCGGCGCTCGGCACTCCGGGGGCACTGGATGCCCGCACCACTTGGTGGCACAACTTCGCCGCGTCGGGTGGACCGGCATGGGCTTGGGCACGACCCGCCGGGGGCGCCGAGCAGATCGGGTTGCAGATTCGCTGGGGTCCTCTCGGGCTTCACCTCCACAAACCATGTGACACCCGAGGCCTGATGGTGACCGCCCCTGCGTCAGTGGACAATCCGCCCTTACGCGTTGAGCTCGATTCCCCTGGATGGGTCGACTTTGGCCAGGGCCGACCTCCACGCCAGCTCGGCCTCCCGGTGGTTGTCGGACCGCTCCGGGTCCGTTTGGCGGCAGCCGACGACCACACTGTCGCCATCTTCTCCGCACTACTTCGACCCCTGCTCAGCCGGGACGACGGTACGCCCAAGCTGTTGAGGGGCTTCTTGGGCCGGCGCGCCGACCTGGTCGAAGACGCCCTCAGTCGAGCCGCCCCGCAACACGTCACGGATCTGCCTGCCAGCGGTCCTACCGTCGCCCTACGGAGGCAAGCTTGGCCCGGGGGACGCTACCGTCTCCTTCGCGAAGCCCGCGGCCTGTCCCAGTCGTTCGCCGCCATCCGGGCAACGGCCATGATGCCCACCGCACCGGTCAGCGACGACCAGATAGCGCTGCTCGAAGCGGGAGGGTGTCCCCGTGTCGACCACCTCGCATCGCGACTCGACGTCATCTACGGTGCTGACGGGCATACTGTCCTCGAACCCATTGCCGCCACCCACACCAACGCCAGGCTCAGTGCCGTCAGCTTCCCGCAGTGGTGGGTGGGGCCGGTCTGGATCACCCTCAGGGCCACAACAGGGGACGCCGCGGAAGCCGTGACCCTGCGATGGCCTCCGTGGGAGAAGCATATCCGGGTGCGCCCAGGGACCACGGTCACCGCCCGCAAGGCCGCTGGCGGGTGGCCGGATCTGGAGGTGTGTCTGCCGCCAGGGTGGACCCTCACCCCAGGCTTGGGCCATTTTCGGGGTGCTGTCGACGTCAACCAGGATTGGCACCCCGTGGACCGCCGCAGCGCTGACGCCATATTCAACACCTATCTGCCCGCCTACCTTCAGCTCTTTGGCAAGACCAAGGATGAGCTGTTCGCTCTGCTCCGCCAGCACAAACGAGCGAGAGCCGATGGCCTGACCCCTGAGGAGGGCGGCGCCGGATAGTGGGCTGCCCTTGCCCTGGCTGGCTCCTGCTCGTTATGTCAAGTTGTCTCCCGGGGACATATGCAGTCGATTTTTCGGCATGGGAACAGGCGTACGGTTTGGAGGGGCAATGGGCGCTCGCCGGCTGTCAAGCAAGTGCCGGAGACGGCCCTGGCGCCGTCGCTGTCGAGCCATCACTTGCCAGCGGCAGCTACGAGCAGGCGCAAGCTTCAGCTCGGGACGGCGGCAAGGAGCATCCCCACAGAACCATCCACGGAACGCCCCTGGGACGAGCGGGACAGGCCGGCGGGCCCGCTGCGGACCCGCGGTTATCGGATCGGGATCTGACTTTCATGGGTGGACGGTGATCTCATGGTCGGGCGCTGATCTGGTAAGTTCCGGTGTGATCAGAATCCTTCACGTGTTTGGGCGCTGATCTAGCGTACTGCCAGGTCCCTCCTGCCTGTCACGCAGCCTTCCCAGCTCAGAGCCACTCGGACCGGCCACCAGAAAGATTTCTCATGAATGGGCGCTGATCTCATGGGATGGGCGCTGATTTGGGCGCAATCCATGTCCTATCACGGTGACACCCACCAAGAGTCCTGGTGGGGCGGCGATCGTTCACAATGCTCTCATGTCGTTGAAAGCGAGAGGGGCGGTCGCTCCGAAGCCTGACGGCCGTGGGGGCAGGACCGTCAGCAGCGCCGCCGTGGCCGACCTGGCCAACAGGGCCGGCCAAGGCTCGGCCCAATCCAGACCCGAGCGGCGGGCTCAGCTCTTGCTGACCACTGACGAGGCAGCCGGTTACCTGAACGTGTCGGCGCGCACCGTCAAGAACCTGATGTGCGATGGCCGGATCGCCTACGTCAAGATCGGCCGAGCTACCCGCATCCAAGTGACCGACCTCGACGACTACGTGGCTCGGAACCGCCGAAGACACCGCACGAGGACCGGACCCGTGACTACGCGAGGCTAGAGCGGATGAGCAACCTGGAGCGGGACGAGCAACCTCCCCAGAAAACCAAGGCGTGGCTAACCCCGCAACGGGAGGCCGCGCCGGTCACGGCCGAGCCGCTTGCCCGACCCTGCGGACCCCCGCCACAGAAGGCCGCCTCGCCTGGCGCAACTGTTCGACCCTCGCGGCAGCATTGTCTGCCGAGTCCGCCAGCAGGTGGCCATAGAGCCTCTTCGAGGTCTCGATATCCGCGTGGCCGAGGATCAGCTGCACCTCGACGTCACTCGCCCCAGACGCCCAGAGAAGCGCCGCGGCCGTGTGCCTCAGATGATGCGGCGTGAGCTTGGTCAGCTTGGCCGCCTCGACCATCACCCGGGTGGTGGCATCCTGGCGGGACCATCCCTGGCCGACCAACCTTCGCCGCTCCAGCGCGGCCCAGCGCCAAGCCGCGGACTGAACCGCTGGCCGGAAACGCCGTGAAAGGTAGTTGTTCCACCGCAGGCTCGCCCCCGTCGGGCTGGTGAACAACGGCTCATCGGCAGCGGGCATGCCCCGGAGGGCCAGGTGCTCTCGGAGCATCTCCGCCAGCTCAGGACCGACGATGACCGCTCTGGTGTGACCGCCCTTGGGAGCGGCGTTGCGGGTCAGGCGGCCTTCTACCTCGACCACGGGGTAACGCACCCACACCCGCCTGGCCGCGAGGTCGACATCGCCCACAAGCATCCCCGCCACCTCCGAGCGGCGCCCGCCGGTCCCGAGGAGCAACTCAAAGACCAGGCGGTCCTGGGCACCCTGGAGCCGGTCGTAGAGCAAGTCGAGGAAGACGAAGTCGGGCACCACGATCTCTCGGACCCGATCTTCGGCCGGGTCCACCGCCAGCCGAAGGCCCGTCACGGGACTCGATGCCAGGACCTCCTCGGTCACCAGCCAGTTGAAAAAGGCGCGGACCGTGATCCAGTGCGTGCGCAGTGTGTTGGGCGAGCGCCCGACCGCCTCCATGTCTTGTAGTACGGCGGCGATCTCGGACGGCGTTAGCGTGTGCGGCAGCCTGTCGCCCAAGGCCGGTGACCACCATCGCCGCCACTGGGCACGATCCCGGGCCGCCGTGGACGCGGCGCCGCCGCGCCCGGACCCCACGCGCACCACCGAGCAACGCCGAGCCTTAGCCTCCTGCCAGCGCTCGAACCACTGGTCGCAGCGGATCCCTCCCACTGTCACGCTCGCCGGCGGCTCGACGGCCAGGGACGGGTCGTCTGAGGGCAGAAGGTGGGTCAGTCTCCACCGAGCTTGGGCACCAAACGCCTCCTCTTCGGTCTCGTAGGTCCCGTAGACGACCTGGCGCCCGTCCACTCGAACCCGCAGCCGCCACCTCCCGCTGGGGCGCTGGTCGATGCTCCCTGCGTCGTTGAGCCCACGCCGACGCTTGCGCTTCGCCATCCCGAAACCTCCGCAATGAGTCCTGTTGAGTCCCAAGAACCCTATCACGGCCATGAGTCCCGAGGTCCGCCACATCCTGCACCACCGCTGAGCTGCACTAACGCTGGTGGAGGTGAGCGGACTCGAACCGCCGACTTCTACGTTGCGAACGTAGCGCTCTACCGGGCTGAGCTACACCCCCTCGTGGACCATGAGGTTACCTCTACCAACCGGCGGCCACGGCAGGGAGGCGATGGTGGTTGTTCACGTTATACGTGTACAACCACCATAATCAGCCCTGGCGTCGCTCCAGGGCCGCTTGCAGTCGGGACTGGACCAGGGTGAGGGTCAGGTCGGCGCGGCTGCGCTCGAGCACGGCCCGAAGTGAGTCGGTGCTGCGTCGCAGGCCACCGGTCATGGCGTCGGGGTACTCGATCGCCACCAGCAGGTCGTACGCGTCCTCCATCGCGAGGAGCAACTCCTGGGCCACAGGGAGCTCACCTGCCCGGAGGCGGTCCAGCAGGTGCCGACGCAGCTCGGAGGCGGCCTCTGCAAGGCCGTTCAGCCACGCAGGTAGGCCGATCCCCAACTCGAGGCGCCGGGCAACCCCAGTCCGACCCCGCCACCGACAGCCCCGCCGCCACCGACAGCCCCGCCGCCACCAGCGACCCCGCCACCACCGGCCCACCGACCCCACCGACCCCGCCACCGCCGGACCCGACGGGCGCAACCGCAGCGACGGCGCCCCGGACAAGGGCGGCGGTGAGCCTGGCCTCGGCGTACTCCTTCTCGGCGTCGTGGAGGAACCCAGCGTTGGCCACCGCCGGGTGCGGCGCCAGCACCCGCTGGGCCCGCCGCAACTCTCCCTCGGCACGTTCGACCAGCTCCTCGTACGCCGCCGGCTGGTGACGGTGAATCGCCCGGATCGCCTTGCCGCAGGCCTGGATCGTTGCCCGGCAGGCGACCAGCCCCTGCTCGCGAGCCTTTGCCACGCCGGCCAGATCCGCCTGGGCGCCCTCCCCCAACAACCTGAGCCGCTCGGAACGACCCGCCCCCTGTTCGGGGCTCAAGGAAGGCTTAGTTGGCGGAACGGCGCAGGATCAGGCTCGGCTCGACCTGGCGAGGAAGGAACGCCAGCTTCATCTCCCGCTCCGCGGCGATGCTCCGCAGCCGAGCCAGCAGGATCACGTAGCCGACAAGCAGCACTGCGCAGACCCCGGTGGCAGCCCACACCAGCCGGAGTGAGGGGACCAAGCCGAGCAAGAAGGTGGTCCCAACGAAGCCCATCAGGGTCACGAGCACCTGGCGGCGGCGCTGCAGCTGGCGCGACCTGCCAGCTCCGGCGGGGTGGCCAGGCCCGGCGGGGTGGCCAGGCCCGGCGGGGTGACCAGACGCAGGACGACCACCAGGGCCCCCACCCAGGGGCCTTGGACCACCGATCGGACGGCCAGGACCGGCAGGACGGCCAGGACCGGCAGGACCGCCAAGCCCGGCGGGACCGCCAAGCCCGGCGGGACGGCCAGGACCGGCGGAACGACCAGGTCCCGGACGGCCAGCCGGCGCAAACCCAGTGGGAGGGCGCTGGCGGACCTGGCGCAGTGGAGTGACCACGCCCATCTCGGCGGGAGCCATGCCGCCCGCGCCTCGGCCGGCATAGCCACGGGGGCCAGACCACTCGACAGGCCGCCCGACGGGGCGCGCGATCCGCCGGTTGGCTGCGGGAATCGTCACCGGGGCGGTCCTGCCGATCACGTTGATCTGGTGGCGGAAGCTCCTCACGGAGTCGCCTCCACCTCGCCGAGCCATCCGACCCTTGAGCAACGCCGGCGTCAGCACCACGATCCACATCACGATGAGCAAAGCCAGGACCACGACAGTCAACTTTCCTCGACCTACCTTCTCTCTCGTGAACCCTACTAAAGGGCTCTTCCCGAGCGGTGGATGGTCACGTGGACCTACGCAAGCCAACGCCAGACAACCGCAGGGCAGTGTCTAACACGACTTCGGGGAGCCCGCCAGCCCGCAGCTACCACCAGGACAAACCGCCCTTACCTGTCGAAAGCGGCCCCGTCGCCGTCGCCCTGGCGCTGCCACGTGCCGGAGCGCCCACCGGTCTTCTCCCACAGGGCAAGCTCGCCGATCATCATCGAGCGGTCTGTGGACTTGCACATGTCGTAGATGGTGAGGGCAGCGACCGAACATGCGGTCAGCGCCTCCATCTCGACCCCGGTGCGGTCCACCGTCTCCACCTGGGCCTCCACCCACACGCAGTCGTCCCCGATGGTGAAGTTGACATAGACCGACCCCAACAGCAGCGGATGGCACAACGGGATCAGGTCAGAGGTCCGCTTGGCGGCCTGTATCCCAGCCACCCGCGCCACGCCGAGGACGTCCCCCTTGGTCACCGCATTGCTCGCCACCAGGGCGGTTGTCTCCGCGGTCATCGAAACCTTGCACCGGGCCAGCGCCCGCCGGTGGCTCGGATCCTTGGGTGTGACGTCGACCATCCGGGCACGGCCCAAGGGGTCGAGGTGCGTGAGGCCCCGGTCAGACATTCAAGCAACGCTACCCGCCCAGCAGTCAGCCGCCGATCTGGCTCATGCTGCGGCGCGGCCGGATGAAGTTGACCTTGCCTATGCCGTGACCCGCCCACTTGGTCCCGACCGCGGCTCGCACGGCCGCAACCAGGTCGTCGTCCGACCCCCCGCCCCGCATCACCGAGCGCAGGTCGTGCTCGTCAACCGAGAACAGACACGTTCGCAGCTGGCCCTCCGCGGTCACCCGGATCCTGTCGCAGTCCCCGCAAAACGGCTTGGTCACCGACGGGATCACCCCGACCTCCCCTGCGCCGTCGAGGTAGCGGTAGCGCGAGGCGGGCTCGGAGCCGTGGGCCACCTCCTCGAGCGGGAAGACGGCGTCGATGGCCGCCAGGGTCTCGGAGGCCGGCACCACCTTGTCCATGCTCCACGCCCCGGACGCGTCCAGGGGCATGTACTCGATGAAGCGGGGCTGCACCCCCCTCTCGCGCCCGAACCGGGCAAAGTCCACGGCCTCGTCGTCGTTGACCCCCCGGATCATCACCACGTTCAGCTTCACCGGCGAGAAACCGGCCTCGATGGCGGCGTCGATCCCCAGCAGGACCCGTTGCAGCCCGTCGCGCCTGGTCAGGGACTCGAAGCGATCTGCGCGCAGCGAGTCACAGCTAATGTTGATCCGCCCGAGCCCAGCCGCCCGCAGGTCTTCGGCCAGCAACGGCAGCGTGACCCCGTTGGTGGTGAGCGCCAGGTCGACCGGCCTGCCCGTCCCCGGCACGACCAGCTCCGACAGCATCGACACCAGCAACGGCAGGCGGGCCCGCACCGTCGGCTCGCCACCCGTCAAGCGCACCCCGTCGAAGCCGAAGCGCTCCACGCACACCCGCGCCACCCTCTCGATCTCCTCGAAGCTGAGCAGCTCGCTGCGGTCCAGCCAGGCCATCCCCTCCGCCGGCATGCAGTACGTGCAGCGAAAGTTGCACCTGTCGGTTATCGAGATCCGCAGGTCCCGAACTGTCCTGCCGAACGGGTCCACCAAAGGAGCCATGCCCCCATGATATTCGTCAGCCTGCGACTACTCCGCACCGCTTTGGAGGAATTTGCCCCCTCTGGAACAGCACTTGCTCCCACTCGTGCGCCGTGCTGGTCGCAAGTGGGCACGGCTTCGGCCGGAAACGAAAGCACATTTTTTTAGTCAGGATGTGAGCAGCCACGTCCTGACCGTGCCGCCGGGCGGGATCCCCTCGCCGTCGGGGATCAGGGCCAGGGCATTCGCCAGCGCCATGGCGAACAGCTGGTGGGACTGCTGGCCGCCGGTCGAGGCGACGTGGTAGCGGCCGTCGCCGTCCTGGCTGGCCAGCACCCTGTTTAGGTAGAGCTTGCCGTCGGGCTTGCGGGAGAAACCTTCGTCCGCGATGGCGTCCACGGCGGGGCGGCCCAGGCGACTGTGCCCCATCATGGCCCGCAGCGCCGGACGGGCGAAGCACTCGAAGCTGACCATGCACGACACCGGGTTGCCGGGCAGGCCGAACACCGGCTTGTCGCCCACCAGGCCGAAGGCAAACGGCTTCGCCGGACGGATGGCGACCTGCATCCAGCGCATGGACCCCCCGCTCAGCCGGTCCAGGACCGCCTTGGTCCAGTCGAAGTCCCCCATGCTCACCCCGCCGCTGGTCATGACCGCGTCGGCGCTGGCCAGGCCCCGCACGATGGCAGAGCTGATCTCCTCCTCGGTGTCCCGGGCCGTTCCCATGTCCAGGGCGGTGCAGCCAGCCTGGCGCAACAGGGCCAGCAGGCTGGCGCGGTTGGTCTCGCGGATCTGGCCCGGCTGGAGGGGCCCGGCGGTGGTCACCAGCTCGTCGCCCGTCGACAGGACCGCGACCCGGGCCTTGGGACGGACCGCTACCCGGTCATAACCCAGGCTGGCGAGCACGCCGAGGTGCCCCGGTCCCAGCTCGGTGCCAGCCGGGAACACCTCCTGGCCCTCGCGCAGGTCGTCGCCGGAGGGCCGGATGTGGTTGCCCAGGGGCACCTCGGCCTTCACCAGCACGCCGTCGTCGGGGGCGCGCTCGGTCAGCTCCACCATCACGATGGCCTCTGCGCCGGGGGGCACTGGGGCGCCGGTCATTATGCGCACCGCCTGGCCCGGGCCGACCTCGCAGGTTGGCACCGCCCCGGCGGCGATGGTTGCCACCACGTCGAGACGGACGGGGGCCTCGGGGGTGGCGCCGGCGAGGTCGGCCACCCGGATGGCGTAGCCGTCCATTGCCGTGTTGGCGAAGGCCGGCACCGGCTCGGGGGCGGCGATCGCCTCGGTGGTGACACAACCCAGGGCGTCGGCAAGGGCCACACGGCGCGAGGGGAGCACTTTGCAGGCTTCCAGGACGAAGCGGACCGCTTCGTCGAGGGCTACCAATCCAGCCATCCGGAGCCTCTCATGTTTCAGGGAGCGAGCTGACCAGCTCGACCAGGACCTTGCGGAACGCCGGCCCGACATCGGGGCGGCGAAGGGCGATCTCGACGGTGGCGCGCAAGTAATCCAGCTTGTTCCCGGTGTCGTAGCGCCCGCGCTCGAAGGTGTAGCCGTAGACGGCCTGGGTGCGTAGCAGGGCGCGGATGGCGTCTGTGAGCTGGATCTCGCCGCCGCTTCCAGGCTGGACCCCCTCCAGAGCCGAGAAGATCTCGGGGGTGAAAACGTAGCGGCCCATCACCGCCAGGTTGGACTGGGCCTGGCCGGGGGAGGGCTTCTCCACCAGGTCGTCGATGCGGACCAGGCTGGGCTCGACCGCCTCGACATGGGCGCAGCCGTAGTGGGAGATCTCGGCCGGCTCCACCGGGCTCAGCGCCACCACCGAGCGGCCGTGGCGGTCGAAGGCGGCCAGCATCCCCTCCAGCACCCCCTCCTCCGGGTCCATGATGTCGTCGGCGAGCAAGACCACGAATGGCTCGCTGCCAACATGCTGGGCAGCTCGGGAGATGGCGTGTCCGAGCCCCAGCGGCTCGCTCTGGCGGACGTAGTGGATGTCCGCCATCTCGGCGATGCGGCGGACCTGTGCCAGCGCTTCGGCCTTGCCAGCCGACGCCAGGTGCTGCTCCAGCTCGAAAGAGCGGTCGAAGTGGTCCTCGAGGGCCCGCTTGCCCCGACCTGTGATGATCAGGATGTCGCGGATCCCGACCCGGACCGCCTCCTCCACGACGTACTGGATGCAGGGGGTGTCGACCAGGGGAAGCATCTCTTTGGGCTGTGCCTTGGAGGCGGGGAGGAAACGCGTGCCCAGGCCGGCCGCGGGGATCACCGCCTTGCGCACAGCGGTCGTCATTGCCTCGTAGTCTAGGGGCTCGTAGTCGCGGGCGCCCGCTCGCACTGCTGCCGAAGCCGAACCGCGATGGAGGTCGCTGCTCATATGCCGACGTACGAGTACACCTGCAGGTCCTGTGGACGCCACCTGGACGTGGTCCAGTCCTTCCACGACGCCCCGCTGACCACGTGTGAGATTTGCGGGGGTGACCTGCGCAAGGTCTTCTCCCCCGTGGGTATTGCGTTCAAGGGGACCGGCTTCTACCGCAACGACAGCCGGGCCACGGCTGGCGTCTCCAAGGCGGGGACGGTGAAGGAGCAGGGGTCTGACACGGGTGGCTCGGGGTCGAGCGAGTCGGGCTCGGGCGGGTCGAGCGAGTCGGGCTCGGGCGGGTCGAGCGAGTCGGGCTCGGGCGGCTCGAGCGAGTCGGGCTCGGGTGGCTCGGGGTCGAGCGAGTCGGGCTCGGGCGGCTCGGGCGGCTCGGGCGGCGGGGGCGGTTCCAAGGGGGGCGAGTCCAAGGGCGGTGAGTCCAAGAGGGGCGAGTCGGGCTCGGGCGGCTCGGGCGGCTCGGGCGAGTCCAAGAGGGGCGAGCCCAAGTCGCCCGGCAACGGGTCCTCGGGGCCGCCTCGACGAGCCGGCGCCGGGACACGCAGCGCCGCCTCTTAGATCCCGTGAGGGCGATCCAATGAGGGCCGAGATCGGGGTGATCGGGGGCAGCGGGTTCTACCGGTGGCTCGACGACGCAACCGAGGTCACGGTCGATACCCCCTACGGAGCGCCTTCTTCGCCGCTGGCACTGGGAGAGATTGCCGGGCGCTCGGTGGCCTTCCTCGCCCGTCACGGCATCGGCCACACCCTCCCGCCGCACCGGGTCAACTACCGGGCCAACCTCTGGGCCTTGCGGGAGGTGGGGTGCAGCCGGGTCATCGGGCCGTGTGCTGTGGGGTCCCTGAGCGCCGACCTGGCGCCGGGGGACTTGGTGGTGTGCGACCAGTTGGTGGATCGCACCTGCGGACGAGCCGACACCTACCTCGACGGCCCGGTCGTGGGCCACGTCGGCTTCGCCGACCCGTACTGCCCCGAGCTCGGCGCGGCGCTGGCGAACGCCGCGGAGGACCTCGGCATCACCGTTCACCGGGGCGGGACAGTCGTGGTGATCCAGGGGCCCAGGTTCTCGACCAGGGCCGAGTCGTCCTGGTTCCGCTCGGCGGGTTGGGACCTCGTGGGCATGACCCAGTACCCAGAGGCCGTCCTGGCACGCGAGCTGGGCATCTGCTACGCCGGGCTGGCGCTGGTGACCGACTACGACACTGGCCTGGAGGCCGGTGGCGAGGCCGGGCCCGGGGCGACTGTGAGCATGGAGGCGGTGATGGAGGTCCTGGCGGCCAACATCGACCGGGCGCAGAGGGTGCTCGGCACCGCCATCGGGACCCTGCCAGCCCAGCGGTCCTGTCCCTGCCCGGGCCCCCTTGGGGAGGCGCGTTGACACCGGGTTCACACGTCTGTTAGCGTTGGTCCTAGACGCCTGTGGGGGTGACGTCCAAGGGTCGTTGCTGCCTGCCTTCTGCAAGGTGCGATGAAATGACCGATACAGACCACATAAGTGCAGCTCCGCTGGAGTTCCAGGGTGCCACCAAGCGTTACCCTGGTACCAAGTCGGCTGCGGTGGACGCGCTGTCGCTGTCAGTGCCCGCAGGCGAGATCTGCGTGCTGGTCGGGCCCTCGGGCTGTGGCAAGACGACAGCCATGCGGCTCGTCAACCGCATGATCGAGCTGACCAGCGGCGACATCCTCATCGACAATGCCAGCGTGGTGGACCGGGACCCCTCGGAGCTGCGCCGCGACATCGGCTACGTCATCCAACAGGTCGGCCTGTTCCCACATCTGAGCATCAACGCCAACATCGGCGTCGTGCCGAGGCTGATCGGCTGGGACAAGGAGCGCATCGCCAAGCGATCCGCCGAGCTGCTCGAGCTGGTGGGGCTCTCGGCCGAGCTCGGCAAGCGATTCCCCAGCCAGCTCTCTGGTGGCCAGCGCCAGCGCGTCGGCGTTGCCCGGGCATTGGCCGCCGACCCACCGCTGATGCTCATGGACGAGCCGTTCGGCGCCATCGACCCGATCAATCGGACCAGGCTGCAGAACGAGTTCCTCCGCCTCCAGACGAGCATCCGCAAGACAATCGTGTTCGTCACCCACGACATCGACGAAGCCATCAAGATGGGCGACAAGATAGCGATCATGCGCGAGGGAGGCGAGCTGGTCCAGTACGACACACCTGGGGAGATCCTGGCGCATCCCGCCGACGAGTTCGTCGCCCGCTTCGTCGGCGCCGACCGGGGGCTCAAGCGCATGGCCCTCACCAGGCTGGCCGACATCGACCTGCTCGACGCAACCTGCGTCCGGGTTGGCGACTCGACCACTGGGGTTTTGAAC
Source organism: Acidimicrobiales bacterium (assembly GCA_050744085.1). Taxonomy (GTDB): domain Bacteria; phylum Actinomycetota; class Acidimicrobiia; order Acidimicrobiales; family JAJPHD01; genus JAVKSL01. Next base: position 27,172 of record JBOGGU010000051.1, read on the forward strand.
AAGACCATGGCCGGCAGCGGCGTGGTGCTCGTCGACGAGGACGGCCACCCGCTCGGCGAGGTCCGGGCCGACCGCTTGGGCAACGGGAACGTCACCAACGCCGACACCCGTGGCCTCGACAACGTCGTCACCACCACGATCACCATGCGCGAGGCGCTGTCGCTGATGATGAGCGACTCGCTGCGGCCTCTCCTCGTCGTCGACAGGGAGGGCCGCGTCGCGGGCTACGTCTCGATCGAGCTCATCAACAAAGCGCTGCACGCCGAGTCCGAGCACGGCCGGCGCGACGCGACGACTGAGAGCCGATGATCGCACTCGGCGCCGCCATCGCCGCTGGTGGCGGGCCGGTGATCCCCAACTACGGCACCACCAACTCGTGCGTGTTGAACAACGGCGCCTTCTGCCCGGGCTGGTTCGGCCAGCACTGGGGCCCCCTGTTCCAGCCCGCCCTCGTCCAGCACATCGAGCTGACCGCGATAGCCGTGTCCATCGGCTTCGTCATCTCCCTCGGCCTCGCGGTCGCTGCCCATCGGCGGCGATGGCTTGCGCCGCCCGTCACCCTGGTCACCAGCATCCTGTTCACGATCCCGTCGCTGGCCGAGTTCGTGATCCTCGTGCCGATCACGGGGATCACCTGGCTCTCCGTAGAGATCCCGCTGGTCTCCTACACCCTGCTGGTGCTGTTCACCAACACCCTGGCCGGCCTGTCGGGAGTGTCCGCCGAGGTGCGAGACGCCGCCAGCGGCCTCGGGCTCACCTCTCGCCAGGTCCTCCTACGAGTCGAGCTCCCCCTGGCCCTTCCGACCATCGTGGCCGGCCTGCGGGTGGCGACCGTGACGATCATCTCGCTCGCCGCGATTGGGGCATACATCAAACCGATCGGCCTCGGTGCGTTGATCTTCAACGCCCTCAGCAGCGGCGTCTTCAACACCCAGCTGATCGGCGCCGGGGCCCTGGCCGTCATCCTTGCGGTGGTGGCCGACCTGGCACTGGTGCTCGCTCAGCGCTTCCTCACCCCGTGGGCCACGGCCCGCAGGCCGGCCTGAGGGCCAACTCGTGAACGCCTTCGGCTCTGCCTTCACCTTCATCTCCAACAACGGTCACCTGTTGTTGGACAAGACCGGGACCTACCTGGTCCTGTCGTTCGAGGCGATCCTGATCTCGCTGGTCATCGGCGTCCCGCTCGGGGTGGTGCTCGGCCACCTTCACAGGGGCTCGTTCCTGACCATCAACATCTCCAACATTGGCCGGGCGCTCCCCAGCTTGGCCGTGCTCGCCATCCTGCTGCCGGCATTCGGGTTCAGCCGGGTCACCGTCGTCATCGCCCTGGTCATCCTCGGCGCCCCGCCCATCCTCACCAACACATACGTCGCCATCGACCAGGTCGACCCTGACGTGGTGGAGGCTGCCCAGGGCATGGGCATGCGACCTCGCGAGGTTATCTTTCGGGTCGAGCTACCCCTGGCCCTGCCGGTGACCTTCGCCGGCATCCGCACCGCCGCCGTGTTCGTCATCGCCACCGCAACCCTGGCCGGCTTCTTCGGCGGCGGGGGCCTGGGCGACATCATCGCCCAGCAGGCCAACTACAAGCTCGCCGGCGTCCTCGGGGCGTCGTACGTGATCATCGTCCTGGCCCTGCTGACCCAGGTCGTCTTCAAGGGCCTGGAGCTTGCCGTGACGCCCAGGGGGCTTCGCAAGCGACGCATGGGAAGATCCGACCAGGGCCTCGACCCCACCCTCGCACTCCTCGACCCGGCCGCTTAGGCCAAGGTTGGCCCCCACCAGACAGACTCACCCAACAGACACAGACTCACCCAACAGACACCGACTCACCCAACAGACACCGACTCACCCAACAAGCAAGGAGCTACCAAATGAACAGGACGCGCTGGACCGGGATAGGTGCCTGCTTGGCCACGGCAATGACCCTCGCCGTCGGAGCGTGCGGGACCACAGGGCCTACAACTACCGGGACTACCTCAGCTACGACCAAAAGTACCACCAACCTGCCCGCCGGCCAGCCAGGGAAGGGCAAGCCGCCGATCGTGATGGGCGACAAGAACTTTGCCGAGGAGTACATCCTGGGCGACCTCTACCAGCAGGCCCTCCAGGCAAAGGGCTACACGGTCAGCCTCAAGTCCGACATCGGCAGCACCGAGATCATCTCCAAGGCCCTGACCAGCGGCCAGATCGAGATGTACCCCGAGTACACCGGTGTCATCTACCAGACGCTGGCCGGACACTCCACCAACCCGTCCAGTGCCGCGCAGACCTACCAGAGCTCGCAGACCTACGAGAACTCCAAGGGCTTCACCATCCTGGCGCCCACACCCTTCCAGGATGCCGACCGGCTGGCGACAACCAAGGCCTTCGCCGCCAAGCACCACCTGGTGTCCACCGCCGACCTCTCGAAGCTCGGCTCGTTCACCTACGGAGGGCCCGCGGAGAACGCCACCCGCTACCAGGGCGTTCTCGGCCTGAAGCAGGCCTATCACCTCAACAAGGTCAAGTTCGTGGCCATACCCATCGGGGCCCAGTACCTGGCCCTCGACCAGGGAAAGGTCAATACCATCGCCGTGTTCACCACCGACCCCCAGCTGCTCAGCAACAAGTACGCAGTGCTGACCGACCCCAAGAACATCTTCGGCTTCCAGCAGGTGGTCCCGGTGGTCAAGACCAGCCTGCTCAAATCCGAGGGCCCGGCGTTCTCTCAGATCCTCAACGCAGTGAGCGCCACGCTGACCGACAAGGCGGTGCAACAGATGGACAAAGGTGTCGAGATAGACCACCTGAACGCAGCGACTGTCGCCAAGGACTTCCTAAAGGCCAACGGCCTCGATTAGGCCTGCGACGCCCCAGCCCAGCCCTCCCGGCACGTGGCGGCAGGGGCCGGGCTGGCCCAGCTCGGATTGGCCGGGCTGGACGCTGCGCTGGCTCTGTCGGCCAGCTCGCACCGCATGATCAGCCCACTGAGGCCCTCAGCTCTGCGTGGGCCAGCTCCGCCATGCCGTCGGCCAAGCGAACCTGGGCCTCGAAGCCCAGCACTTCGGTGGCCCGACTGGCTGAGGCAACTATGTGGCGCACGTCGCCGAGGCGGTACTCGCCGGTCACCACCGGTGCGGGCGCAGCGGGCCCCCAAGCCGCAGCCAGCGCGCGCGCCACGTCGCCGATGGTCGACGGCGTCCCGCTGGCAATGTTGAGCACCCCGGTTGCCTCCGGGTCGGCGAACAGGGCCAGGACGGTGGCGTGGGCCACATCGCGCACGTGGACGAAGTCGCGTCGCTGCCTTCCGTCCTCGAACACCCTCGGCGCCACCCCTGAGGCCAGGGCGCTGCTCCAAAGGCTGGCGACCCCGGCGTAGGGCGTGTCCCTTGGCATCCGCGGCCCGTAGACGTTGTGGTAGCGCAGCGCCATCAGGCTGGAGCGGCCATAGCGTGAGAGGGCGGCGCAGAGGTGCTCCTGGTGGAGCTTGGTGACGGCGTAGACATTGCGAGGGTCGGCCCGGGCGGCCTCGTCCACCTCCGCCGGCTCCAGAACGGCCCCGCAGCCAGGGCAGACCGGGTCGAATCGCCCCGCCTCGAGGTCCTCCGCCAGCCGGGGTGCGGGGGTCACCGGGCCGTGGCTGGGGCAGGCGTAGGCCCCCTCTCCGTATACGGCCATGCTGCTGGCCAGGACCAGGCGGCCGTCGAAGCCCATCTCGCCGAGCGCACCGAGCAGGGTCGCGGTCCCCAGGTCGTTGTCGGTCACGTAGTCGACGACATCGAGGGCATCGGCCCCCAAGCCCACCCGCGCCGCAAGGTGGGCCACGGCGCCCACCCCGGCCAGTGCCGAGGCCACCGCAGCGGGGTCGGTCACGCTGGCGAAGACGTAATCTGCGCCGGGATTGAGGTACGGTGGCGGGGATGCATGGGCTGCCGGGCTCAGGCTGTCGAGGACCCGGACCCCGACGCCGAGCGCCACCAGCTCGTCCACCACGTGAGAGCCGATGAACCCCGCTCCCCCAGTCACAAGGAAGGTCGCAGGACGTGGCCAGGGCATCCTTCTATATGCTATGCCTCGCCGTGCGAGTGCTGAGTCGACCCCGCACCGGGTTACCGATCGGGCCGATCTGGGTATCGGTTGCCGCGTGAATCCTGGTCAAAGCTTGCGTGACACGCGCGCCCTCGCCGCAGGTCCTGCGGAGATGGGCATACTCGGGCTGGAGCGGTGGTTCGCAGCCGCAGGCACGCCGCCCCGCCTCGACTTGGCTCGCAGCAGCGCTCCCCTGCTCACGACCGCGGACCTGCTGGCCGTGACCTCGCCCCAAGCGATCCAGGAGTACCTGGGGCTTCCTCTGGGCTACGGCCCCGGGCAGGGCAGTTGGCAACTGCGCCAGGCGATTGCAGGTGCAGGCGCCGCCCGGTCGGCCGACCAGGTGGTGGTGACGCATGGAGCCATCGAGGCACTGCTGCTGTCCTGCTTGGCGACGCTCGGCGACCGGCGGCAGGTGGCGGTCGCCATGCCGGCCTACGAAGGCCTGCTCCGGGCGCCAGGCATCGCAGGGGCCGACGTCGTCGCAGTGCCTGTGTGGCGTTCGGGGACGGCCTCGCTGGAGCTGGCGGGGTTCGACGACCAGCTGCTCCGGGGCTGCGCGGCGGTCTTGTTGAACGTGCCTCACAACCCGACCGGCCTGGTGCCCGAGCCGGACGAGCTCGCCGACCGCGCCGAACGCTGCATCCGGTGTGGCGCCTTGCTCGTGGTGGACGAGGTCGCCCGGGGGACCCTGGACCCCTCCTCGACCAGCCTGACCCAGAGCCGGGCCTTCGACTCAGGCGCCCTGGTGGTGATCGGAGACGTGAGCAAGGCCCTCGGCCTGGGCGGCCTCCGCATCGGGTGGCTTTCTTGCGCCAACCCAGGGCTGGTCGAGCGAGCCTGCGACCTCAAGGACTCGACCAGCCTGGGCAACGCCGCCCCCTCGCAGTGGCTGGCAAGGCTGGCCCTGGAGCACGGGGCGGAGTTGGGCGTGACGCAGGCGGCCACCCATAACCTCGAGACGCTCAGGAGCTGGCTGGACACGGTTCCTGGCGCCAGCTGGCTTCGCCCGACCGACGGGCTGGTGGCCTTCCCCCGCTTCGAGCTGGCGGTGCCGTCCGCCACCGTCTCGGCACACCTTCGGGCCAACGCGGGTGTCTCGGTGCTCCCCGGATCGCTGTTTGGCGTCGAGGGTCACTTGAGGCTCAGCCTCGGCCAGCGGCCTGGCGACCTGGAGGAGGGGCTCGCCTGGCTGGGCCGCAGCCTTGGAGAGCTCGCGGTGGTTGGCCCGTGATTGTCGAACCTGTCAGGACCTGAGCCATGAGCCCAGGGCACAAGGAACATCGGTTCGGCCAGGAGCGCCGGGCCGAGGCCTGGGCCAGGCTGTACCAAGCGGTGCGCAGGCCCCCCGGGCCGTTGTTCCGCCCAGAGATCTGGCGCAGCCCGTTGCGCGGCCCCTGGCTCACCTCGGCCTTGAGCACCGCCCTGCTGGTGGGCATACCGGTGCTGTTCGTCACCGGCCTGGTCTCCTACGCGGCCTACAACCCACGCCTACCAGGCAACGACACCACCCCCGGCGCCGGGGTGTTGCGGTTCTACCTTTTCAACTGGGTGACCAGCCCCAGCTGGATCTACCGGCTGAGCCAAGGGATCCACGTGTTGGTGGGTTGCGCTCTCCTCCCGGTCCTGCTGGCCAAGCTGTGGTCGGTGATGCCCAAGCTCTTCAGCTGGCCTCCGTTCCCGAGCCCAGCCAAGCTCCTGGAGCGCCTCAGCCTCCTGCTCCTGGTGGGCGGGGTCATGTTCGAGTTCTTCACCGGCATCTTCAACGTCGAGTACTTCTACTTGTGGCGCTTCTCGTTCTACGATGCCCACCTGTACGGCGCCTGGGCCTTCATCACCGGCTTCGTGATCCATGTCGGGCTCAAGGCGCCGACCATGTGGCGATCACTACGCGGTCGAGGGCTTCGCCACCAGCTGCGCACGGGGCTTGCAGACACGGTCCCCGAGCCGCCCGACGACACAGGCCTGGTGGCGCCCAACCCGGCCCGTCCGACAATCTCGCGCCGTGGGCTGCTGGCCCTGGTCGGCGGTGCCACCGTTGCGGTGATCGTGGCGACTGCCGGGGAGAACGTCGGAGGGTGGTTCCGTACCGTCTCCATCCTCGCCCCGAGGGGCCGGTCATACGGGAACGGGCCCAACGACTTCCAGGTCAACAAGCCTGCATCTGAGGTGGGGATCACCCCAGTGGGCCCCGGCTGGCGCTTGGAGGTCGTCGGGGCCAGCCGCGTCGTCCTGTCGAGGGCCCAGCTGATGGCGCTTCCGCTGTCCACCCAGACCCTGCCCATCGCATGTGTCGAGGGTTGGGCCACCGTGCAAAGCTGGACTGGGGTGCGCCTTGCCGACCTCGCCGCAATGGTTGGCAGCCCAGAGCCGGACGGCCTGGACGTCGAATCCCTGGAAGCGCCGGGGAGCCCCTTCCGCTCGGCGAGCCTGAGCCGAGACCAGGTGCTCGACCCCCGCTCGCTGCTGGCTCTCCGGGTCAACGGGGTCGACATCTCGCTGGACCACGGCTACCCGGCACGGACGATCGTCCCAGCGGCCCCCGGGGTCCACAACACCAAGTGGGTCAACCGCCTGACCTTCACGAGCGCTCCAGCGTGACCCGCTCCAGCCCTCACCCCGGCCCGGCCCGCCGTTTCCAGCGGTGGGCAGCACGACGCTATGGGGCAGGGCCGCTGCACCTGCTGGCCCTGCTCTCATCGTTTGCGTTCGCGGGGTACGTGGCCACCCGCATAGCCCCGGTGGGGGGCGCTGGCGACATCGGGATATGGTTCGCGGGGGCCCTGGTCGGCCATGACCTGTTCCTCTTTCCTCTCTACGCTCTCGCCGACCGCTCGGCCGGCTCGATGGCGCGACGCCATCCGGACAGGCTGGCGCAGGTCCCCTGGGTCAACTACCTCCGCGTCCCGGCCCTGGTGTCCGGGGTCCTCCTGCTGGTCAGCTTCCCCTTGGTGTTCGACCTGGACCCCAGTGACTACCACTACGCGACCGGGTTGCTCCCCAGCCCCTACCTCGCTCGGTGGCTGGTCATGACCGGCGCCCTGTTCGGTGCCTCCGCGCTGTTGTACGCACTGCGAGTAGCCCGGGCCGGGTCCCACGGTGCCGGGGGCCGGGCGGGGGCCCATCGGGGCAGGGCCGAGGGGGGCGGCACGCCAAGGGCCGGGCCCGATGGTTGAGGCCCGCTCACTCGCTGCCCCTGGGCGCATCAGCGGACCGGGCTCCACGAATGCGGCGCCCGGTCGTCACAGGTGGCGGGTGGCTCTGGATGGCCCCCTTGGCCTGGTCGCCCTGGTCCCGGTTGCCACGTACTGCTGGGTGGCGTTTCACCGGATCGGCTACCGCTTCGAGCTGGAGTGGATGGAGGGAGGGGCGGTGGAGGTGGTGCGGCGCGTGGCGCTCGGCCAGGGGATCTACGTGCAGCCGTCCCTGCACTTCGTGCCCTGGCCTTACACGCCCCTGTACTGGTGGCTCTCGGCGGGAGTGGCTCAGCTCACCGGCATTGGCTTCTTCCCGCTGCGACTGGTCTCCCTGGTGGCCTCACTGGCGGTTCTCGTGGTGCTCGCCCTGCTGGTGCGCGCCGAGACCGGCCGGTGGGCGCCCGGCCTTGTCGCCGCCGGGATCTACGCCGCCACCTACCGCCTCGCTGGCGCCTGGTTCGACATCGGGCGCATCGACTCGTTGTTCCTCTTGCTGTTGCTCCTGGCCGTCGCTGCCGCCCGGCGAACGGCGGGCTGGAGGGGTGGGGTGGGGGTGGGAGGACTCATGTTTCTCGCATTCTTCACCAAGCAAAGTGCAGTCATCGCCGTTGCCCCGTTGCTCGCCTACCTCCTGGCCACCCGCTGGCGGATGGCGTTGGCAGCCATTGGGACGCTCGCCGGGCTGATCGTGGCGTCCACCGTGGGGATGGACGCGGCAACCGGGGGATGGTATCGCTACTACGTCTTCGGAGAGCTGACCCACCAGGGCGTGGTAACAGCGGAGTGGGCGCAGTTCTGGTCCCAGGACATCCGCCCACTCTGGCCTGTGCTCATAGTCGCGGTGGTCGGGGCAGCGGCATGGGCGTTATCTCGAACCTGGCCCGGCTCGGGGGGCTCGGGGGGCTCAGGGGCCGCGCGCCGCTGGGGGCCCGCAGGCTTCTACTGCGCCGTGGCTATCGGCTTTGGCGGCGCGAGCTGGGCCTCCCGGCTCCACAACGGCGGCTACGCCAACGTGTTGATGCCGGCCTACGCAGGGATCGCCCTCCTCGCCGGCCTTGGCTACGGCGCCCTGTCCGAGCGTCGGGCCTGGGCCGGTTCGGGGGCCGGTCCGGGGGCGGGCCGAACCAGGGCAGGCCGCCTCCGGGGAGCCCTGGCGGGCCTGGGCGCAGCCGGGCTGGTGGTGGCCCAGCTGGCCCTCGTCCGCTATCCCATCGCAGCCCAGATCCCCACCTCCGCCGACGCGCAGGCCGGGGCCCGACTCATGGCCGAGATCAAGGCCCTACCCGGCCAGGTGGTCGTGCTGGTCCACCCCTGGTACGGGACTGAGGCCGGCAGGGGCAACTTTGCCGACGTGGAGGCGCTCCACGACGTCCTCCGGGCTGGGCCGTCCAGGGCGCGGGCCGACCTCAGGGCCAACCTCGCTGTCGCCCTCGATTCGGCACAGATCGGAGCAGTCATCCTGGACAGCCCGGGCAACGAAGAAGGGATCCGTACCGACCTGCTCAGCCACTTTCGCCAGGTGCCCATGACTTGGAATCCGGGGAACGCCTTCTACCCGGTCGTTGGGGACCTGGAAGCCCGCCCTGGGCTCCTATTCGTGCGACGAGGCCTGCCCGCGAAAGGCCCAACGCGATGACCGTGCAAGTGATACTCCCCGTGCGTGACGAGGTAGAGGCGCTCGGATGGCTGCTCGAGCGGATGCCTCCCGGCTACGACCCGATAGTGGTCGACAACGGCTCCACCGACGGTTCGGGTGCCGTTGCACGGGGGATGGGGGCCAGGGTGGTCGACGAGCCCCAGCCCGGATTCGGGTCTGCGTGCTTCGCCGGGCTGACGGCTGCATCCTCGGACCTGGTCTGCTTCATGGATGCCGACGGCTCGCTGGACCCGGCCGAGCTCCCCCGTGTCGTGGCTCCCCTCGCCTCTGGTCGCGCCGACCTGGTGCTCGGGACGCGGCGAGCGCTGCCAGGCGCCCAATCGCTCACCAGCAGGCTGGCCAATCGAGCCCTCACCTGGCAGCTGGCCCGCCTCGCTGGTGCCCGACTCGGCGACCTGGGCCCGATGCGAGCCGCGCGGCGCGAAGCGTTGCTGGCACTGCACATCACTGACCGGCGATTCGGCTGGCCGCTCGAGATGGTCCTGCGAGCGATCCAGGGTGGTTGGGCGCTGGCGGAGGTCCCGGTCACCTACTCCCTGCGACAGGGTGGACGATCCAAAGTGACGGGCACGATGCTCGGCACCCTACGCACGGTCAAGGACATGACAGGCATCATGCGCGAGGTTCGCGGTGGGGCGGTGGTGGAGGCCCCCGCGTGAGCCTCCAAAGGGATCGGGGACTGCACGTGCTTGTGGTTGCAAAGGAGCCGGTACCCGGGCTCGTCAAGACCCGGCTCTGCCCCCCTCTGGATCCAGGCCAGGCCGCCATCCTGGCCAAAGCCGCCCTCGCCGACACCTTGGAGGCAGTAGCCGCCTGTGGGGCGCAACGGCGCGTCCTGGCCCTGGACGGAGAGCCGGGGGAATGGCTGCCGCCGGGTTTCACCATCGTACCCCAGCGCGGGGGTGGCCTCGCCGAACGGCTCATCAATGCTTGGGCCGGCGCTGGAGGGGGCGGGATCCAGATCGGCATGGACACCCCCCAAGTCAGCGCCGCGTTGCTCGACCACTGCCTGGGGGAGTTGGACGCCCCGGGCGTTGGCGCAGCGCTGGGGGCCGCTATGGATGGCGGGTGGTGGGCTATCGGGCTCCACAGATCCGACCCAGCGGTCTTTGCCGGCGTGCCGATGAGCACCGACAGAACCCACAGCGCCCAACGGCGCAGGCTCGGCCAACTCGGCCATCAGGTCGCTGAGCTGCCGGTGCTCAGGGACGTGGACCGCATCGCCGACGCTTGGGCGGTGGCGGAGGAGGTGCCCGGGGCCCGCTTCGGCCGCGCGCTCGGCGCCCTCGCCGGGCGGGATGCCAAACGGGTCGGTGGTGTTCCGAGAGCCAGGCAACGAGGCGAAGGCGGCTGGCCCTCGCAACTGGAGTAGTTGAGCCGAGTATATCGCGGCTCAACTACTCCAGTTGGGGAACAAGGGGCCGTCGACCGTGCGGGATCAGCCTTCAGCCGGGCTTGGCAATAGGCTTGGCTCGTGAGCGCCCTCGCCGAGGCCCGTTGGAGCTGGAGCCGTCGATTCGTTCGAGCGGGCGGTCGCAGGGGGCCGCGTTCGGTCCCGAACCCAAGGTCGAGCTGCTCAAAGGAGAGGTCTTGGCGGTGAGCCCGATGCTTCCCGGCCACGCTCAGGCGGTGCGGCTGCTGCTCGCGCGCTTATATCAGATCGACCAGGCTCGCTGGACGGTCGGGTCGCAGGAGCCCGTGCGGTTGGGTGATCGGTCAGAGCCTGAGCCCGACCTGTGGATCGCCCAGGGCCCGGTCCCCGGCTACGCCCGGCTCCACCCGGACGAGTCTGACCTGGTGCTGGTGATAGCTGTTCGCCGGCCTCGCCTGACTGCAGCGCCCGGCATCGGGCAAGAGTGGGACCCGGCCACGTGGCTAAATCGTACTGCAATCCGTACGGGGGGCGGGCTAGCTCTGCCATCTCTGCCTCGGTGTCAAGCGCCGCTGAGGCTCACGTCCGCTATCGCCAGGGTTAGGCCCGCGGCCACCCCCGGGCCCCACTCGAGGTCCCCCCCCACCTCCACGACGTCTCGCAGCATCCGCTGGATGGTCGAGGCGATGGTGACCTCCCGGATTGGCTCTGCGAGGCTCCCACCGCGGATCATCAGGCCCTCGGCCCCGACCGAGAAGTCGCCGCTGATCGGGTTCACCCCCGAATGCACGCCAGTGATCGTCTGGACCAGCACCCCCTCGCCAACCCGCTCCATCACCTCGTCCTGTGACAGGCTGCCCGGAAGGAGCGAAAGCGCCTGGCACCCAACCCCCGGAGCGCTGCGGAAGCCCCCCCGCACCGCGGAGCCGGTGGACGCCAACCCGGCGCGCCGCCCGGCGTAGCTGTCATAGACGAAGCCACGGAGCACACCGCCGTCGATCAGCACATTGCGCCGGCAGGCAAGCCCCTCGGCGTCGTGGGTGCTCGCCCCGTATGCCGCCGAGTCGGTCGGGTCGTCGGTGAGAGTGAGCGTGCTCACCCCGACCTGTTCACCCACCCGGTCGGCGAAGAGCGAGCGGCCTTTCTCGACGGCCTCTCCCGAGAGGGTCCCCGCCAGGATCCCCAGCAGAGTGGTCGTGACCCTCCGGTCCAGCACCACGGTGACCCGGCCCGAGGGCGCCTTACGGGCCCCGAGCATCCTGGTGGAGCGCTCGACTGCGTCGCGGGCCGCCCGGGCGTGGTCCAGCTCCCCCGGGCCCCGGCCCACGGTGTAGCCGCCGGCGGTCTGGGTCTCGTCTCCCTCTCCGGCGATGGCATAGGCGGACAGGTAGCAACCGGTGCCCCTGGAGGTGACCGCAATCCCTGACGTGCTGGCGATCGCTGCGGTGCCCGAGCCGTCTCCGTAGTCGGCCGACTGGACCGCCCGGATACGCCGATCCGCCCCCTTCACCGCCGCCTCCAGGTCCAGGGCCATGGCAACCTTGGCCTCGGTGCTCAGCTGGGCCAGCTCGTCGTCCCACAGGTCTAGAGGTGCGGCCGCCACCCCGTCTGGGCCGGCCAGCCCGACGTGGGGGTCGGGGGTGGCGAAGGCGGCATTGTCCCGGGCCTCGGCGAGCGTCTCGGCCAGCACGTCCTCGGCCAGCGACCCGGCATATGCAAAACCCTGGCGCTGGCCCACAACCACCCTGATGCCGACACCTGAGGACTCTGCGGCCGACAGCGACTCGACCTCGCCTGCATACGCGCGGATGTCGGTGCTGGACGATCGCGCCACGTAGGCCTCGACTCCCTCGCCGTCGCGCGCCCAGCCCACGATGCGCTCGGCGATGGCGGCCAGCTCGTCGCAGCCAGCCTCCTCAGCCACCAGCGGTGCCTCCCACCGTTACCCCGGTGATCCGCAGCGTGGGCTGGCCGCACCCTACCGGCACTGACTGGCCGTCCTTGCCGCAGGTTCCCGGGCACATGGCGAAGTCGTCGGCCACCGCGTCGATCCGGCCCAGCACCTCCGGGCCGTTGCCGATCAGGTTGGCGTCCCGCAGGGGCTCGGTGATGTGGCCTCCCTCGATGAGGTAGGCCTCGGTCATGCCGAAGACGAAATCCCCCGTGGCCGTGTTCACCTGCCCGCCCCCGAGCTTGGCAACGTAGACCCCGTACGGGGTCTGAGCAACCACCTCCTCGGGGTCCTCGGTGCCCGCCAGCAAGAAGGTATTGGTCATGCGCACCATCGGAAGGTGCTGGTAGCTCTGGCGGCGCCCGTTCCCGGAGGAGGCACGACCCTCGCGATGTGCGCGCAGCCAATCCCACATGTAGTCGGTGAGCACACCGTTCTCGATGAGCACGTTTCGCTGTGCTGGGCGCCCCTCGTCGTCCACTGAGTAGGTGCCCCACTCGCGCCCCACGGTGCCGTCGTCCACCAGGGTCACAAGCGGGCTGGCGACCAGCTCGCCGACCCGGCCCGTGTAGACCGAGCTGTCCTTGACGATGTGATCGGCCTCCAGGCCGTGCCCGCAGGCCTCGTGGAACAAGATGCCCCCCGTTCCACCCTTGATCACCACCGGCACCAAACCGCTCGGGGCGGGGCGCGCCGACAGCTTGGACATCGCCCGGCGTGCAGCCTCGCGGGCCACCGACTCCACATCCACCCCGCCCGGCGCTCCGGAGTCGAACAACTCGAACCCGACTGTGTTGGCCACCGACTCGAACCCGGTCTGCATCCCAGTGTCGCCGACCGCCACGCAGCTCACCGCCAGGCGGGTCCTCACCTGGTCGTCGCCCGCCAGCAACCCGTCGCTGTTGGCCACCATCATGCGCCGGCGGCTGTCGCCGTAGCCTACCGACACCTGGCGGATCGACCCCCCTGCGGAGCGAGCCGCCTCGTCGGCCCGGGCCAGTAGCTCCACTTTGGCTGCCTTCGCCACGTCGCCCGGGTACACGATGACGTCGTCGGAAGCTGCTGGGCGCCCGTGGGGGGGCTCCAGGGCCACGGTGCGCTGTTCGCCGTGGCTGCCCCGAGCCACTGCCGCCGCTGCGCTCGCCGCCCGGAGCAACCCTGACTCAGACAGATCGGCCGTGTGGGCAAAGCCAGTGGTCTCCCCCACCACCACCCTGATGCCTGCGCCGCGATCACGCCCCGACGCCAGCTCCTCCACCCGTGTGTCGTCGAAGGAGGCTGACGTTGCGCGCCTATCCTCGGCGAACAGCTCGGCAAAGTCCCCCCCGTTGCGCAAGGCATCCGCGAGGACGCGCTCTACGACTCCAGGCTCCACCAGGGGCGCTGTCTCGATCAAGGCTCTGCTCCTTCCACTGGCTGGGCCAGGGACCACAGTACCCGGCGCCGGCCGCTGAGCCACGCACCGCCAGCAGGACTCTGCTCGCTTGACGGGTGAGGCGGAGGAGGAACATACCCGTCGGTACCCGCAGCCCGGGGAAGCAGGAGCGCTCCCCGCCCCCACGGAACCCACGGGCCCCAAGAGCCGGAAGGGCGACCAGCTCCGGGTGCTCCCCGGACAGCCATTCGTCCACTACGATGGCCTCAACACGGGTCACAGTGCAGACGCTGTAGGCAAGGGTCCCGGAGTGCGGCCAGGCGGCCGACCTCCGGTCGTTGCCAAGGTCGGCACACAGGCGGTCCACTATCCAGTTGGGGTAGCTCAGCTCGGTGGCCCGGTCCGGCCACGCAAGTGGCGGACCCCCGTGGGAAGGCCTACCGCTGCTTGCCAGTGGAGGCCCGCCCCCGCCGGTCGCTGGCCTCCCGGTCGGACAGTCCCTCAAAGGACTGCAACAACAGCGTGGTCGCCAGCACCCGTGCGGGGCCGGTCCAAAACGCGTTGGTCAGTACGCCGCGCAGACGCTGCCCCAGCGTGTATCCAACCGTAGCCGTAGGTGAGCGTCACGTTTGGACCGCTCACGATGTTGCTCCCTGGACAAGAGCTGAAGGCGTTCCCGAGCATGACATGGCCAGTCGCAGAGCCGGAGCCGTAGTAGGTGTATGAAGCCTGAAGCTGGCTACCGCCTCCGTCCGACACGACGCCGATGCAGGCAGAGCCCGGGCCGGTGATGGAATCGCAGGTCGAATAGTCGGGCGAGGCGGAGCCCCGCGGCGTGCCCACCTTGAAGCCCAGGCCGACGGCAGTCATCGTGACCCCAGACGGGATACCCAAGCCCGGTGCAGCTTGGACCGTGGTGTAGACAACCCTGGTCAGCTGGTCACCCTGGCTGGCCAGCTCTTGAGCCCACGGCGCCTTGCGGACATCCTGGGACTGCTGGATGCCCCATGCCTGCCATGTCGAGGCCGAGGCACCAGGTGCTGGCTCCTGGGGGCTTGCAAATGTCACCGTGGGAGCCGCGGTAGCATCTGACCCGGATGGGGGGCCAGTAGAGGCAGCAGCAGGACCACCGGTGGCCACGACGCTGAATGCCAGAGCCACGATCAACAGGCTTCCGCCGACCACGATCCTTCGTAGTCTCGCTAGTGTCTTTATGTGTATATTCATGTATTCTCCTGTTCTCCTATTCTGGCTATGGCCAGGCTGGGTGGCTCTGGGGATTGGTAGAGACTGGGATCGGCTTGTCCTTGGAGGCCGGTGGTTTGCGAGCTGATGGGTCTACGGTGTCGACGTTCGCGACGAGTTTGCGGAGGATCGTGATCTCGTCTTCCAGCGCCTTGACGCCAGCATCGCTGATGCGGACCCAAGTCCGGGGACGACGACCCACGTATCCCTTGTCAATTCCCACGACCCCGGCAGACTCAAGGATCTGCAGGTGCCGGGAAAGGTTCCCCTCAGTGAGGCCGGTGACCCGACGCACGAACGCGAAGTCGGCTTCGCCGACCTCGTAGAGGGCCGAGAGGATCGCCAGGCGACTGCGCTGGTGCACAACGTCGGAGAGTTCGCGCAGGGGGCTCTCGTCGGACCTGTCCTGGGGGCACATCACGCGATCCGAGACAAGAGACGATGGAGGTGATGGGCTGGGTCGCGGTCAAGGACCCGAAAGACACCTGGTCGATACCAGGTCGCCAGGGCTATGCAGATGAGGGCCAAACCCGCGAGAGCCTCGGTTGCCGACCTGGGTGGCAACAAGAGGCCAAGGCGCCCCGGCAACGCCACTGGCAGGACAACCAGAGGAGTGGCCGCAATGACGAAGGCACAGCCCGTCCACGCCAGAGTTCGGCTCCGCTCGAATGCCGACACAAGGCACAGCACTGCCGCCACCATGACCAAAACCACCAGGTTTGCCTGGAGGTTGGCGCCTCGCCCAATTACCTCGATAAGAACTCCGACGCCCTCGGCGACAAAGAGTGGAGGAAAGATAACCAAGGCTTGAGCCAGCGGCTGGCGATAGAGCCGCAGCAGGCCAGACAGGGCAAGGATGGCAGAGAGAGATCCGATCCAATACCAGCTGCTGTGCCCAGCCACACCAGCCACCGAGATGAGACCCGACGCGGTAGCGACTTGTCGGCTGCCGAGCGGGCGGGGAACGACGACGGGCACTCCAACCAAGAGGATGACCCCAAGCAGTAGGGGCAAACTCCAAACCTGGTGCTTGAGGTACTGAGCACGATCAGCGGAGCGCTCTAGGACCCCCAACAGCTCCGATGCCTCTGATGGTCCAGGGCGCAGTACGGAGGGACAACTCTCGCCGCTCACACCTCGCCACCCGGTCACAGAATGAACTCTACACTGCAAACTAGATACGTGCAACACCCCCTTCGCTGGTGGGTACTCCAGGGTTGAGACCCTCGGTGTCGGAGCACTCACCTGCCCTGCCGAAGGACTTGAGCACCGCTGCCAGGGTGTCTCGCAGAGGTGACCTCCGGCGCCACATCAGTGCGCCCGCCGGCGCCACTCACACCGAGCGCCTCCGGCGCGAGGACTTCGATGCAGGTCCCAAAGGAGCCAGTCAATATGGCCGAAACACAACGCCCACGCCGCGTCACCCTTTCCGGGTGAGCCGGAGGAGGAACATACCGTCGGTGCCCGCAGCCTGGGGGAGCAGGAGCGCCCCCCGCCCCCACGAGACCCACGGCGCTCCAGGAGCCGGAAGGGCGACCAGCTCCGGGTGCTCCGCGGACAGCCACTCGTCCACTGCGATGGTCTCCGCGCGGGTCAGGGTGCAGACGCAGTAGGCAAGGGTCCCGCCGGGCCTTAGGAGCGGAGCGGCCCCGGCGAGCAAGTCACGCTGGAGTGCGGCCAGGCGGCCGACGTCCGGTGCCTGGACACGCCATCGCGCGTCGGGCCGGCGCCTAAGCACGCCCAGGCCCGAGCAGGGAGCATCCACGAGGACCCGGTCGACAGAGCCGGGGGCAATCGGTGGCCGGCGCCCGTCCGCCACCACGGTCGCCACAGTGGCGCCGGAAGCGCTGGTGGCGCTGGTGGCGCTGGTGGCGTTGGCGCTGGCGCCGGTGGCGCGGTCCAGCCCGAGGCGGCGCACCCCCTCGCGCATCGCCCTCGCCCGCGCAGGCCGCACGTCGCCGGCGAACACCAGCAACCGCCTCTCATGCCCCTGGTCGGCGCCCCCCGTCTCCGCCCCTTCGCCGGCTGGCCCCCCCTCCACGTGGCCCACGGCACCCGTGGCCCCGATGGTCGTGGCCTGGCCGGCCCCACTGGCCTGGGCCGCTATGGCCGTGGCCTTGCCGCCGGGCGCCGCGCACAGGTCGGCGACCCGTTCGCCCGGCCGGGCTCCGACCAGCTCGGCCACCCACTGAGATCCCAGGTCCTGCACGTAGCCGTCTGCCCGAGTCGTCACCACCGGCGCCTCGTTCATCTGGACCAGCGCGGAGCGCGCTGCCTCCTTGCCCAGGTCGGCACACAAGCGGTCCACTATCCAGTCGGGGTAGCTCAGCTCGGTGGCCAGGTCCGGCCACACGGGTGGCAGGCCCGCCGAGACCCGGCGGAGCACGGCGTTCACCAACCCACGGGCTCGCAGCGGGGCCTCGCCCACCGTGGCCGCGACGGCAGCGTGAGCTGGGATGCGGGTAAAGGCCAGCTGGTAAGCACCCAGCCGCAGGGCCGCCCGGACCCTCGCGTCGGTCGCTGGCTGGTGAAGGTGGGCGTCCACCATCCAGTCGCACGCACGCCGCAGCCGGGTGGTGCCGTAGACCAGCTCGGTGACCAGGGCCCGGTCCCGCTGTGCCAGCGAGCTTCGACCCAGCTCGCCCGAAAGGACCAGGTTGGCGTATGCGCCCTCGTCGATGCGCTCCAGGACGTCCAGCGCCACCCCGCGAGCCGTGCTTGCCGGGCGTCCAGCGCCAGAGCCGCGGGCCGTGGCGCCAGGGCTCACGTGCCAAGCACCGCGGCATCCCCGAGACGAGCACCTCGCAGCCACGCCTCCGCCGGCATGGGAACGCGACCCTCACCAGCCACCTCCACCAGTTCGAGCCGGCCCGAGCCCGTGAGCACTGAAGCGCCCCTGAGGCTGCCGGGCTGGCCCCCGTCGGCCTCGCCGGCGACAGGGCCCGCCCGCAACACCAACAGGCGACGCCCTGCCACAGTTGTCCAGGCCCGCCCGCACCTGACGACTCGAGCGAGCTCGGCAGCGGAACGGCTCCACTCGAGGCGTCGATCCTCGGGGCTCAGCTTGGCTGCGTAGGTGGCCTCCCCCTCCTGGGGCAGCGGCGTCCCGAGGCTCGCCATCCCGTCCGCCAGGCGCTCGACGAGCATCTCGGTCCCGACCTCCACGAGCTGATGCCGCAGGGCCTCAGCCGACTCCTCGTCACCAATCGGCACCTCCCGGCGGTCGTAAACCGGCCCGGTGTCGAGGCCCTGGTCCAAGGCCATCAGGCATACTCCGGTCACCGAGTCGCCGGCCAGGATCGCCCGCTCGACCGGCGCCGCCCCCCGCCATCGAGGAAGCAACGAGAAGTGCAGGTTGACCATGCGAACCTGGTCGAGCACCCCAGGCCTGATCAGCGCCCCGTAAGCCACCACAACCCCCAGCTCGACGTCCGAGCCGACCAGGTCCTCAGGCCTCGTTTCCACCGCAAGCCCCAGCTCCAGCGCGGCCGCCTTCACCGGGCTCGGCTCAGAGCCCCGCCCCCGGCGGCGGCGCCGGTCGGGTCGACTCACCACCACGGCCACCTCGTGGCCCGCCTCTACCAGGGCTCGCAGGGGGGTCACTGCTGCGGCCGGCGTGCCCAAGAAAGCCAGCCGGACCCGACTCACCCCCGCCAGCGGCGGGCCCGCGCGCCAGGCCGAAGGGCCACGGCGGCCCCGGCCACTGGCAGCACTACTGGAACATGCCGAGCAGGACGATCAGCAGCCAGTACCCCCAGTCGAAGCCCACGTGCGCCACACTCACGCCGCGACCCTACTCGCCCTGCCAGAAGGGCTTCAGTCAGGAAGGGTCGTGGGGACGTCGACAGCCCACTCGCGCAGCTCGTCGAAGTCCACGACCTGCAGCGCCCGCTCGTGCGTAGAGGCCAGCACCACGTAGGCAGCCGCCCCCACCCGGTAGGCCCGGCGCCAGTTCACCGCGGTCACGCACCACCGATCCCCCGGCACGAGCCCGGGGAAGCCGAGCTCGGGCGCGGGCGTGGTGAGGTCGTTGCCGATGCGGCGCTGGTGCTCGAGGAACTCCGCCGTCACCACCGCGCAGATCGTGTGGCTGCCATAGTCGTCGTCGCCTGTGTTGCAGCAGCCGTCCCGGTAGAAACCAGTAAGGGGGTCGCTGCCACACGGCTCCAGCTCCCCACCGAGGACATTGCGCTCGCTCACCCCGCCAGTATGGCTCACGACAGCGAGACGCGCGAGCCGACACCTAGCATGACGCGGTGAACGGCGCCTCGTCGAGGTTCCGAAGGGGAAATTTGCCCATCCCGCTTCAAGGTGCCGTGACAAGGAGGGCCGACATGGAGACCAACCAGCCTCGCTCCGCCTCGCCAGCAGACCTGGCCAGATTCATCCGCCAGAAGACGATCCTGCTGAAGACGCGAAAACGCGACGGGACGTGGGTTGCCACTCCGGTGAGCATCGCCGTGCAAGGTGACCGCGCCTACGTCCGTACTTACGACAAATCCTGGAAGAGCAAGCGGCTGCGGAACTTCCCAGAGGTGCGCTTCGCACCATCCACATTTCGCGGCAAGCCGTCGGGGCCGGCAGTGCGTGCTGGGGCCCGCCTTCTCGACGGCGAGGAGGCCGTGCCGCGGCGCGGCTCCTTGCTCGCAAGTACCCGGTCTTGCACGGTGTGCTCGTACCGCTCTCCCACCGGGTGATGCGCACGAGCACGCTTCACTACGAGCTCAACCAGGTTCAGGAGATCCAGCCGGGTTTGGGTCACACCAGCTCGTAACCAGCGTGGAGCGTAGCTTCGGGCTAGTCTGGAATGGAGGACGAGACTTGGGTGGCGGATAGACATATCGAGCGATCGTGGCGGAGGTCCAGCCCATCCACCAGCCGCCGCAAAACGGCAGGATCCTGCGGAGCTTCTCCTTGTTGCCGCCAGCAGCAAGTACTCCCAAGATCATGACCCAGACAACGCCGCAACCGACGCTGTAACTTGTGTAGCTCCCCGGTCGGGCTTTCACCGTGTGCAGAGAGAGCGCTGTTGGGGCGGGGTCACAGGCCTACTCCCCGGGCACCAGCCACAGCACGCCAAGGGGTGGGAGGGTGAGCTCGGCCGAGAAAGGCAGTCCGTGCCAGCCCAGCTCCACCGCCCACACCGACCCTCCGTTGCCCACGCCGCTGCCCCCGTAGCCGTCGGCGTCGGTGTTGAGCACCTCCCTCCAGGGGCCGCCGGCGGGGAGGCCGACCCGGTAGCGGTGGCGCACGACCGGGGACAGGTTCGCCACACACGCCAGGACAGGGGCGGGCGGGATGGGCGACGCCGCCGACAGCGTGGGCGGGGGCGGCTCGGGTGGGCGCGGCGTCCCGAGCCGTAGGAAGGAGAACACGTTGTGCTCGACGTCGGAGGCGTCTATCCAGCGGAAGCCCTCCGCCGCCCCGTCCAGCTCCCACAAGGCGGGCAGGGACCGGTAGGTTCGGTTGAGGTCCCCGACCAGGGCCTGCACCCCCCGGTTGCCGGGGTCATCCAGCAGGTGCCAGTCCAAGCTGTGCTCGTGCGACCACTCGGCCCCCTGGGCGATCTCGTCGCCCATGAAGATCAGCTGCTTGCCCGGGTGCGCCCACATCCAGGCGTAGAGGGCCCGTAGGTTGGCCAGCTCCGACCAGCGATCCCCGGGCATCTTGGAGACCAGGGAGCCCTTGCCGTGGACCACCTCGTCATGCGACAGCGGCAGGACGAAGTTCTCGCTGAAAGCGTACAGCAGCCCGAAGGTCAGCTCGTCGTGGTGGTAGCGCCGGTGGATGGGGTCCTTGGAGAAATACTCCAGCGTGTCGTGCATCCAGCCCATGTTCCACTTGAACCCGAAGCCGAGCCCACCCAGGTAGGTCGGCCGGGACACGGCTGGCCACGCGGTGGACTCCTCCGCGACGGTGATCACGCCCGGCTGCTCGGCGTAGGCGACCTCGTTGAGGGAGCGCAGGAATCCAACCGAGTCCAGGTTCTCCCGGCCCCCATACACGTTGGGCACCCACTCGCCCGGCTCGCGGGAGTAGTCCAGGTACAGCATGGAGGCCACCGCGTCCACCCGCAGGCCGTCGATGTGGAACTCGGAGAACCAGTAAAGAGCATTGGCCAGCAAGAAGTTGCGGACCTCGTTGCGCCCCAGGTTGAACACCAGGGTCCCCCAGTCGGGGTGGCTACCCTGGCGGGGGTCTGCGTGCTCGTAGAGCGCGGAGCCGTCGAAACGGGCCAGCGCCCAGTCGTCGCGGGGGAAGTGAGCGGGCACCCAGTCCACGATGACCCCGACCCCCGCGACGTGGAAGGCGTCGATCAGTGCCCGAAGGGAGTCGGCGTCGCCGTAGCGGGTGGTCGGCGCATAGTAAGAGGAGACCTGGTAGCCCCAGGACCCACCGTATGGGTGCTCGGCGATGGGCATCAGCTCCACGTGGGTGAACCCCAGCTCGGCCACATAAGCCGGCAGCGTCTCGGCCAGCTCGGCATAGGTCAGCGAGCGGTCGCCATCCTCGGGAACCCGCCGCCACGAGCCCAGGTGGACCTCGTAGACCGACATCGGCCGCTGCCAGTGGGTGGCCGCCTCGCGCTCGGCCAGCCAGGCCCCGTCGGCCCAACGATGCGTGCTCAGGCCGGGGACCACGCTGGAGGTGCCGGGGGGCGCCTCGGCCTCCCGGGCGAGGGGGTCGGCTTTCAACAGCAGGTGGCCCTCGGCGGAGAGGATCTCGAACTTGTACAGCGCCCCGGGGGCCACGCCGGGCAGGAAGATCTCCCACACGCCCGAGCTGCCGAGCGAGCGCATCGGGTGGCGCCGGCCATCCCAGCCGTTGAAGCTGCCCACGACGCGCACGGAGCGGGCGGTGGGCGCCCACACCGCGAAGGCGGTCCCCCAGACCCCCTGGTGCAGGCGGTGATGAGCGCCAAGGGCCTCCCACAGCGAGCGGTGGCTGCCCTCGCCGATCAGGTGGAGGTCCACCTCGCCCAGCGTGGGCCAGAAGCGGTACGGGTCGTCCTCGGTGCTCGTGGCGCCTTCGAGGAATTTGAACTGCAGGCGGTAAGGGCTGTGGCCGCGAGCGTCGGGGGAGCCCGCGCCGGGCGGGGGGGCGGGGGGGGCTTGCGAAGCAGGCCCCCCCAGGCC